>CAKZMU010000050.1 GCA_937129145.1 uncultured Lacinutrix sp. | reverse complement strand
CCAGTTATGACAGCACAAATAGCAACAAAGATTTATGAGCAATGGTTATCTAAATTGCTGACATAGGAAGCAAAACGCCCTTTTTATTTTTTTGGGGTTTAGCAATAAACTTTATTAAAAGGTAGAAAGTAAGCCAATATTGTAGGTAACGGTACTGGTATATGATTTTGTAAGCCATTTACCGAACTTTTGAATTAAAACCCAAGCCTTAATTGGCTTATAAATTATATACCGTGTTATACATCTGGCACGGATTAACAACTAAAAATTAATAGAATGGAAAATACATATTTTAAAATGGTAGGGCAAAAAGTAGGAAACGGTAAAATGATACTAGTTGCTGTTGTAGATGAAAACTTTATGGATTGTGGCGAAGTGCCTAACATTTTTGAGGTACAAAGTTTTAAGCAAGCCCCGACAATTTATAGCGGAACATACCCAAACATTAGAGTTAATCTAGAAACTTTGGAAGAACGAAAAGATTTAACAGGAAAAGGGATTGCTGGCATATTAACTAGCGAGCAATGGTACTGTACTGCTAAAGAGGAAAAAGATATTTATGGGATTGCACTAAAGTAGTGCTTGTGTATAACGTATAGCGTATGATTAGTGGCTTTGACAAGCCGAAAGATTGAATTATTAACAAACCCTTTTTCTTTTATTTTTTGAGCGAGGGCAAAAGAACTAAAATTATGATAGAATCTAAAAATTTAATACCGTATTTACCTTATTCTCTAAAAGTTGAAATGGAAGGTAAAAAGTGTAATGTGGCTTGGATGAGTACTAAAAATATTGCAGTACATAGACCAGGCGGAATTGGTGACTACAAAAAAATACAATGGAAATATGCTCACTTAAATATTAAACCAATATTAAAGCCTTTATCTAAACTAAATGAAATAAAAGACCAAATAAATGATGCAAATGAATTTTATGATAATGTTAATATAAGTAGAAGTGGCAAAGAAATAATATTTAAAGGATATGCTTTACTTGATGATTTTTATAATGTAGATGAATTGCCATACAATATTATGCAAGTTCTTTTAAGAAATAAATATGATGTATTCGGATTGATTGAACAAGGTTTGGCGGTGGAAGAAAAAATAAAAGAAAAAGCAAGTACGCCTTAACCTGTGATTAAGCACCGAACCCAAGCCATTAATTATACGCATTGTTATAAACTGGTGGCTTTTATAGGGTTTGAGTGCGTACAGATTGAGCCACTTGTTTATAACGTACTTGTATATGGTATGTTGTGAGGTACGAGCAATAGACTATATACTGTGTTAGTTGACGCAGTGAACTGTTAAAAAACTTAAACGAGATGAAAATAGAAACAAAAGAAATTTATAAATGCGAACACTGTAATAAACTTTACCAATTAAAGCACTGGTGTTTGGAACACGAAAAAACTTGTAATAAAAACCCTGATAATGACAGGGCTTGTTTTGGATGCAGACACTTGACGAAAAAAAGTGAAACGATATACTATGATACTGGATATGGTGAAAGTGAAAGAAAGGTAGATTTGCTTTACTGTAATAAATTAGACACTTTTTTGTACCCACCAAAAGTTGAACACAAAGGTAATATGTATGAAACTGAACCTAAAGAAAACAAGCCAATGCCACGAACTTGTAAAGTTTATGATGATGAAAGCACAGACTTTGACGAGTTTTTTAATTGCAACTAACGTGCTTGTGGTATGGATAGTTGCTTAGATTAATAAATGAACTTAATAGATATGAAAAAAAGTTGGAAGTGGTTTTTTGTAGGATTAGCAACCACTATAATATTTGTAACTGCATTATTTGAAATATTTAAACTCTTAGAAAAATACTATGGCTGATAACAACGAAAATTTTATAATGACGAAAAGTGAGACTGAACACTTTATTGAACAATTAAAAAAACCACAGGACTGGACTAAGCAAACAAGCGATAAAAAGCAATTATCTATACCACTTGTTAGCCAACGCAGTGAACTGTTGGCTTTTGCTAAAGAAATGCAGAACATTGGTTTTAACGCAATGGATGATGCGGAAAAGGTTGTAGACATATATTTAAAAGCCAATTGTGGCTAACACCAAACTATGATTTCGTTGCTTTTTCCGCAATGAATTATAGTGACTGTTATCAATAGTCAGTCGAAGACTTATTATTGAATCATTCATTTGGTATTTTCGTATAATTTGATTATCTTTGTAGTTCATTAATGCATATTTTATGAGCTATAAGCGCAAGAAAGGTAAGTCTTTTACTAAAGGTAAGAGGAAAGTATACCCGTTTAAAGGTATTGATTACAAGAGTGGTCTTGAAAGAAATATGGCTATTCTATTAGATGCCGAAGGTATACTTTTCAGATACGAACCAGTTACCTTTAGAGTAATGGAGGGTTTTTATTTTCCTTTCAAATCTTACGAAAGACAAGCTAACGGAAAAGGAGATATGGTAGACCGAGGACAGAAGAAGGTTCAAGGGATAACATATACTCCTGATTTCATTGGTAAAGGATTCATTATCGAAACGAAAGGCTACGCCAATGAGACATTCCCAAGGACTTGGAAAATGTTTAAGAATTGGTTAACCGAAAATGAAGATTATGACCCTGATGATATTGTTCTTTATAAGCCACAAAAGATTAGTGAATGCGAAGAAGTGGTAAAATTAATTAAGCAATATCAAAATGAACGAAGAACACAGACAAGTAAATAATAGACGAGCGGAAGCAATTTTTGCATTCTGCGATAATCTCCATGGGGATATAGACTCGTTATACGAGTTAATGGTAGATGGTACTGATGAAGAAGAGAAATCTCACATCGAAAGCATCATCAACAAACTCAAGGAACTTAATCTGGACAGATAATATGAAGTACAGTAAACTTACACCCTCAGACATCAAATGGATTACAAAACTTTACGCAAGTAAAGAACCTAGAAAGGTTATTCAGAAATCCATCGCACAGAAGTTTGGGGTCAAAAGGCGTGCGGTAAGGGATTGGGCAAAGAAGTTAGAACTGGTAAATAAACCAAGTACTGATTTCGTTGTTGCTCAAACTAAGGTATTAGAAAGAAAGAAGTATTACATTGTGTCATGGGGTCAAAATTCAACTCCTGTACACATGGGGTTTTTAAGAAACATGGAAGCATACGCTGCTTCTATTAATGCTGAAATATCTGTTATTGCAGGTAGGTACAGAAACCCTACAAGTATATTTCCAGACTCTGACCTGCAAGTTTGGGATAAACCTATTCTTCCTTACCTAGATGCTAATAGGCAGATTATCCATCCACACATGGAATTACTATCGGATATCAAGATACACCCCACAGCCAGAATGCCACTATCATCCTTTGAGGGTATAAGTAGCGGAAGAAGCTGTGTAATTGGTCATCCTAGAGTTCATCAGAAGGTAGTTCCTGCTCTCAACGGTTATAAACCTAAGATGATGTTAACAACTGGTGCATGTACCGTTAGAAACTATACGGATAGTAAGGCAGGTAAGATTGGTGAGTTTCACCATACACTTGGATTTGTTATTATTGAAATTGATGGGGATGATTTCTATGTCCGTCAAGTAACAGCAGATGAACACACAGGGGCATTTACAGACTTGAATAAGCATGTAAGCAACGGTAAAGTTAAGAAAGCGAAACAGGCAGAAGCTATTGTCTTCGGTGATATTCACGTTGGTGACCATGACCCAGAATGTATTTCTGCTACCTTAGATATTTGTGAGATTCTTAAACCTAAAGTAGGTGTATTACATGACTTACTTAATGGTCATAGCGTTAACAGACATGAGCAGAAGAATCCTTTTTCAAGATTCAGCAAACTACAGTCCAATGACCATACCTTAAAAGGTGAAATTGACAATGTGGTTGAGTTTACCAAGACCTTATCCGAGGAAACAGTAGATTACATTGAAGAGTTTGTTGTGGTTAATTCTAATCACGATGCTTGGATTGAATCCTATCTTGTAAACTCTGATTGGAAGAAAGATATTCCAAATGCATTGGAATACATGAAGTACTCAACAATGATGTTGAAAGGAGAAACACCAAAGGGTGTATTTGCTGCAATTATCGATGATACTGAAATCTATAATGTTGTTAAAACGTTGGCGTTAGATGAAAGCTATAGGGTTGCAGAGTGGGAATTAGGGGTTCATGGTCATGAGGGAACGAATGGAAGTAGAGGAAATCCTAACCAATTTAAGAAGCTGTCAACCAAGATGGTTACAGGACACACCCACAGTCCTTCTAGGATTGACGGAGTTGTTACAGTTGGTACAAGTACCTATCTTAGAGTAGGTTACAACACAGGAGCAAGCGGATGGCTACAGTCACATGCCATCTTGAATGCGGATGGAAAGGTTCAGCAAATACATTGCATTAATTATAAATTCACGACTTTATTATAATCAATTTAAACATTTAAAATTATGAAAAACGCAAGTAACCCTGTAAGATGGGATGTAGCCAGAGCCGAATTGGTTAATGGTGGTAGAGTAGCAAAAAAAGGATGGAGAGAAGGTCAATTTGTATTTAAGCAAGTTCCTGCAACTATAGATGTTGAGGAAATAGTTCCGAAGATGCAGTCTCTTCCTGAATCAGTAAAAGCTGAATTTATCTATAGGTTGGAAAACCCTAGTGTATACAGTCCTGACATGGAAGTGCCTAAAATGCAAACAATATCATATGTAGAGCAATTTGCTTATGTTGATATTGATAATACAATTACTTCCTTCCAAGAGCCTAAGAGCAGCCCTAACAGTAAAGAAGAATGGTACATTTTAGACCAATACTAAAGTACCTTTGGAAGTTTAAATAATTTGTTGTATATTTGCAGTATGAAAACACAACGCTTACATCAAGAACTCGAACAACCGACATTAGTTGGAAGGGAAAAGTATGTGGTGTAACGAAACAATAGACGTGTACAGTACTACAAGAACCCTTCCATAATCGGAGGGGTTTTTTATGCGTATACATTATCGGGTCGTGACAAAACTGGATACGTGCCTTGTTTGGAGCAAGGAGACTGTAGGTTCGAATCCTACCTACCCGACTTTAATTTTACTATCGTCTTCTAAATGGAGTAGGAATCCACCCTTTCAAGGTGTGTAATGCGAGTTCGAGTCTCGTCGATAGTACAAGGCTGTGGGATGCCAGAGATTGTTAAGAACGGTTTCAACTCTAAAAGAAATCGATATTGGGGTGTAGTGTAAAGGCTACCACATCTGGTTTTGAGCCAGAAAATACGGGTTCGAATCCTGTCATCCCTACTAATATGGTGATTGTGCGCATAATTGGAAATGCGGTTCGTCTGTGAAACGAGTTACGTGGGTTCGATTCCCATCTTTCACACTATCATGCCGAGGTGACGTAAAAGCGAATCTGGTAGAGTATCCTGCCTTAGAAGCAGGGGTTTTGTGGGTTCAAATCCCACTCTCGGTACAACAATTAATAACTTTAACACAACAGTTATTAATAATTTTAATACATACCCCTGTGGTGAAATTGGTAAACGCAGCAGCTTTAAACGTTGCCGACCATAGTGTCTTGCAGGTTCGAAGCCTGTCGGGGGTACTAAATACCTTTATAGTTTAACTGGAAAAACACTCCGCTACGAACGGAGAGACCTGTAGGTTCGAGTCCTTCTAAGGGTACTAAATTGACTACCCCTTGGTAGTTTAAAATAAATGTTGTATATTTGTACCTAACAATTTAAAGAAAGGAGACTTATGGTATTTATCGCAGGAGTAATAGTAGGGGCAACAGCACTATTCTTAGTAATAGATAATAACCCCAAAATAGCTGCAAAGTTAAGAACAGTAAAGAAAATAGTTAAACAAAAAATAGAAGACAGCAAACAATAATGTACACAGTAGTAGGCATAGCGACAATTGGAAGAACTAAGGATAAACCCTTGGGGAGGATTCATATGCTGTAATGTCAACAGAACATTAAATTACAGAATAGACCCTCCCATAACACGGAGGGTTTTTTTATGGGGTCGAGTCCGTACTGGCTAGGCACTTTGCTTTGCAAGCAGAGATTTGAGGGTTCAATTCCCTTCGACTCCACAACAGAACCCATCAACACGCCCTCAAAGCATTGTGGCGTTGATGCACTCGGCTTTTAACCGAGGGAACAGGGTTCGACTCCCTGTGGGGGTACAAATATATAGGCAAGTAGCACGGTGGTAGTGCGCTCGGCTGATACCCGAATGGTCGTAGGTTCAAATCCTATCTTGTCTACTTAATGCAGCATTGGCAGAAGTGGTAAATGTGCCTGACTTCCAATCAGGACTCTGCGGGTTCGAACCCCGTGTGCTGCTCAATTTGGTTCTTTGACATATTTTTACTATCTTTGCTCTGAACTAAAAATTAGAGAAGGAATGAAGATTTTAAGAACGATAGTTCTCGTAGCTGTACTGGTGTTTGCAGTTATATTATGGGGAACAAAGGATGCGCCAATGATATCACAAAGCGCATTCGCACTATCACCAAACAACCATTGGTATGTACTGATGCATCTGTCAATTATGTTGACGTTTATATTAGATGCCATCTTCGGAAGAAGAATATGGGGATGGGTAGTAGTCGCTGCTTCTGCAGGAACGTTAGCGTTTAACATGTACGACTTCCCTTTAACGCATAATCTGTTTACTGCAGGTATTATGGCATCAGCAGTATTCAATTTGATTTATTATGCAACACCGAATACTAGGAAGTATGCAATCCTTAATTCGGTAGTAGGAACAACAGTTTTCCTATTAGGTTTGCTCACAGATGGCGTACATGTATTCTTTGCAGAAGTAATTGCAGAATTTACAATTGGCGTAGGAATGGCAAGAAGAATATGGAGAAAATAATACATTGCGGTGTGATTTCGATTGGTAAGAAGAGTGGCTCATAACCACAGGTATGTGGGTTCAATTCCCATCACCGCCACAAAGGTTTGCTACCACCTTAAAACGTAGCACATAGTATCACAGCATATCGGTGTATGACGCTCCCCTGTCACGGGAGAGATTGCGAGTTCGAATCTCGTTGGTACTGCAGATTAGTTCGTTGACCTTTTATGGTCTAACATAAGACCTCGGTTCGACTCCGAGCATGTCCACTAAACGTAGAGTATGGTAAAGAAGAATGAAGTATTGGAGAGTAAAAGTAAATTTCTGAAAAAGGTATACAATATACCCATGACAGATTGTATTTTCTTTGAAGGTTATCACGACCAACTTGGTTATGGTCAGTTTCAATTTAGATATAATGGTGCAAAGAAAAATACTGCTGCACACCGTGCTTCATATATCATAGCTACTCAAGAAGAATTAACCACAGAAGATGTTATCATGCATTCCTGTGATAATCCTTCTTGTATTAACCCACAACACCTTTCAAAAGGAACTCACAATGACAATGTTCAAGATAGGGTTCGAAAAGGAAGAAGTGCTGTAGGAGTTAAGAATGGAAATCATAAGCTATTTGGCTTATAATTGATGAATATAAGCTATTTAGCTAATATGGGCATGACATGGATTTGATTGTGTTAAGTAAGTACGAGAGAGAACAAAATCTATTTTAAACGGTGATTTAATTCACGCTACTTTTGCACCAGTTGTTAGACAATTGGCGTAAGTACGTTCGAGGGAACGAAATCCCTCACACGCCTAATTCGCATAGCGGACGATTGCACCTGTCTTGTAAACAGGAGGGAGAATATCCCCACGTTGGTTCAAATCCAACATTAGGCTCATTGAAGTTGTACATTTATTGTACAGTCTATATAGACCCTGACAACTAAGGTCTTTCTTATGTTAACGTAAATTAAAACAGAAAGATACAGTTCGTAAAATATTCGTTACATCAGGGTGTGTTTACGCTTTTATAGTACATAGGAGAATTCCCTATACTTCAATAACAGCCCCTTTCGTCTAGCGGACAAAGGCACTTGTTTTACATGCAAGATATCGATGGTTCGAATCCATCAGGGGGTACTAAAACACCATTCGGCTTGGGGAAGTCACAGGCTGTATCTTGGTAACAGGATTAACCCTTAACACAAGTGACTAAGATAGGAGGTGACCTATCATATGCAGGTGTAACCGAGCCATTTTTCTAAATTGGTAGGCGTAATTGGAGTTGAAAATTGGGGTTCGAATCCCTAGACCTGTACTAACAGTACCCATCACACTTCCCGTAAGATTAGTGTATCAGGATGGGTCTTTTACTCCCCAACGCATTTCGAATAAGCGCAGCGTATTAGTTGGGGAACATCGACCTCTAGCTTAACTGGTAGAGCATCATACTCATAATATGAAAGATATCGGTTCAACTCCGATGGGGTCAACAAATAAATTAAATATGAAAAAATGTGTAATTTGCAATAATAACTTAGACGGCAACAAACGTAAATTTTGTTCCGATAAATGCAAGAAAAAAGAGCATTATCAAAAAGGCAAGAATCAAAGAAACTCTTACCACAGACAAACTATAAAAGGAATTACTAGAAAAGTATATTTAATAGAAAAGTCTGGGAATATGTGCTGCTCGTGTGGGTATGATAAAAATATTTCCGCATTAGAATTTCACCACAAAGACCCCTCTACTAAAAAGTTCCAAATTGACTTAAGAAATTGTAGTAATCGAAAATTATCTGATTTAGAATTAGAGTCAGAAAAGTGCGATTTACTGTGTGCAAATTGTCACAGAGAACACCACAATCCTCAAATGAGCAAAGAAAATATTATTGAATTACTCAAATAACTTCTTATAGGCTGCATACGTATCTTTATCCAATACCTTCTCTTTGATTAATTCTTTCGCAATAGCTTTTTCCTTATCCGTATAATGGTCTTCGCTCTTAAGTAGAGCATCACCGAACTTCTCGGCTAGGATAATAGCACGTACTTCTTTGTTGCGTTCGAATTTCAAAGAGTTGACGAATGGATTTAGCTTTTTCTTTTCCAATTCACTCTTCGCCCAACTAATAGCTTTTTCAGCCATTTCTGGTTGGTCTTTGAAGATTTTAGTCAATACTGCGTCAACTTCATCAGCACTATCATCAATTTTAGCCTTACGAACCGCTTTGCGTACCTCTGCTTCCACTTTTATGTGTTTTGCATATGCATCAACCACTTGGTCATTTACCTTCGCTAGACCTTTCGAAATCTCGTTATAGTCAGATGTACTCTTTTTGAAGCGTCTTCCTGCAGCGTTAATGAAATCTTTACTGAAATCACTCTTCTCACCGCCAGAAATAGCCTCTGCTCCCCAATAACCAAATCCTACAAAAGGATTAGTACTTGGAGTTGTGATAAATGATTCCGTCACAGATTTCATGCGCACAGGTGATACGCCCATTTCTTCACCTAGTTTTTTGTAGAATCCTTCTACTCGGTCATCTACGATACCCTCAAGTTCAGCAGGAATCTTTCCGTGCTTCCAATCAAGAGGATTACCAGTATATGAGTCGATACCATTCCATGCAAATGCAGCATCAACCATAGGTACACGTGTAGCAGCATCCAATGGATTTAGTTCCAATGGTAGAATGTTCAGGTTAACTGTTTCCCACAGTTCCTTGCCTATATCTTGCTTGTACTCGATACCGTGTGATTCTGAATAGAATTTACGTAGGTAATGTTCCGAAGTATTGATAAATGGACTCAATGCTTGAGCCTTTGCAATACGGTAGTATTCCCATTGACCCTTTCTATCTTTCTTTCCTGTAGGGAATACGTAATAGTTACGTAGGTCATATGCTGAAATACCCTTAAGTGTTTCGAAATAAATCTCTTCCTTGGACAACTTAACAGCCTCTTCATCGTTATCATCCCTCATAGAACCAATCAAACTAAATGCTGCTGTCATAGTCAAAGCTGTAAAGCCACTTGTAATCTGCAAGATTCTGGATGTAGTTTCGATAGGACGTTCCTTGAAATTCTCTACTGCAGAACGTGTACCCTGTGTAGCAGCGTTCAAATAAGGAATACCTGAATCCAATGCCTTGGTAAATTTACCACCTTGGTTGAAGTCAGTAAGTTCACGTGCAGACCTAACAGCTTCTGCATACACCTTATCTTGTTTCTCCTTAGTCAGGGCATCGATGTTCTTCACACCCATCTTCTTAAGTTGGTTCTTGATAGAACGGTCGAATACAGCAATACGAGTAGCGAACTCGGATGCCGTGTTGATTTTTTGTATCCACTTCATGAAGTCTTTCGCCTTACGACCTGCACCTTTGTTTCCAAAGTCAACAAGTTTGTCGGCAATCTTACCCTCAACGTATTTGTTGAAGATACCTTCTTTTCCGTACCTACCTTGAATGGTAAGGAAATCCATCCCACCACCATATTCGATATATTTCTTGTACATACTACCCTTAGACAATGCCTGTCCTGCACCCTTACCGAAATCCCTTAGAAGTTTCAATAATTCCACAGGTACGAATGTCTTAGAACCTTGTCCATATTCCTTAGAGAATGCCAGAGCAAATGCAAGGTCACGAGGTACGTTAGTAACAAGGAATAATGGGTTGTTCCCTGTAGCCAGAGATTTAACCAAACGAGTACCAGATGCTTTCGAAATCCCTTCACGGGTTGAAGCATTCAGTATTTGGTTACTGGTATCGGTAAACTTCTCGAAGAAACCTTCCTTAATGAAGATTCTATTCGCTACACCATCCTTGTAGTAATAGATAGGTTTGAATCCCTTGGTATTGGCTTTCTCCAATGCGTACTTTGGCTTCCCTGTAGTTTCAGAGAATCCTATGATTTTGTCTACTTTCACATTGCTGTTAAGTTCCTTCAAGTGACGAAGTTTCTTAGCTTGTGCCTTAGTAGGTTTTTCAATAGTCTCAAGTGTAGCAATTTGTTCCAATGCAGGTGTCAACTCATTAGCAAATGACCTGTTCAGTTTGTTTGCGAATACAGCTTTAGTACGTGCTAGGATACTTCTTTGTTGTAGAGTCTGGGAATCCATAGATTGAGACCCTTCGCTACCACCTCTCATAGACTTTACCTGTTCTGCAGAAAGACTAGATGTCTCGAAGTTATCCAATTCTTCCGATAGGAAATTACCCTCCATGTCTTCTAGGAAATCTAGGTATACTCTGGATTGATAATCCCTTGTGATAATGGACTCAAAAACGGCATCAGAAATAAGACCTTCACTCTTGGCAGTCTTCAATAACTCCCTGTTGATGTCAAAATAGTTCTTAGCTTTCGCCTCTAACTCATTGAATTTCTTCTCACCAAGTTCTGCCTTATAACCCTCAAGTGCTTTTGTAGCAGACACACCAGTTTGACCACCTTGATGTTTCACAGGTGCTTTTCCTAGTCTGGTACGTTCAGAGTCAATAGATGTGATATTCTTAAGTAGAATGATTTCCTCTAGGCTTCTAACATCCTCCTGAGAAAGACGGTCGAACGTTTTCTTGTGTGCTTCATCACTTAAATGTTTAGCTGCAGATGCTGCACCAAGTTTAGCCACCATGTGATTAATAGTAGATGATAATCCTGCTACCTTAAGGCTCTTCTTAACAGAACCTTGTCTATCAACTAAAAGGTCAAGTGACTTGTTCACAGCTTGCTCTGCTGCAGTCAAATGTCCGTCAGTAGTTTTAGATTGTTGCTCTCTGGCTTTAGTAGCTTCTTTTTTGGATGTCTCGTATGCTTCCTCGGTTGAAATGCTTTGATGCTTTTCACGTTGTAGGATAATTTCTGCAGTACGCTTTTGCTCTTGGTCTTCTACAGTTTCGATGATTTCTGCATCACTAAGTCCTTTATTTCGTCCTTCGTTGATGGTATTAGTCGCTGTAGTTTCGATATCTGGGCTATCGTCCACGTCAGTTTCTTCTACGGGATTCTCGTCGATTACAACCTCTTGATTATCAGTTACTTCTGAATCAGGGTTTTTAGGGTCACCAATGGCTTCGCCCTCGGCAGGTTCGGCTACTGCAGGAATATCAAGGTCAACCTTACCACCTTCGGGCATGTTCTTTTGCTCAACCCCTGCTCTTAGGTTATTAGAAACTACTTCACCACCTTTCATAGGTGTACCAACGAACAATCCGATAATGAAGCTGTCAGATATCTCCATGAAGATTTCCTTTGCTTTCTTATCGTTGCCAGTAGTAATAGCATCGACTAGGTTTTCACCTGCAGCTTGTAGTGCTTCCGTACCACCTTCTTTAAGTGCGCCCTCTCCTATTTCCTTAAGGCCTTTAATGAATCCCTGTACACCTTCCAGAACAACTTTCTCGGCTTTACCGCTAAGTGCTGAAAGTAATTTACCACCTTGCTTGGCAGTATATTTTTCAAGTAGTCCTTCAATAGCACCAGTAAGAACAGAGTTACTTACGGACTTAAGGTCAATATCTTTTCCTTCGGCTTCCAGACTCTCCTGCTTATTGGCTGCAGAACCACCTGCAACGGATGCAAGACCTACATAAGGTATCATCGCTTGTATGATGGATGGAACTGAACCCACACCTTCAACAGCGATTCTATGACCTGCTTGACCCCAATTCTGGTCACCCAAGTCTTCGGTAATAGACTTATCGTATTGAGTCATTTTTGCTCTCCAACCTTCGGCTCTTTCAATATGAGCATCCTGTGCTTCGGCACTCATTTGACTCAGCCCCAAGTTGACATCGAATAGTTGATTCAATGGAGTCATTTCATCCATGAACCCGTTGATAATCTTTTCTCTTTCTTTGGGTGGGAGTTTGTTGATTTCTTCCTGTACCTCGTCTGGTGCAGCTAGGGAAAACAATCCTTTATTAATAAGATTAGGGATACCAAGAATACCACCTACAGCTTTTTGCGCCCCTTCTTCGAATGCCTTACCGTAATCAGTAGACAATGGGTCGATAATACCTTCGGTTTCTTTATTAAAAACGGTAGGAAACATCTGATGCAAGATAGAACCTTTCTCCTTGCGTTCAGCCATTGGGTCATCACTTATATCTTGCGAGTCCAAAGAACCATCCTCCGTTGGGATGTCGGAAGAATCCAAGCTGCCATTTTCTTCCAGAGATTCCCCAGAAGGTTCGTTTTGGTTTGGGTTTTTTTTTTCACCCAACAAGTCGCCTCTGAAAGTTTCAAAGTCGGCATCGGTTTCAAATTTGGCATGAGCCATTTTTTGCAAGTCCTCGTTAGCTAACAAGTCCGCTTTGAATGTTTCGTAGTCGGCATCAGTATTAAACTTGCTGTATGCTAGTTGAATTAAATCCTCGTTCATATTTTATTCGTATGTGTTGCCTGATTCAGTTTGTACTTTCTTTGGTGCTGTAGCCTGTCTTTGTGGGGCAGGTTCTGCTACCAATCTGTCTGCTACTTCCTGTCCGAATTTAGACACCATGTCTTGATAAAGAATGTTTCTTAAACCAAGTTCATCCTCTACACCAAACATGTTACCAATCTTGTTTATAAGAGCAGAGTCATCCGTAGAGTTGGCAGAGAACGGTACTCTTTTGAAGTACTGAACCGAACCATCGCTTGATAACAACTCTTCAATCATACTAGGCTGTACACCTTCTCTATCGGCTACAGTCTCTACACTATCATCCTGAACACCTTTAACCTTTACTCTATCCTCACCTGTTACTGTAAGGTTACCTTGAGCATCAGCCTTAATGGTATCAATCTTACGGTCGGATTTAGTAGGGTCAACTGCTACTGGCTTGGCAATCGTGAATACGAAGTTACCATCAGCATCACGTTTCGGTGCGCTACCTTGGAAAGCAATATTGATATCTGCTGCTTTAGGTTGTTTTCTATCTGCTGCAGATACTGCTCTCGGCTGTTGTCTTTCCTTTAGCTTAACAGTTTCGTCGTATCTGTCCTTAGTTTGCTGTAGTAGGAAGTTCTTAACGAATTGTCTTTCTTGTTCAGTAAAGTTACTCTTCTTTTTAGAAGAACCACCAGTAGCTTGATTAAGTAAATCAGCTAGTACTGGATTGTTTTCCAGAGACTTAGCATCAGTACCTACGTAACTATCGATAAAGTCGTTTACAAATCTCTTTTGGTCTGCACCAAATACATTAGAACTAGTAATAAATCTACCAGTAACTTGGTCTATTTGGTCAGTACCAATACTGTCAACAAGGGCATCCAATGACTCGTCTAGGTCAACCTTCTCGGTTAACGTTCCACCAATCAATTCTTTAAACGCCATAACGTCTTGTAGCTTACCGTCCTTATTGTAGAACATGTATTGCATATTGTCGTCTTCGTCCATAGATACTTTCACTCTACCATCTTCGGTAGCCTCTAGTACTTCTCTCCATTTGTCTTCATCGACACCGCTAATTTTATCTTCCTCCATCATGGCAACATATTGTTCACCAATCTCTTTAATTTTGTTATTGGAAGCACTCAACGACTTAACGGAATTAGATATCTTACCTAATCTCTTTTTGAGTTGAATATTGTTTGGGTCAGCCTTGAGTTGCGTGTACACATCGTAATACCTGTCACGATACATTGACACAGCTTCTGTAGCAGTATCATTCACGGTACGGAACTCGGTATCCTCTAGTACATAATCATCTTCGTTGATACCATACCTGTCTTCGAACTCTTGATTTCTCTTAGCCTCTCTTTCGGCTGCAAGTCTATCACGTTCTTTATTTTGTACCAAACGGTCAAGACCTTGGTTCATAATTCCACCAAAGTCTACGTTAGCTGCTGTCGTGGGGTTTGTCCCTATGTTACTTTGTCCTTCTGCCATCTTATTGTCCGTAAGGTAATCCTGTTATAGGGTTAATTGGAGTACCACCAAATGCGCCTCCTACATTTCCAAATGCGGTTCTGGCAGAGTTTTTGGCTGCTCCTAGTTTTGAATTATAGGTTGGGTTCGCACCACCTGCGCCAGAACCTATACCTGCGCCCCCACCGCCCCCACCACCTGCGGAAGTAATACCACCAACACCTTGGGCAACATCACCTAGTCCGCTCCAAAATTGTTGGTTACCTGCGTTAATTTGTTGTTGAATATTACTTAGTTCGGCATTATCCCTACCTTCCTGAACAGCTTGGATTCTTTGTTCATCGGCTGCTATTGCACGGTCGATTTCCAATTGCTGTCTATCTAGGTTTGCACCTATATTTCTTGCGTTAGCGTTGTTTGCACCTACTACTCCTGCAGCACCACCTGCTGAACCACGAACACCACCAGACCTCAAAGCCTCAACCGTAGAAGCTGTGGCTCTAGCATTTTCCTCAATTGCAAGGTCAGCACCTAGAGTAGAAACTCTACGACCTTCATGTACGTTCTTTTGTTTTTGCCTTTTAAAACGCCTAGCTGCACGTTTACCGTCACGCTTTTGCTTTGCTCCGCTTATCGCTTTGGCTGCTCCTGCTACAACCGCTGCCCCTGCTATTACTGTGGCTGCTCCCATATTCTTATAATTGTTTTATCATTTCTTTTGTGTTCTCTGAACCAACCGTGAAACCACACTCGGCATACCTCTCGGCAAGACCTTCATGTCTGACACTAGTAAAAATCCACCTAGCACCTTCTTCTTCTGCAAATTGAGATAGATACTCTATCAACTGGTTCAATGCATCATTTCTTTTCTCTCTACCCCTAAACTCTGGATTAGCTACTATGAACTCCATCCAACATACCTTACTGTTCGTAAAGTAAATAAATCCTGCACATAGTTGCTTTCCCCATTGGTCTTCCAACATTATCCCACAAGTTCCATTATCAGGTAAAAACTCCTTGGCAGGGGCAGCGAAATCGTATTTCTTCCACCATTTCAATAAGGTGGGGTAATCTGATTCCTCTAACATTCGAGGTGCGTATATTGTCACATCCATAAAATTACATTCTATTTGAGTAACAAAGATACGAAAAATTAATCAAAAGACCTAACCGCCTCTACCTTAACAGCGAATAACTCTTCATCTGTACTGGCTGCGTTGGTCATAGTCATTTTCATGTAGTAACCCTTCATGGCTTCACCTTCAACCCTAGCTTCCTTTGCAAACATGATGAAATCACCATTTGTCATGTTAGTAGCATCATCTACTGTGATGGCATTTGTTAGCCTGCTCATGCTTGTAACAGTACCTCTTGCGATAACCGTATCACCTCCACTATCATACTCATAAAGAACATCACCAATAGAAAGATTTCTAGGTAGTTCAAATTGAGTTGAGAAACCAATTGTATTTCCAGACTTAGTCGTTTGCTCACCAATGCCTTGGAAAGTACTCAAGCCTCCTGTAGCTGCTCCTGTGCTTTCACTTTGACGAATGTATGCGTAGTACTCACCTTCCTCAAGACTAAATTCAGCATTGGTAATTGTACCAATAGAGAATGGTGTCTCAATAGAGATATCCCACGGACTAGTACTTTCGGTATTAACAGATTTCCAATGCTTTTGGTCATTAGGCCTGTCATTGAAAACGGTAGTAATACTTGCTGTACGTTGGTCACCGTAGAAATTATTACGTGTCGTGTTGCTATCATGCAGATAAAGTTGACCATTCTTGATAGAGTATAATCTATTGTTCACACCCACAAGTCTTTCAGGTTCATATTCGTAGAAAGAAGAGAATCCACCATCCGCTCCTTCGGTAAAGGATACAGTAAGTGGGGATGCATCTGGTGCAACATTGATAAGGTATTCATCATTGTATGGGTCATACCCACCAACGTAGCTTGTTTGACCACCAAGTGTACGGAAGTAATCCGACATACCTCTTTTAGAGATTTCAGTATAACCATCAACAGACAGTCTCATGAGCGCACCACGTGCTTCATCAAGGTGATAAATACGATTTCCGAAGAATGCAAAAGATTCTGGGTGTAAACCTATCCCATATTCCCCTTGATAAGCCACCTCCTGCCCTAGGACGTTCGAACTCTGTGAAAGGTTACCTTGTCCATCTGCGTTAAACAAAACGCTCTTATTGAAGAGAACACGGTGTGTCTTGTCTTCTTGGAAAACCAATAGGTCGGTATCTTTGCTGTGTAGCTTCTGGATTGAACCGTACTTGGTATCCAAATCCTTGTAGTTCACATTGGCAAGGTTGAACTCGTTCAATGCGTTGTAGCTTGTAGTTGCTTCATAAACACCACTATAAGTCAAAGATGCAATTCTTGTTATCTCCTTGTATTCATCAATAGGTATCAATGGTTTGGTGTCAAGTATCATTGTTTTCTCGTTGAAAGTATCACCAATCTTGATAGATTCGAAACCATTATACCATCCAAATGAGTTGAAGTACTCTAAGTTGATTGTAGCAGGTGTTACACCAAAGTTTTGGTTTGTATCGCTACCACCGTTCCCAAGGTGATTGCTACCACTAATTGAGTATGTACGAGGAAGTTCGTAGAATATCTCTGTGTTTTCATCCACAGGGATTGTTTCGAATACAATAGCGTTATCCAATTCAGTAATTGATATGGAAGTATCGATACGTATTTCAGAACCACCAGAACCTGTATAATCACATTGTGATAACATAGCCATGTATAACCTATCAGTAGAACCAGTTACGGTCATTTGTTGACCATCCGTTTTCAATAAATTACCTCTACGGAACATTATACGTGTTACGTCTGCAGGATATGTCATTGATGACACAATATTATCACCATAAAACCACTCTTCCATGTTAGGATAATCCTGTGAGGAAGTAAGGGTTTCTGAAACTAGACCTGCAATATTTTGTACGTTAGAACCAGATGCTGAATCATCGTAAGTAAGTGTTATAGAAGCACCTGCTTTAATGGATTCGTCAGAAGTTTCTTTAGATTGGAATAACATAATTGCTCTACGACCATCACCACCAACAGAACCACCTCTGTTCCAATTACCAGTTCTTGCTTGAGCCTTGCATGGTATAACCCATTCATCATTTAAAGTATGCCCTGTAGTAGAACCCCATGTAATAGTAAGACCATTAGAAAGTGATTGCGCACCACCTGTCATGGTAACTCCTGTAGTATATACACCAGTAACACCAGTAGATACATTAAATTCTCTCCATTGGAAAGTATTAGTACCTGCAACGCCATCTACCTGAATTTCATATCTGATATCATCAGAGCCAGTATATACATTATTATCGGTAAGGTCATTCAGACCAACTCCTTTGTAGTAAATATCATCTATGTAAGTTACTGACCCTTCAATATTGTTTGCTGTAGAGGAACTACGAAAAGCAAATACGGTGCTGCCAGTAAAGTTAGTAACAGCAGCTTCGCTTAAGCTATAGTCATTAACTTCTACTTTGAAATACAGACCATCTTGTTGAAGCGTAGTAACACCATCAATTATCGTTTGGTCAGTCTCAAGGAAGTTTCTATCCTTCTCTGTAACTTCTAATATCTTAGTACGGATGGTTGTATTTTTTAATCCAGAAGTATCCGACTTGACATATACAAAATCACCCTCTTCTATCTTACTACTATCGTTACCTTGGATTTTAATCCATGCGAAGATACCATCACGGTAGAAAGTAATGGGTGCTATAGTATCGTAATCAACTTTAGATTGCTTGATGAAGAAACGGTATCCAGTTGCCCATGCAGGTGCTTCGGAATTAATCGTAACCTCCAATGAGTTCATCTTATCGGCATCTTGGTTTTCAACGAAAGTGGTATTACCCTCTGCAGTAAGAGGTGTAGTCATACGTCCTTTACCATCAAGATATGCGATGGCTATTTCGTAGTCACGGTTTGCCTTAACTTGATTGTGAGCAACCCCTGCAGTACCAGAAACTGAATTGTAATCCAATGTGAATGCAGGGAATATCAAAGCATCCGCATCATCAACAATATTGTATCCTTCCGTATAGTTTCCGAATACCACTCTGTTACCGATTACCTCAACAGTAGAGGCTACTGTAGGAATGTTATCGAACGCTCTTGTAAGTTGACCACCTGCTAATGCACGGTAAGTCTTATTGTTTGCGAAATCAACGCTCTGTGTTGAACCATCTGACCAACCCTCGTTAGATTTGTCGAACGTCTCTACAATCCAAGCCGTGTTGCTTCCAGACTCCTTCATAATAATTTCAACACCCTCAACGTCCTCACCACCAACATCGAAACTAATAGTAACCTTTGAGAATGCGTTGAACATACTTTTGTTAGTACCAGTACCGTAGTCGAATGAGAATCCAGTAGGTGTGAAAGCGAACTCCGAGAATTGTGATAAAGCACTCAATTCACCATACGAGTATCTGTACCTGTAGGCGAATGATAAGAACTTGGTTGAAATGTTATTTTCAGCCTGTGTAACAGTATTACCCAATACAAGAGTAGGTGCTGAAACAGGAGGTGCTTTAATAAGCGATACGTTCTGTAGTGTGAAGCTGTTGTCGGTCAACGCCTTGGCTGCAGATATTTCGAAGTAGTAAGGTTCACCAACACCATCAGCGATAAGAAGGAAATTACGCCCGTTATCGTTGTCGTTGATTACCCTCATTTCTACATTACCTGTAGTAGGGAAGTCGAATACCCTTGTAGATGCCCCACGGTTGTCACCAAGCACGATAGACTCACTATTGTCGTCTGTGTCATACTCACACACATATGAGCCACTATCACTTCTTACAACCCAATAAATCTTGTTTGACAGACCATCAATACAGAATCCAGTAGATACGGCATTAGAGCCTAGGGAAAGACTAGTCACGGCAGTATTACCCAATGGGAACTTCACAGAGCGTGAGTTCTCGCTATCAGGCGTTACTATTCTAACGTTCTTAGCATCAAGGTAGATGGTTTTGGGCATTAAACGAACTTCTAAATCTTTGTTCATTACAGCCCCTGCAAAAGTGTTGTATAACTTCATTTATCTTATTTTATGCGTTTGTCTCTACCTCTAAGAACTTGTAGTAATTCTTCGTAGTTAAGACCAGACAATCTTGTTTTAGCTTTCAATGTTGCAATATGAGCATCCTTAACTTTTCTCTTCACTACGTATTCAGGAATCTTATCCAGTTTCTCGATGATACGTGCTTCAACATACTTCATTAAAGCATCCTCTGCAAACTTGTTAACTTTGATATCCACTAGGTCAGCGTACTCAAGACCATCAGAAATGTATTCCAGAACAATGGTTCTAGTTCCTACGTTAGAAGAAAACTTCATAACACCAGAACGCTTGTCTACAGTAAACCATCCATTAGCATTAGCCTTGTCGGGTTGTAAACCGAATCGACCATTGGTGGACTCGTAGTAGCTGTCATATCCTATACTGGCATCGTTTGGTAGGTAGTAGCTGTAGCTATTCTGACCTACGATTGTTTGGTCAAAGCTATTTTCATTTGCCTTAAGTGCGTTACCATTACCATCAAATAAGATGTTGTACTGATTATCTTGTAGATAAGCATCAGCAATCAATGTGTCGTTGTTGGCGACCATAGGATGAAAATTACCTGCAGAATCAACCCATGATACCCTAACGTACTTCATATAATCCTCTGGAAGGATTAACGTAAGTGTTTCGGATAAATCAATCTCGATACCTTTAATTTCTTTGAGAACATCATAGTTTAGTTCCTGCAAACCTCTTTTAGCATGAAACACTACTATGTCCTTCTCAATATACTTTATATGGTTTCTATCACCTACAACAGTAAGTACGAAGTTGTTTACGATATCTTTGATATTCGTATACTGGTAACCACCCTGTAATGTAGGGTCGCTATAGAAATCCTCCTGTGTTGTTCCTTCTGGTAATGCTGCCATTATGCTCTATTTTCGTTTATCTTCTTTTGTGCTTGCTTTGACTCTGCGTATTGAACCACATCTGGCTCTCTAATTGAGACACCTGCAAACCCTAATATTTTCACAATCAATCTGTGTTCATCAGATGGATGTATTTCAAAATCTTGGTAATCTCCTGCACTACCGTTGAATATTGGATTACCACTTACAGTAGTATAAGTCCATTTTGGAGTAGCAGGTTTTCTAATATAACTAGCTGATACACCAGTAACGATTGTAGAAGGATAGACTATAATATTATCTTCGGTTCTAACATACACAGGAAAGTCTGTAGTGGGTGCTGTTAGGTTTGATTTAGTGAGTAGTAATTGTCTTCTCTGACTAACCTCGTCGATATAGTCACCTGCGTAAAACAGGTCGAGAATGCGATAGCTATCTGCAGGCGGATTGAACCTATCGGTGCTATAGGTCAAACTTGAATCTATCTTATGGAAGATATCTAACTTCTCTCTAATGTTTCGAGGAATGTCGGCATAACCGCTCCCTGTCACTCTATTATTCTGCATCGCAAGCCACTTAGCGTAGTCATAAAAATATGACTCGAATATCTCAAGCTGTGCAAGGTAGGCGTAGTTATTGAACCTCTCTGGTTTCAACCACCCTCTATTGTTTTTTTCTAAGAAATCGTGTACCGTATCCCTAACCGAATTAATCATACTCTATTGTTTTATACAAAGATAAACAATTTATTCCTTATATTGCCACTTAAACCCACCATGCTTATTTCGCAACCCATTGCAGCACTTATGTATGTTAGCTATTTTAAAACCACTTTCAGCAGCTTCTTTCATTGTACCCCACTCTCTTACTAGAGTTCCATCTAAGTTATATTGTAACACCCCTTTACGATTGGTTTTGTTCGGAATTCCTTTTTTACTTTCGGATATTCTTTCATTTCGTGAACCATAGTTAAGATTATACTTTTGAGTACACCATTCAAGATTACCTATATAATTATTTGTCTTAATTTCATCCTTGTGGTTCACTTGAGGTAAATTATCTGGGTTCGGAATGAATGTATCTGCAACTAATCTATTTACTCTCTTTAATGTTTTCACTCCATCCTTAGAAAGAGGCACTATCAAATAACCAGTATTATTTTTTGACAACTTTCTAACCGATTGTGTTTTTGTTGACCTAACTCTACCCATGTTACTAACTTGATAAATACCCTCATATTTATTAATATCTCTCCATTCTTCCAATATAAAGTCTAATGCATAAACGTTACCAATGCACATATCATACTTTGTCATCACAGACCCACATTCATGAACATAGGAATATCTTAATCTCTTTTTGTTAAAAACATCCCAACCTAATAAATCATTCATCTTTTATATTTTAAGTTATACATTACAAAGATAAACAAAAATATAATATATACAAAAAGAGCAACCATTGCTGATTGCCCTCTTTGATATGAAGCTAGTTGAGAAATTAATCTAGTTTCGACAATAAAGATTCTGTTAAAAGAATCCCCTCGTCAGTCTTTAAATATTTAGCGAACATAGACTGTGGGTCTGCGCTGAAAGGAATCTTAACGATTTCCTTACCGTTCTTCGCCCAAGTAACAGTTACGTTATCATCTTTGAACTTAATGATGTTAGCACCTACCAACCTCATAGTTAAGTTCTTCATTTTGATATCGCTGTTGTTAGCCAAGTTCAAGAAGTTCTGTGGGTCTTGCTTAACCTTGATTAGAAGGTCACGCTTGACCTCACCAGAAGTCAAGTTATCGACTGTATTACCAATCATTACCCTTGCAATAGGCTCAAGGTCTTCGAAGTCCATGTTGAAGAATGTATCCATTGCCTCGTAAGACATTTCTTCTTTCTTCAATTCTTTCAACGCTGCTGCATTAGCATCGTATTCGTAGAACTTATATCCACCATTAGCTTTATTGTGAGGATGAATCTCAAGGAATTGCTGTAGAACAGTATCATTTGCCTTAACAGTCAATTTACCATCTTCAAATACAATTGCCTTAAGGACAAAAGGCTCTACCTGTTCGTCTTCAAAAAATGTAGTTTGATTGGTAACATATCTAAGTGACCTTGGATATCCTAGTTCTTCGTCAAAATATTGTAATTCGTTGAATCTTGTGTGTCGTGATTGAAGTGATTCCGACACGGGAGTTGCATCACCTGCCCAGATGTACACTCTTTCTTTACGTTCCCAATCTGGGAACAATACGGTTTTATCCGATACTCTTTGCTTAGTAGCCATTTTATTATAGATTTAAAATTAAAATTGAATTAAGTAAAAAATAAGAGGGCAGTTTTTGACACCACCCTCTTTGTATAAATAACCTTCGTATTAGTCTTGAACTTTTACGAAGTTGTTTGCACCAATAACAACCAAGGCACGTTCTGACAAGAATTGTACTTGCATCGCATCAAGGTCAGAGTTGCTTGCGCCACCTGCTGAACCTACAATCCAAGACTTGTACTTTCTGTCTTCTGTTGCACTTTTCTTGTACTTAATGTGCAAGAATGGTTGACGGATTTTCTTACCAAGGATTTGGTCGTAAACAGTCTTCGTTCCAGAAGGAACAACAAGAGCGTTAATTTTACCAGAACCTTCTAAGTTACCTCTCGTAGAGAAGTCATTTAGATATTTCCAATCCGTTTTGTAGAACTCGTAAGATCCTCTGTGGAATCCTCTGAATCCTAAGTTAAGAGCCATCTTCTCGTCGTTTTGGAACGCACCGTAAGAAGTACCACCTGCACCGTAAGAATTCTTAGTAGCTAAGAAGTCATCGATTGCTAAGTTTTGGTCTCTGTTAGCGAAGAACATATTCTCAAGAATAGACCCTTGCTTGTCCAACCTCTTCAACACAGAGTCAAAGTCAGCTTGTGCTGCCATAACACCGTTGAAGACATTACCTCTTTGCTCTACCTCGTAGAACAAACCTTTTGTACCATTAGCAGAAGCGTTGTTAGCAGCATCTGAACCAGATTCTGCAGGAACACCTTCAACCATAGACATTTCTAGGTAGTCATCGAAACGTAATCTTGTTTCGTGTTCTGATTTCAAGTACCATAGGTAACCTGAACCACCACCTTCTGTTGAAACTTCTACCCATCCTACGTTCGTCATATCAGAACCAGAAACTTCGTAAAGTTCTTTTAGGATAATAGGGTTAGTTTCGTGGAAACTTGGTACAGCTTCCAATGCACCTGACATACCGTTAGTACCTTTTTGGAACTCTGAACCGTAAACGTATACCTTCAAAGCAGAAGTACCGATACTCCATCCTGCAGTAGCGAAAGGCTGTACTGTGAATGTGTTGGTGTCTTTAGCAGAGATAATACCTTTTTCGATTACAGCACCGTCAGAGATAATAACTGTTTGTCTTACACGGAAGTTGTGAGCGTTTTTAGTGAACACGTTAGAAGAACGAGTCACATCAGTATATTGCGTGTGAAGTCTTCCTTCTTCTGTCCACTTGATAAGGTCAGAAGTACAAGGAAACTCGGCAGACGCAGCACGTAAGAAACTAGCGATTGTACGATTACCGTAAATCTCGAAGTTTTGGCTGTACGTGTCAGGCAACTCAACATCGGTAAAATCGAAACTAGTTGCGTAGTTAGTCGAAAGAACTTGTGGAGTTGGCGATGGAGTTAGTAATGGTTGCCCATTAGCTGTTGATAAAGCCATGATTATTTATTGTTTTAAAATGTTAGTAATTTCTAAGTTTAATTTTTGCATTTTTGCTTCTACTAGGCTCAATGTCAACAAACTTGATTTTTTGTTTGCTATTATTTTGTCTAGTTTGAACTTGTCTCGGTTTCATCGAAATGTTCTTTGAATCCTTAACACCGTCTTCTAATTGTGCTGCTTTTCCTAATTCGAAAAAGTGCTGTGCAATAGCGTCTGGGTTTGATGCGAAGGTCAACGCTTTGTGGTATCCCTTAACATCGGTAACGTTTCCTTCCTTATCGGTGAACCGATTTAATAGGTTATTAACGTTTAGGTTTTCTTCTCTCGTCTTACGAACGTTGCTTGGCTTGTATGTAAGAGTTTCTTCTCCTACTTTAACTTCAAAACCTTTAAAGTTCTTGCCTAGAATCTTGTTTGTATCCTTAACAAAAGAATCTACCTTAGAAGCTGTAGCTTTCGCTTGTGCTTCTGATTGAGCCTGAAAATCACGTTGAAACTCTAATGCCTCTCTAGCTTGTTGCGGAAGTGCTGCACTTGACCCAAGGTCAGCCTTGTATTTCGCACCCTCTGCTTTAAGAGTCCTCATTGCTTCACCGTAGAATTTCTTCTTGGCTACTTTCTTCTGACGTGCTTCTGCATCACTATCAGCATCTGTAATGCCGAATCGTGTTTCCATTTCGTACTCAATATCATCAGAATCCAAATAAGGATTAAATTTTCTTAAGAACTCACGAATCACATCGTCTTGTGGTAATGAGTCGAAATCACGGTTAACTAATGCGAAATCTTGCATACTTCCACCAGTTTCCTCGTAGAAGTCCAGATAAGCCTGTACAGCCTCTGGTAATTCGTTGTAATCGACTACATCTTCATCATTATCTTCCTGAACGTCTGAATCATCAGTATCACCTGCGTCATCCTCGTCGGAATCATCATCTTGATTGTCATCATCCGAGTCATCTACATCAGAATCGTCGTCTTGAGTGTCATCGTTATCTTCACTTGAATCATCGTCTTGATTATCATCGTCCGAATCATCTTGGTTGTCATCGTTGTCATCAGTTTGATTATCATCATCCTGATTGTCGTCGTTGGTGTCCTCTGCTGCAGGTTCTTCAATAGGTGTTACTATTGCATTTCCCTCTGCATCTAGTTCAACATCAACTGCTTTAAATTCAGTTTTTGCATCTTCTGCCATTGTAATTAGATTTTAATTGTGATTAATATGCTACAAAGATAGGGATAATAAATAATATGAATTACCCCCCCTCTGTTACTTAGGTTCAAATTGTCCGAAATCTGTCTTGTCCAAGTTGTCGTTTTCGCTCTCAAAGTTAATTGGTGCGTTGCTACCTGTCTCGGCTTTCTGTCCTTCAATAGCCGACTGCTGTGTTGCTGCTTGCTTTTGTAGTGCTGATTGTCGCTCTGCGCTTGTAGCATCTAAAACATCCTTGTGACTTGCATTTACACCCTCAAGATAAGCCTTAAGGTCAAACTCTGCACCCATAAGTTCTAACTTACGTTCTACATTGTTTTCCTCGTTTCTATCTTCAAGGTCAGCTTTATTAGTATCAACTCGTATTTCAGCATCTGCTTTGGCTGCAATTTCAGCAAGTTTAGCTTCTGCCTGTACCTGTGCAGTTTTAGATTGCTCTTCTGATTGAACACGCAAAGTAGACTCTGCATTTTCTTGCTCAAGTTTAATCTTCTGCATTCTACGAATCTTCATTACCTTATTAGCTAACTTAACGTTTTTGATTTCACGTATCTCTGCTGCATCGTCAAGGTAAATAGAATCCTTGGCTAGGGCAGCTTGAATGTTTTGCTCTAGGTAATCTTTCTCTTGTGCATCTGGCTCTACCTCTACGAATATACCGAAGAAGTGTAATGGTAGATTATCTATCTCATTAAGGATAGAAACATTGGCAGAACCAATGGCTTGTACCAATTCATCTTTAGAGTCAGAATATTTCAGGATATCAGCGATACGGTAAGAACATGCTTCTGCAATCTTCTTAGTAACGTAGATACCTGCCTCTTGGATGTGTCGAGTGGCTGTGTTTGAGTTTAATGCAGCAAGTTTTTGAACACCCACCAAAGTCTTAGAATCTGGTGTAGAGGCATCACGTGCTTCATTAAGACCCGTCACGTCACGAATCATCTGTAGGTATTTGTCGTATAGTTCAATCAACGCCTGTATCTTTTGACGACCTGAACTATTTGTAAGTTCTTGAATAGGAATCTTCCCATGGTTAAATTCACCAAGACCTGTTTGAGACCTACCCACAACAGAACCTGTTTGGAAGAACAATTGTAGCGCACGTTTTGGGTCGTACTTTTGTCCATCACCAAGGTCAATCTCATTAAGACCATCAACATCGATGAATACACCATCAGGAACGACACGTGCAGCCACTTGTTGTAGTTTCAATGAAACCAGTTGAATTTGGTCACCAAAGTAAATCATACGACCAAGTAGAGACTCTACACGGTCATCGTATACTCTAGGGGCTGCTACAATATAATTAGGCAATACTTCATTAGATGAATTATCTCTAATCATGTTTTGTGCAATCTCCCACTTCAACAGCATGTTAGTTCCAAGAATAAGCGCACCTTCGTACCACACATCTTCGAACTTAGAAACACGGCTGTATCCTCGTAGTGCCATATCTTGCTCGTCAGGATTCCATCCTTCTTCTTTTTTGATAAGTTTTACTGAACCAGTAGAAGTGGTTTTCTTCTTGTAAACGACCTCTCTAGTAACCTTGTAGTTGAAATACAATACGTTACACGTGTGACCGTCAAATTCACTTCTTAGATTGTCTTTTCTTCTGTGGTACAAATCCCAATCAGACGAACTAGATTTCGCTTTGTTCAATTCTTCAATCGAAAGGTCTGTCTTAATTTTGCGCAGTTCGTTGATAGGAATCTTTTTAACCTCACCGTAGTAGTAGCAATCCTCCCTGTAGGGTGAGTCCGAGTAAGAATGTACCAAACTAGCAGGGTCAACATACTCTATTTTTACACCGTCCGATGTATTGAATGTATGTTTCATAGCACCAACGCCTAGAACAGTAACATCATAATCGAACCTAGATTTAACCTCAAGAAAATCATTTTTCTTGAATATGTACTTAATTGCCTCTTCTTCGGCAATCTCAATTCCTTGTTTGTAGTTAAGCTGCATGTGAACCTGTAGTTCCTCACTACTCTCTGGAAGTTCTTGTGGGCTGTTGGTGAAACCATCAACATCAAGTGTTTGCTTTGCTTCCATCAACATTTGCTTTGCAGCCATGTCTTTCTCCATTTCAAGAACATACTTGCTCTTTTGGTCGGTAGCTACTTTGTCAATAGCTTGAGCCTTGATAGAGAATAATCTGTTTGATTGACCGTTAACAACAATATCAACGAACTTAGGTAGAATTGGAACTGGTGTCCAATCTAAGTTCAGGTATGACAAGTCACCATCCACAGCCATTTCATCCTTATACTTACCGATTGGTTGCTCGGCTCTGGCATATAGGCGAAGTCTGTGGTACTTGTACTGGTTGTCGTAATAACGGGAATCGCTATTCTTGTGACGACGAAACCATTCATTCTCAATAGCTTTACCTACTTGTAGCCCAAACACGTTAGTACTTTTGTCTGGGTCAAGTGGGTCTGGGAAGCCTTTGTTGGAAAACATTTCCTTGGCTAAATCGCTTAAGTTATTCATGTGTGTTTCTTATTTTGCTTCTGTTACCGTGTTGAGTATAAGTTGTCATACCCATGTTGATAGGTTTTAATTCTGGTACTGGCATTAATTTGGCTCTGTGTAATCCCATAAGGGCGTATCCAGAACTAATAGTGGCATCCGATTTCTCACGGTCGCTTATGTCAAATGCTAACCAATCCTTAAGAGTCTCAAGGAAGAACATGTTACCCATACTTCCAAATTCTCTTACCTGTTTCTTTTCGTCTTGTTCATCGTAAACTCCTACAAAGTTAACGATAAAATTTTCAATCATCGAGGCATGGGTAGTAATCACGTCTGCAGAAGCCGATGGAATACCTCCAATTTCCCTTTCTGTCTTGGATAAACGATTACCTGCACGGTCTGGTCTATTCAAAGAATAACCCCTATATCCACGGTTTTTAAGATGGTATAAGAATCTAGGTTTGTTATTTTCAGCAAGTACAGGCATTCCATAGAATACCAACGCCATAAGTAAATCCTCAAAGAATGTATCCGCAATCTCTGTACGGTTGATATATTCTAGGAAAAATGTGTTACTTGGGGCATCAGCCATATTAAAGCCTGTAACGCCACTTAATGCACCTTTTGAACCCTTACCACTAACAGTACCTGAAATGTCGTATGTATCCGCTCCGAAACAACCCATGTGGGAGTTTTGAGGATGGCGAACACCTCTATGGTCTGTTCTTTTATTGTTCTGTAGATGCTTCGGTGGAATCCAAGATACTAAAAATCTACCATTTGGGTCTGGATACCATACAACTTCGGTATCCTTAACCCCATCTTTCCACATGAAATTACCACGTGTAAGGTGTTGGTCAAGTATTAATGAAGTCTCATTGTACTCGATTTGTTCGGTAATCTTCTCCAATGGAAGGATATTGCTTTTAGCTTCATCCCTGAATGCCTCAAGTACATTCATAGGATTAGCACGCAATTCTTCATTGTATGCAATAGCACTTTCCTTTTTCTTGGCTTTTCTCTTAGCCTCAAGATATGCAATAGAACCGTGTTTGATAGGTTTCCCTTTTTGGTTCAATGTTCCCTTTGGTGGGTTAGCTTCCCAACACACACCGTATTTGTCGGTAAATCGGGTCATGTTCTTGTGAGCAGGTAAGAAATAGCTGTACAACCCTGATGGTGTACGCTCCGTAATTTCATCACGTTTGTTGATAAGTGATTGGTAGTACAGACCTTTAAATTCAAGCCCACCCTGTTTCATAGGGTTAACCGTAGAACCAATAAAGGCTTTACCTACAATTTCACCACCTTCATCAAACGTTGGGGATATACGACCCCAATGGTTTTCGTAGTTAGCAGGTTTCTTCCATTTACCTGCCTCGTCACCAAGGTAGATAAACATCTTTTGACCATCATAGGATGCATCCTTTGTAGCCTGATAATCGATAAATGAGTTTAAGTAATCCTTACCCTTGTTCTTACGGGCAAGTTTAGCAGCTTTAGATTTGTCAGAAGGTAGTGCAAATTCCAATTCCTTTTCAGAACCGATAGCACCACGCACAACAGGTTTGAAGTAAAACGGCAAGTTTCTAAACATGTACGTAAACTTCTTAAATGCTTTCTTGGCATCATCATCATTCTGTGATGTGAGACCCATGTTGATGTTTCGTGTTGAGGTAATGAAGTTCAACATTATCGCTAGGATAATGTATGTGTAACCTGTACGACGAGACTTAACGAACAACTGACCAAGACATCTTGGGTCAAGTAAACAAGCCTTTGCAAAATAGAACAAATGAAGCTGTGCTATCCTGAAATTCATGTACCCACCATCATCCTTCATTTTACAATGCTGCAGCGCAAACCATGCTTCGCCAGTAAGATAGGTTGCTACTCCATTGTTCATGAACCAAACACCTTCTCTACGTTTTCGGTATTGCTCGTAAATGTAGGCAGAAAAAGCCTCTTCACTATCAATATTCAGACCTTCTGGTTCTTCCTCCCTACGCCAGTACTGTTCTTTCTTTGGTAAATCGCTGTAAAGGATTTTAGACTTATCCAATGGTTTCTTAGGTAATTGAATCTTAAGACCATCCATTTCGATGATTTTACCCTTTGAACCGAATGGACATATCATTACAGCATCCTTACCTTCATTGTGCCATTCCCCATGGTAACTTTCAGAATCGAAAAACTCCCCTTTAGCAAAACGCTCTGGGAAGCCCAATTTGAACTCACGTTCACCAAGATTGTACTTATCGGACTCAAGTTGTAATTTAAGTTCAATAAGTCCGCTATCAAGTTGACGGATGTACTCTAAAATTGTAGATTTAGCCTTAACAGCATCTGCAATCTTGACTTGCTCCAAAGTCTCATAATCGATAGGTTTTCGAAGCGCATCACGTAAAATATCCACAGAATCACCACCTGCGCCATATAAACGCTCTACATATGACCTTAAACGGGCATTTGAGGGTGCGTTAGGCGAGTTTAGCCACTTTTCCAGTAGTTCCTTCGAATACTTGAACGAAGCGACCTTAGAATCCATTACACGCTTTATCTTGTCATCTTCCGTATGTTCGATATTAATCGGAAGTTCAAGACCTTGCAAAACGGTTTCTACAGCTAGTTCTATGTCATTACTTAATCCTTTCATGCTTCAAATCTGTCGTAGATACAAACATCTGAATCACGCATACGGTAATACAGCTTGTCATCCACCCATACTTCATATTCGGATTCTGGTGTGAATCCAATAGGTTCTTTAGTTTTATGTTCGTTTGATAACCATACAGTACCAGTAAAGGGAAGGAATCCTCCCTCAAGGATTGATATGGTATCTTCCTCAATAGGTTCGATAAAGCAGAAGTTTAAATTCGGCTTCCACTCTCCGTTCTTCTTGTATAGGAATAATTCTTCTGGAATGGCTGTGTAGAGGTCATCATACAAGTATGCTCTTGAATGCTTCATGACTCCACGTTGATTGTAGTAATCCCGAAATATGTTGTGGTGGATAATGACTTCATCACCAACCTCAATCTCGCCATCGTAATTTAGAGGTAAAGCAACAACTATTGCTTCTTTGGAAACGTCTTTTGCGTTCTCGATGGATGTCACCGTTTCGAACTCTACGTCACCAAACTTCTTACCTGACTTGTATTTCTTCTCCTTGGGGGTTACTATGAAACTTTCAGGACTCTGCATTAAAATCCTCTTATGTCATATTCAACAACACATGGCATATCTATGACCTCTTTCCATAGATAGACAACAGACTCTTCGTCCTTGATGTAGATTTCGTAATGGTTTGGATTTATTCTGCGTATAGCCTCAATGGTATTTCTTCCCATTTGTTGACCAACTTGGTAGTGCATGGCATCTTTGTAGTTCGTGCCAAAGGATAGTTTTCGTATCATTTTAATAAGATTTTAATTATTAGTATTGTACAAAGATAAGGAAAATTAATAACAAAGAAATGCCCCACCGAAGCAGGGCATCACCAATCATCATGTAATAAACCAAAAATTAGAGACCAATATAAACTTTTACACCGAGTGTCGTTCTGTCATTGGGTGGCAATAATCCTGAAAAGTCTTGCCTAGCCTCTACCCCAATTCCCCACTTCTGCTTGATATTGTACATAAGTCCTAGACTAACTGCTTGAGGGGAAAAGTTCTTTCCGTCAAAACCGCCAGTAATAAATAACTTGGACTTCGGTGGTAATACTTTTGTAATCGTGTTCGTAACTGTATTTGTAATGACCTTATCTTCTGTGGTCAATTTGAATCTTGTTGCTCGTAGACTATCAGCGTAGATTTCATAATCTATCGTACCGTTATCTAGTACTTCTTTACCCACATATTTTGTAGTTTCAATTGCAATACTATCTGTGGGTTTAATCGTAGTTCCATCGGGAACATTGATAATAACAGGTTGTGCAGTAACATTCGCTTTAGCCAATTCCTCTTCCAAGAATTTGATTCTAGTTGAATCGATAACTTCCTTGATAATGGTATCCGTTTTGGTTTTGGTTACCACAGTTACAGATGGCTCTTCATTTCGACTACAAGTAATAGCAGCACTAAGGACTGCCCCTAGTGCTAATGCTATTAAATATCTATAGATGGGTTTCATCTTACTTCTTATCCAATTTACCCTTTGATTCTGCTTTACCTTTAGGTGCAGCTTTCTTAGCAGCAGCTTCTGCAGCCTTTGCTTGCGCCTCTTGAATCTCTAACACGATGTCATCGATTTCAGAAAGACTTGGGTTTGGATTTTCTTTCAACGTGATATCAAGATTCTTGATAAGAGTTGATGTTGGCTCGTCCAATACCAATTGGATGATTTGAGGATTCAAGTTTAATCCTGCGTAACGAAGTACTTTTGATAATAATTCTAAATGTTTCATTCAGTTCTAATTTTAATTGTTAATAATGTTAAACGTCTAATTCGAATACAAATATACAACTTATATTCCGAACCACCAAAAGTAAAAAAGTTCTAAGAGTTAATATACGTTATTAAATTACTTTTTTTCCTTGAAAGTAGACCATCAACAACAGGTAATACAACAGAACCTATCTGCATCCACCCCACATCACCACCCGCTGCTCTATACGTATTCGCAACGCTTATGCCTTTTAAAGGACTTCCCGCTGCCTGTCTTAAATCGTAACTTCCTTCGTTCTCGTAAATGGGCTGTAATGATGTAGTACTGCCTCCATCATTGAATCCGTTTACCATATTCGAATTTGTGTAATCGAAATCGTAAGTTCTGGCATCTGTTATAAACTGTGTTTCATCTGGTATATCATCAAAAAGACAGTTTATAAAATTAAAGTCAGAAGACTTTCTTCTTGGAATCAAAATATCACCATAATTATAAAAAGTACAATTGTAGAAAGTATGGTGGTCTGCGCTCCAATTATAATCTTGCGGTCTATTGCCCGTCCCTTCTACACCTCCTAAATTCTCAGCCCCAAAACGTCTTATATCGAAAACAGGATAAGAACCTTGCGTATTAATGAATAACAAATTATCATATTCATTATTTTGAGCCGAAATCAATTGTGCCGTTCCATCGTATATAATTTCATCCCAAGCATTGTATGTAATTCCTTGGTCTACAAGAATAAGATTTTGAAAGAACATATTATTACTTCCGTTTTGAAGTAAAAGTCCCATTCTAGCAAACCAATCTTGTCGCCCATAAGAAGTTACACCTGAATCCGTCCAAAAATCAGGAGCAGCTATTAAAAGACCGTTTTTAAAAGTATTTTCTAGGGCTTCTGGAAATTGGAGTTCTAAATTGTGATTGATAATCGTAAAACCATCAAAAGTGTTATCCCTACAATGCAATGTGGTATCGGCAACTGGTGAATTTGTAGGACTATCGTTTTGAACATTAGGGTCGGCTTTACATAAAATTCCGTGATTGGAACGGTCTACCCAATCGAAGTTCATTACAGTCGTATTTCTATGAGTACTGTTTTGAACTCCTTTTGTCAACATGTAGAGATAGTCCGTTGCGTTGTGTGCATTTTTTCCTACCACCACAACACAATTATCGGACTCTCCGTTAAGAGATTCAACCCAAACGATTCCTTCTGCCCCTGCGTCCGAAACGACTATATTAGATATTTTATGATTATCGTTATATATAGTAACTCCTTTTCCTGCATATTGTAAAAAAGGATTACTTACAGATGGGTCGTGCGCTCCACATTCAACAGATGTTATATTGTCAAGTATAGTATAGTTTCCATCCAGATAAACAGACCTCTCAAAATACTTGAATTGGAAGTTTTTAAGAGTAACGTAGTCACTATTTATCCTAAATGCAATCCCCTCACCCACATCGTTAGCTGCTCTATTTTCTATAAATGTAGGACTTTCCGCTGTTTGAACATCTATAGGGTATGACAAATCGAAAGTATTCGACGTTTTAGGTTGCGCTGTGATTCCTCCATTAGTTACTGTTCTGATTATATTATCAGGTATAGAAGAAGTTTGGATATCACCTATAGTATTCTTATAACCTAGTATTTCTATCCTATTGGAGTCAGAAGTTCCACTATTGTTTATGACAATAATTTGTTCTCCATAATTACCCGCCTTTACCCATGCAGTATCCCCTGCAACTAAAGATGATAAAAAACCAATAGCTTTCGCATTAGCTTCATTAACTCCTGAGTTTCCATTGCTTCCCGATGTCGTTATATAGTATACTGCCATTAGGTATTTAGATATGTAATCAAGTTACTTCGTTTTTTAGGTAATATATTATCTATTATTTCAGATACTCCACCTAAAATACCGTCATTATTGGCATAAAAAATATCTACATTAACAAAAGCTCCGTGGAAACCTGATGTGGAATTGAAAGCTGCCCAATTTGTCATCATACCATCACCATAAGTGAGTTTACTTGGCATGTTAGGTTCATCTTGTTCATATACATTTTTAAAAACAGGGTCATCATAGTAAGAATTTGCAAAAGCATAAACACTTATAAAATTTCTGTCGTTTGCACCATGATTTCCTATTAAAACATTATCACTTGAAAAAGGCGAATATCGAGGTGGATTCCATCCCCCACTACCATCGCCATGTGATTGTTTGAACCATTTTAAATAAGCATCCATTACAAGTTTTATATTTTTCTGACCCCCTGCGGTATCCCCACCAACATAACCACTCAAAGATGGGTAACTAGAAAAACCACTTGATGTAGTAAAATCATAAACTTCATTACCAGTAAAAGCTTCCATTCCTGCTAATCCATTTACTTTTGCAACTTTAAAAATATAAGCAGTAGTTAATAATTGAGCTATTGCCCCGATTATGTAATTATGTGTAGCTTTCCATAATTGTGTACGTAAAATTCTATTTGCATCTATATTCGTCCCATCAGGCCAAACAGCAAACTCTAAATACATTTTATTTACTTCAAAAGACATTTCCCTACATGCAGAATCATTATATGCACATCCATAACGCATTAGATAATTTCCATATCTCCAACGAGAAGCTGCCATTGTCCAAGGTTGCAGCTTTGTTTGTAAATATCCATTCGGATATACAAAACCTCCATTTCCATCCGAAATTTTAAACGGAGGGTTCGAGTAGGTGCTATTTCCATCTGAATCGGGTAAGGCTACGTTAGCTAAAGAATTTACGCTAAAAACGTCACTTTGCCAAGAGTCTCCCCAATACTGTTTGTAATTATGGTCAACAATTGAGTAATCCCAATCTTTACAGTCCTCAAACCATTGGTCAAGACGATTTCTTTCCGTTGTTGTAAGAGTTATTAAACCTCTGTCATCAAGGAGAGTATAACAGTCCAACATTCGTGACATCCACGCTATGATATAAAAATAGGGAACATCAGTAGGGGCGAAATAACCCCTTTGGAAACGTGCCGTGTTACTGAAATCCAACTTTGTGTCGTTCGACCTTAAAACCACTTGGTCGATGACTTGTTGGGCAACCGTAGCGTTATCCAAAGCCCATGCATAAATAGCAGCTTGATAGATGTTTGTACTCCAAACATTTGAGCATCCTGAATTAAAAGGAACAGGTAAATAACAAGTATCGGCATTTATTGGGGTTTCAGAGCCTAAGAAAGTGTAACGGTTTGCGGAAGGATTAGCAATGAATGAATTCACATCGTTCATAAATACAGAAGCCCCACCAAATACATTAGGTGTGCCATTTTGTATCCTGTCCTTTATAACAAGCCTTTGAGACTCTGTAAACATGTATTGTCCATTAGGTGAAGCCATTACAATATCTCTCTTACACTAATATTATCTATTTCTATAGTTGTTCCCACAGGACACCCTAAACTTAACCAATCCCATGCAGCTTGTGCTGTTTCCGTATTATGGTCGAAGGTATAAGTTGTCATTGTGGTAGTAAGTGTCTGCGTATGGATTATGGAGAACCTTTGACCCATTTGTAAATCTCCTGTACCTGAAACTAATCTTGCATCAAAAGTAACTCTTACATTTTCACTTACTGCCGTATTCCATACGTTGTCTTGGTAAAGTACCATATTTGCCTGTGAAGCAGCAATATTACCTGCTCCCACAATATTACCTACACCTCCTGAAATAGTTGCACTTCCTTGTTTAGTCCAATCAGTATCAGTATCAAATGTTCCATTAACTACTTGTTCTGCTCCTAATGTTTGAGTGGGTTCTGCAATTGTGAAATTACCATCTACAAACCACTCATTAGCTGCCGATTTATATAAAGACACAGTCGCAAAAGAGGGTATTGTAAATTCTGTGAAAGTTCCTCCAAAGTCACCATTCGTATTATTAGTTGAACCATCATTTCCTATAAAAGTTTGTCCCGTATCAGGTCTCACTCTCACAGTACCAGTTCCTAAGTTTTGTACAAGTATCGTATCTTCACCCACAGTCCCTATACTTGGTACAGTAAATACTACATTATTCGTTCCTGAAACTATGTGTCTGGGTTTCTTATTTTCATCTGGACTAACTGTTATTAGTATGCTTTCAGAAGTAAATGTAAAATCAGAAGAGTGATTTATTCTTTTAAACTTTTTAGAATTATCTATTTTTCTTTGATTTTCTGCCGATATACCACCTACTGAAATATTATCAACTTCATCCTTAAGTTCTTCAATTGTAGATTGTACATCTGTTGATGTGAGAGTTAAATATGGAGAAAAAGGAACTTCATTTGCATTTTGGTCATCAGTACCTCCACCAGAAACAGTTGTCCATTGACCATCACCACGTAGGTAAGTAGTAGAACTTGCAGTTCCAGTTGTGTTGATATCAGAAATATCTACGGAAGTAAGATAACCTTGAGTACCATGGTCACCCCATCCAAATGCAGTATCCCAGTTTGCAATCTTGGCTGCAGTAACCGCTGCTGCATCTGATGCCGTAAACACAGGGTCTGACTCGCTTGTAAGATATCCACCGCTTGCGTGGTCGCCCCATCCGAATGCTGTATTCCAGTTTGATGAATTATCCGTAAAACCTGTTACATCACCAATTGCTACGGATGTTAAATAACCTTCTGTACTATGGTCGCCCCATCCGAATGCTGTATTCCAGTTTGTAATATTAGTGTTTGTAATACTTGCTGCTACAGAAGCTACAAATATAGGGTCGGTTTCTGTTAAACTGATTGATTGTAGAATATAACTACTAACTTGACTTAGTAGCATATTAGATGTACTACCATCCAAATCACTTATTAGCAATCTCTCACCACCTGTTATATTGTCGTCTAAAATATATGAATTTATTTTTGGCATTATTTTTTACTTTTAATAAGGTTATAATTGGAGTCAAACAATAGTCTATTTTTCGAATCCTGTAGGTATCTACTTTTAGATAAGGACAAAGTTACAAAAAATATAATTATCCGAAGTCTGATTATTTTTAGAATGTTTTTCACAATTAAGCAGTTATATATGTTCCAGTTACTCTTAAAGTACCTGTTGTTATTGATAAGTTAGTCAATGGTGATGTGTTTGTACCATCAAGAGAATCTTGTATGTATATATTTATTGATGAACCAGAAGTTTCTCCGTGTATAGAGTAAAAAGGAACACTTGAATTACTTATTGAAATATTAAGTAGAGCAGAAGGCGATGCAGGGAAAGGCAGTCCTGTTATAAAAACCCCTCCAGTTGGAGTACCACTATCATTAAGACCAGAAATAAATATAACGATTGTAACTTGATTTCCCACCTTAGTATAAGAACCCGAAGAAATAGAACTAGTATACCCTCCACTAGTGGAGTTTAGAACAGGAGTAAAAGAACCTTCTTCATATTCTGCTAAATTAGCATCCGTTATTATTGAATTTAATTCCGCTAAAGTGTCGATATTTTCATTTTCCAAATACCCTGCAGAAGAATGGTCGCCCCATGAATAAGCAGCATTCCAATTATTCAATGTAGTTGATGTTACTCCTAAATTTGCAGGGTGAGAAACGAATACTGGGTCTGTTTCGGTATATGATGTAAGATAACCTTGAGTACCATGGTCACCCCATCCAAATGCAGTATCCCAGTTTGCAATCTTGGCTGCAGTAACCGCTGCTGCATCTGATGCCGTAAACACAGGGTCTGACTCGCTTGTAAGATATCCACCGCTTGCGTGGTCGCCCCATCCGAATGCTGTATTCCAGTTTGATGAATTATCCGTAAAACCTGTTACATCACCAATTGCTACGGATGTTAAATAACCTTCTGTACTATGGTCGCCCCATCCGAATGCTGTATTCCAGTTTGTAATATTAGTGTTTGTAATACTTGCTGCTACAGAAGCTACAAATATAGGGTCGGTTTCTGTTACAACGGAAGGAACACCTGCTAAATCAAATTTAACACTATAAGAACTTTCACCATCCAATTCCAAACCTCCTGTAAAACCTGTGACATTGAATGTATAATATTCATTATTATCAATAATACTTGATATTGTAAAATAAAATATATCACCAGAGACAGATGGTTTAAACAATACAATTAAGAAACTAGAAACATTACCATTTACTGCTGAAACAAGAGAAGTCACATCAGTTTGGTTAAGGTCTGTCTTATTTATGTTAATTTGACTTATTGAGGAAAATAAGGAATTATCATCATTTGTTGTAAAATAACCAGAATCATTTTCTGTATATCCCAAGCTAGGATTTTTAGCAAAAGTATAATCAATAGAAAACAAGCCTAATGAATTTTTAAATGTAGAAAATATACTTCTAATTAAATAATTCCTAGTTCTATTTTTATTATCAGCATCTGAACCAATTAAAAAATCATCAAGACTAACTTGAGAATCAATTGGATATGCATTCTTATTGCTTATTCTGGTCATTAATATAATTTATTATTCCTGTATATACAAAACTTCCAAAATCTCCTTGAAAAACAGGATTATTCAGGGTTTCAAAATCTTTTCTAAAATCAAAAAAACCACATTCTAAAAGTACTGCAGGACATTTTGTTTTTCTTAATACATAAAAGTCTGCCTCTTTATCTTTATCACCATCGGATAAATCATATCGAAGCCTAAGACTAACCTTATCTAAAGCATGTTCTGCTGCAGAGGCTATACTCTCTGCTAGGATATCACTCTTTGTTAAACCTTTGGTTGTATACAGTTCAAATCCGCTTGCATTGTGATTAGGTGACGCATTGCAATGTACTGAAACAAAAATAGTACTTTTTGGGTCAAAAGAGTTGGCTACCCTTACTCGATAAGACAAAGAAAGGTCACGAGGGTCATCCTCACGCACAGTTGTTACAATGTTTAAATCTTGATGGGAACGCAAGCACGTATAGATATGACCACCAATTTGACGGTTCAAAACACCCTCATATGCAACAACACCATCAGAAAACTTATGCATTTTATTAGGTGCTGTGGTGTACTGCCCCGCTTTATCGATACCTCCGTGACCAAAATCTAATATTATATTTTTTATCATAAAGTTATTATATTAAAAACTTAACCCACTCATTACCTGACCAATCAGAATTACTCAACGACTCTCCTTGGTTGAATGCCCCTAATGTATAATGTATTCTTAACTTATCGTTAATATCTTTTTTTGCTTCGGAGATAATTAATGAAGCATCTTGTCCTGTATTGAATATATCTGTTGTGGGAGTATAATCTCCATTTACTGCATCTACAAAAACCACCACAGCCTCTTCAATATTAGATTCTAGAAAGCCTGTTAATAAATTTGCATTAAAAGAGTTACTTAAAACTATATTTTCAAATTGTGTATTTGTATTTAGATTACTTGAATCATTATCAAATGCAAAATTAGGAGTATTATGAATTAATGCGTTAATTACTTTTGTTCCCGAATTTCGAGTAGTTGCAAATGTTCTAAATAGATTTGTACAATTTACAATTGTAGGATTTATTATATAATTGTCAACAGCATCCCCTAAATCTGAAAAAGGGTCAAAAAATATAACATTTTCTACGTTTTCAAAAACTTCGTTGATTGAATAGTTATCATTCCCTGCACCTGTTTCTAAACTAGTATCTGCAGTAGCACCGTCATCCCAATCTGCAAAAGAAACACCTGCATAACAGTCTTTATATCTATTCCCTATAAAATAATTATGATGCGCCCCATTCGCTATTCTTGCCCTAGCTGCTAAGTCACCAGAAGATGCATAATCCCCATCAAGTATATTATTAACAAAATAATTACCAGTAACAGCTACAAACTGTGCTTCAATATTTAATCTTTTAGTGGTATTGTACCTTATAATATTCCCTGTACCTGCCCATTTAATAACAAAACCATGACGACCTACTTCACTATCATTTGCAGCTTTTTCAACATGACAGTATTCAACTAAATTATTGTCCCCTCTTAATATTTGAATGTAATAGTCAGTTCCATCTTGTGCTTCGGGAATATCAGAATATACTTTGCAATATCTTATAATTCCATCATTGGCATCAACTATCTTAATCCCTTCACTTGCAGCATTAACCACAGTACAGTTTTCAATAATAGTTTTATCTCCCCGAATATCTACACCCCTACCATCATAAAAATTAAACTCGCTTCCTGCATGGTTTATCGTACCTATAGTATGAATTATTATATTCTTGAACCTAGATTTAAACCCACTACAAAAAATAGGATTATCTACGGATTGAAATTGTATATTTTCTATTTGTACATTTGAAGCCGTGATATTGAACGCTGTAGTGTTTATTTGATTATCTCCTGTGATAGTAGGTAAATCAGTAACATTAAGAGCAGCAGGATAGACGTAAGTAGACCCCTCACTAGATACAATATCATCAGGTGTGGTTTGATACCCTATTATTTTAGTGTTAGGTATATCAATAGTAACTTGTTTGTTTCCATAATCACCAGACTTCATAACATATCTATCGGGATAAATATCTTGAGTAACGGCATGTTCTAAAGACCAAGCAGTTAGTTCTGTTAATCCATCATTCGTTGATAATCCTGTACTCGTTATAAATCTATCCATATATTATAGTAATACGATACTAGCGTTATCCATTAATGCTTCTTGTACAGTAGCGCCTACATGTAAAAATGCCATTCTAATTCCTGTAGAATCAGCTACCCAATCGAATGTATAAGTATACCATCCTGCCGTATCATTCATGAAATGAATACCTATTGATTTTTGAGTATCAAGAGAATTTTCATTATACCAATATATTCTAGTACCGTCCCCTACAGTTTGATTTAATCTAAATGTAAATCTATAAGTTTGACCTATAGTAAATAAATTAGAATAATCTCTATAAACCCTAATAGCAGCACTACCTGTAGTTTTAAACGCATGATTACCTGTATTAGTTATTGTATTTTCTAATAATGCTGCTCCCGCACCACCTTCTGTTTGCCACATTGATATGTCAGTACCTTCTAAAGACGTATCACTTTCAGGACTACCAGATGGATATAAATCAGAAAATAATGTATACCATTCTAAATCATTACCTGTTATTTTAAAAAAACCATCCTCAATTTCAACAGCTAGTGCATCAGAAACCCTATCTACATTAGACAATAACCTAAATGCATTATTTGTTCCTTTCCCTATACCTAAAAAAGTAACTCCTTCATCAGGAACAACCTGTAGAACAGAAGTTTGCCCTATATTTGAAAATAAATAATTGGAATCTATATTATTTGATATGTTTGGAATAGTTACGGTTGCATCAACAGAACCATTAACAGAAACTATTGCTCTTTTTCCTTTATCAACCCCTGTTGTTATCAACTGGTCTTGTTCGGAAAGAACACTCTCTCCTGTTTTAAAAACATGTTTGGTTTTACCTGTATATGTAGAACCCGTATCACTACCAGAAGATAATAAATCATCCAAACCAACCACTCCATTATTTCCTAAAACAGTATACTGTTCTTGAGGTTTTGGGTATACCAAAAAACCTAAATTTCTTACACTCTGTATACCATAAAAAGTTCTGACCCTCAAAGCACCATCAAAAGCATCCTCAACCGCAATGCTATACAGTCGATATTCTGAATTTTCATAATCTTGCCCATCTACATTAAAAAGAGCACTAGTACTACCGTTTGTTATAACTGTCATAATTATTGTTTTTCTTCTGGGTTTATTACCTTGAATAATTTATTTATAAGATTACTTAATCCCTTTCGTACACCATGTAATAGTTTAGTAATGAAGTCTTGGTTTTCAACCTGCTTACCCTCCTTAATACTGATGATGTTTGAGATTGATGAAAATGCTTCTGCCAGAACCAATATGTTCAATACAGCATTTACAAACCAAGTAAAGTCAAAACTCAATGCTTTTGCAACCAAAGCCAATATCATTGGTACAATAAGTACCGAAGTCTTGGTCACCATGCCCCAAATAAGTTTCTTGAAACTAATCTTCTCTCTTAACCTGATAGCTTTAAAAATACCTAGTACGGTATCTACAGCCATAAGTATCGCTAGGATTTTTACTATATTTACGTCTATGTCTAAAAACAGGAAGATTCCATATAGGAATGTCTTCACAGTTGTAATCGCCTCGGTAGCTTTACCGAAAAAGGGAGATTCAAGGTCTATCATCATTGATTAGGAATTTTTTCATTAACTTTGTACAAAGATACAAATAAATAACTTACAAAATATGGCTTTAAGTAAAAGTGCAAAATACTACAGAAAGAACAAGGCTGCTCGTGACAAAAAGAAAGCCTATGATACTGAACTCAATAAAAGACCTGAACAGGTAAAAAAGAGAGTTGAGTCAAATAGAGCAGTTCGAAAACGCAAAGCATCTGGTAAAAGCACTAAAGGCTTAGACTATGACCACGCAGTAAAGAAATTCGTTAAACGTAAAACAAATCGAGGACGAAAAGGCGAGGGAGGACGTAAGAAGAAATAATTAAATACAATAATCATGCCAAGGGTAACAGTTTACAAACGACCTAAAAGTGATGCCAGTAACAATACAATAACAAAATTCTCTAACACCAGACAGCACAACTATCTAAAATATTGGAGGGTTGTCAGATATTGGGCGCACAGAAAGTATGGACTGTCAACAGAACAAATTGAAATGTTGCTGTACCTCTACGACAAACCATTATTTTCCAGAACAGACTTTAAGACTTTTGAAGGATTACTTAGTTGGGATAAAACCCGATTGAAGGAATTTGTAGATAAAGGATTAATTGTAGTATGGAGAGAACACGTTGGTTATAAGAAACAAGCCAAGATGTATGAACTATCAATCAAATCTAAAAGGATTTGTAGTTCCATTTATAAGAAACTTTCCCAAGAAGAACACATCCCAGAAAACCCAAATAACAATCCTGTCTTCAAGGGCAATGGATATGCCGATAAAATGTATCGTAAGCTGATGAAGCAAATGAATACTAAGAGGGATGAATAGGATTCGAACCTCCATTCCTAGTGGATTACACGGGTTACAGCCATGCGCCTCTTCCAAGCCGAGCAATACTCCCATAACGAAAAAACCCCTCGATTGCTCGAAGGGTCTTAACTATCAGATGTTTATTAATTTTCACATTAACTCACATTATACACATAGCCAGTTCCTCCGCAATTGCAATCAGAGCAATTCGAATAATTAAACCAACTAAATGTATTTTGTGTTTTCATACTGCAAATATACAACTTTTATTTTAAACTATCATTGTGGTCTTTAATTATCTCTTTAAAGTCCGCAGTCAAATGATTTGAAATCGTCTGACGAGTCACTCCCATGCTCTCTGCGAGGTCTTTAATGGCTATATGAGCATCTTCTGCCATATACTCTTCGATAACGTCATACAGGTCTTGCTGTGTAGTCCTCGTGCGCATACCGCCACAAAGTTTACCTACAATTCTCAACTTGTCCTCTTTGGGGAACATCCTAGAAGGATTGAACACCACTCTGCGATATTGGTTGACATATGGTTTTCTAGGATTACCCCAAATCTTACTTACAGCTTCATTTACCCTAGCTTCTCCGTAAGTTCGGATTATCCTCCCGTTACTTCTATCGCTGACCCATAAGGCAGCTTCAAGAAAGTTCTCCCATTCTATTTCTGGATTCAAATGATACAGAACTTCCATGGTGTATAAAAACTCCTGAAAACTCTGTATCTTCCTCTTGTAATAATTCAGGGAATAGAACTCTGTTTTCTTATCTGGAAAAAACAGATAATCCTGCCCTTTGAAATTAAAGTAACTTTCTTGTAGTAAGTTCGGGAACTTATCTACATCTAGTAACATTACAGTATGACAGCTATATCTCTGCAGGTGATAACCCGATAGGTTTCCCCATCAACACCTACTGCATCATGACCTGCATGCTTATCGTACAGGACGTTCTGCCCTGCTTCTAAACCAAATTCTTTCTTGCCGACTTCCTGTGATGCGGAAATCAACTCTGCTTGAAGGAAGCGGTCTGACATTGCTGTAGGTACATCCAATCCAGATTTGGTTGTTCTCAATGCCCCATCTTTTCTTTTTACTACTACAAATGCGCCTACTGCTTTCATGTGTTTTTCTCTTTTACGAAGTTAAAAATGGCTTCCCTTACATCTGGTACAGCACCATCAAGTATTGTCTCATGCAATCTCATTCCACGACCATTATAGGATTCTCTAAAAATCCATCCTTTCCCATATCCTGTGGTTGCCTCTTGTAAGGCATCCAACAATTGAGAATCAGTCATTACTAGTGTCGGCTTGCTCATTTGATTTTGCTTTTAATTTACGTTTGATACGGTCGCTGAAAGTCTCGAACCCAAGGGTCTTTTGCATGTGCTTTTTCAACCTACGGTTTTTGCTCGAAACTTTATTACCTATTCCTTTTCCCATTACGTCCTTACGAATTTATCACCATATTGAGACCCAAGGTCTCGGCTGTTAGACTTTACTTTTACCTTATAGGCTGTGTGGAACTCCACAGTATTTTCATCTATCGACCTACGGTAAACACCAGTACTCATAATCGCTTGTGCATGAGCCATTGCTTGTTCCATTCTACACACCTCATACTCGAAGTACCCGTGCGAGACAAAAACCTGCACCCTATATGCAGGTGTCTTTTCACATGCGTAATCCAAATCCGTTAATGAGTCATTATGTACTACTTCTAATTTAGGCTCTCCCATTACGCTCTTCTTAAATTAACGATTATCGACGTAGTTGAAAGTAATGTCGATGCTGCCGACACTCCATTCTTCAATGCAGTCTTGGTTACTTTTACAGGGTCGATGATTTTTAAATCGAACATATCACCCTTCTCTCCCGACTTAACATCGATACCGAAGTTCTTACGTTTGAAATCACCTTTGACATACTTGATGTCAGCATTCCCCAGACACACTTTCAAAGGGTCTAGGATTGCGCTGAATACACAGTTGTACCCTGCCAATCTTGCAGGATTATCAAATTGTCTTTCAGCAGGTTTTACATTGTGAAGCGCAACACCCCCACCTGCTACGATACCCTGTGACAAAGCTGCCCTTGTAGCGTGGATTGCATCGTCCACCCTGTCAGCAATTTCAGACTGTTCGGACGTACTGGATGCACCAACATTTACGATAGCTACTGCCGAGGATATCTTAGCAATTCTCTCTTCCAAGAATCTCTTCTCGTGAGGATTTTCTGCTTTCTTAAGCTGTGTGACCAAAGCATTGGTATGCTCAACCAATTCATCTGTGGGTTCATTGAAGAATACTGATTTGTTTCTCTCAACAGTCACCTTGTCAACACTCCCTAAACCGAAATCAACATAATTCCAGTTTCCTTCATCATCGGATGATGTAAGAGTATCGAAGTTATCACCTGTCTGGTCATCTATCAATGTAGCACCAGTACTGATAGCAAGGTCATTTAGGATATCACGTCTACGTACACCGAAATGTGTAGGCTCGATAACCACAGCTTTAATTTTCTTTCTAACCACGTTCATTGCAAGCATAGCTAACAACTCTTCGTCGATTTCACTCACTATCACTAGCGGTACATTGTTGGTGATGGCAACCTCTACTTGAGGTTCTATTTGCTTTAATTTCTCAATCTTCACATTGGATACCAGAACAAAAGCGTTGTCATATTCACATCGATTTGATTCCTCTTGATTAACAAAGACTTCCGACTTATATCCATTTTCCAATTCAAACCCCTCGGTTACCGATACGTAGGTATCGCTAGTCTGGGATTTCTCCATCAATACAACTCCGTGTTCACCTGCTCTCTTAAAAGCATCCGCAATCACACTACCTAGTTCGTCGTCGTTGTTAGCCGAAATAGTGGCAACACTTCCGATATTATCGAGTGTAATTTTACGAGACTGCTTGTCCAACGCTGCAGCTATATCCTCCACAGCAAGGTTCATCCCCTTGTTGAAGTCGGTATAGTTTATCGATTTGTCGGACATAGATTCAAGTCCACGAGTAACCAATCCTCTTGCGATTATGGTTGCTGTAGTTGTACCATCACCTGCCTCTTCTGCTGTGTTCAGCGAGGCTTGTTTTATTACTTCACTTGCCATTCTCTCGACCGAATCGAGTGGTACAATAGCACGTGCCACGGTAACCCCATCCTTAGTTGGTTTCGGGTTTCCCTGCATATCTTCTATGATTACTGTTCTTCCGCTTGCGCCTAGCGTCGAGGCTACGGGCGTGTAGAGTAAATCTATTCCTTCGAGAATAGCTTTTTTTGTGTCTTCTCCTGCGACAATTTCCGTAATACGGGCATTAGGTGTCAAATTCATATTATTTAGATTTTTAATTATATGCAAATATACAACTTTTTTACATAACTACCAAATATGTAAAAAACACAAAACCCCACCGCTTACCTTTTTGGTTGGCGATAGGGTTCACTTTTAAATGGGCGTTGTGTCTTAATAAGCCTCTACGTTTCCTTTTTTATTTCTACGAAACTTGGCTTTGCGTTCTTTACCAAATGAAGAACCTGCTACTTTAGGAGTACCTTTACCTGTGTTATTCTTAATGGTTTTTGTTTTCATTGCTTTTTTATCAGCAGCACGTTGCTGTGCTTGAGCAGCACTCATGCTGATTTTACCGCTCGATACTTTTTTAGCCAACGCATCAGACAATTGTTGTGTGTCGGTTAATGCAGCATTTTTCTTACTTGGAGTAGTTGCTGCTTTTTTCTTTCCTTTTTTTGGGTCTGTTACCATTGATGTATTTTTTAAAGTTAACTTATTTTTTTGTATACAGAAACAAAGATACGAATTATTTTATAAGAATCCTCCATCATCAATATGTTCTGGAAGTTGAGGTGGAAGATTATCACGACCTGCAATCCAATCCATAAAATCAGCCTCGGTCATTTCCATTATACCCTTAACAAATACCATACTCAAACCAAACTGCTTGGTGATTAAATCAAGAACTATAAGTTCATTTGCATGTTTCCCATTAGTTGTACGGTACTCGATTTTACCAGTTCGTAAAGTATTGTCTTCGGACAGTCCAGAGAATGTCACCATGAAAAATCGTTTTTTCTTATCCATTTATTTCGCTATAAAAAGTTACTAGTACAATTCTTTCTCCCGTTTCGATTTTCGCAGGGAATTTGGCGTGAAAATAATTAGCAGGGTAGCTTAACAACCTATTTGGTTTTGCATACACCTTATCGGTTTGTTGCCAAAGTTCCGTAACGTTACTATCCTTTAATACATCATTGTATAATTCTGGCTTCACATCTTTTGGAAGTTTCTCTCCGAAAAAAGCATGGTCATAAAATGCTGTACCGTTTCTGGAAACACCTTCATTTTCATTTATGTAAAGAACAGAAGCCACATCTACATACTTATTCATAATGATACCATCAGAATGTATTCTGGGGTCGGTATCAAAACCTGCATGTGCCTTACGAATGAAACTAAAAATTATCTCATGGTCTTCCAACCATAATTGAGATTGAATATCAGGTGGGGTATCCAGAACCAAAAATTCTTTCCATTGGTCACCTGCACCTGCACGCTCAATCCTAAACTCCTGCTTACAGTAATCTTGTAAACCACGGAAGGACTTTTCACTCAAAAAATTGTCTTCTATAATTATCATGAGGCAAAGATACGCAACAATTCTCGAAATACCAAAACGACGACGATTTGCATATGTCAGAAATTATTGGTAACTTCGTGCCTTAGTAGTCCTCTCGGAGGGAGACACAAAGTCACCCCGACACAGAGGGGGCGTGCGACGAAGCGGAAGTTATATACTTAACAAAAAGTACCAACTTTGTTTCTCTGAAATTGTTACCTTTATACTTTAATTTAAAAACAAAATAATCATGAGAAGAATCATCCCATTGGCATTAATCACCCTCCTGCTTTTATTAACAGCTAGTTCTACCCCGTCTTTAAGGCAACCGACCGCACATATTGAAGTGCATGAAGGATTGAAACCTTATATGAGGGAAATGGAACGTATTGTGGAGGACAACGATTTGAATGTGGATTGGGGAAAGATTGAAGCTGTTACCCTAATACCAATGAGAAGAGGTATACAAGGTTACTGGTCAGAGGAAGGTTCTACAGTAATGTTAAGTTATTATTTTACATTCCCACCATTTATAGAATTGACGAGGGAAGAAAAAGATGATTTCGTTCTTTTGACATTGGCTCATGAGATAGGACACTCACAAGGGTTGAAACACATCGACCCAGAGAAGATAGGATTAATGAGTCCTCATTCCAAATTCGAATTAGGAATAATCAGGGGAAGCATCGGTGCTGAGCAATTTATCATCAACACCTATAAAAACGAACTATAAAAAAAGCCTCTTAATTGAGGCTTCTTTTTTTACACTAATCTTTCATACATACTATCGAGCCGTTCTTGGGTCTTACCGATGTATCGAAGTGTGACTGCAGGTGTCGAATGATTGAACTGCAGTTGGAGGTCGGTGAGTCCACCATCCTCGTGGTACTTATCGTAGTACCTTCTACCATATCCTTTCCTCATTGAGTGACTTGAGATTCTGACATCCTCTTCGTCGAAATACTTTTTGAGTAATCGGTTTACGTGCTGTGGGCTATAAACTGTTCCTTTATTGCTCACGAAACACTTAGCACCTAGTTCTTTTTGTGCTGTATCTGGCATTGCCTCAAGAGCCATCTTTACTGCAGAGTTTGCGACCACCTTTCTTTTCTTCTTGGTCTTCTCTTCAACAATGATGAAGCTACCTTTCTCTAATTGATTGTAATCAATATCCAGAAGGTCGCCAATCCTCAATCCCATATTTACACCACAGGCGATAAGTAAACCGAAATTTACATTACCCCCGCTCTCGATTAATTCCATGGCTTTTACCATGGCTAAATCGTAATCTAAATAATCACTTCCTTTTACTTGCATCTTCTTTTACTTTTTTACTTAATTTGTCTGTACATTCATCACTACCTAACCATTCCCACATTTCTTTCATTTTTTCTTGTGTAAATGGTTCACCACGATTAACGGGTACATAAAATGCTACTACGGGTGCAGGACAATCGGGATATTTACAATTGTTGTTTGCCCTACAGCTTTCTCCTTCTCTTCTCACGTGCCTGCACGGAATCTGTTCTTTGCTCATAATATCGGCTTTATTAATTTGAATCCTTTAGTGATATACTTGGCTTGGTAAATACAATCATCGATTGCATCGTGAGCAACACCGCTACGTTTCACATCAATGAAACCTGCGAAGTGCGTCAGGGTACGAATATCCCTGTGCGCTCTAAATGGAATTGGATTGTATACACCTGCTACCTTGAAGTTATTGGATAAGATAGGAGGGTCAAAAGTTGCGTGAGACCAGTACGAAATATCCTTGCCGTAATTATCTTTGATTTCAAGTACCCACTTCATGAACTCCTTCAACATTTCTGTGTGAGTCAGCTTACCTTGGGTCATTACTGATTTGATTGCTTGGTTGCTCTGCTCGAACCACCACTTCAAGGTTTCGAAATTCACTACAAACCCTTGAGGGATTGTCTTCAAGTCAGCTTTCAGGTTAACCGATTCCAAGATTTGACCATGGTTATCGAATAATACTGCTGCTACTTGGACGATAGGTGCTTGTGAAGAATTACCTAGCGTTTCTAAATCAAATGTTACATTTAATTGTTTATTCATATTGTATATCTTTAATTACAATGCAAATATACAACAAAAATGTTCAAAAACCAAATCAACGGAACATTACTGTATCTGTATTAAGATTACACCATTCTTGCACATCGCTTCCGATATGTAGAACATCGATTTTTTGCTGACCAATGATAGATAAGTCATTTCCCCTTGAAGCAACATTTGTACTGCAGCATGCAATTCCTGCACCTCAAGGTCTGTTCTTTCTTCCCAATCACTTGCAAACTCTCCGAATGCAGCTTTGAATAGTATTCTACTCTTATTCATACTTTCTCTCTTTTAATAGGATACTTCTTTTACCAGTAGTATCATCGATTAATTCCATTACGACCAATCCTTCCATATCCAAAGTGTTTTCCAATAACTCGGCTACGAACTTGTAATCGCTGTGTGTTATCTTATTTGTCATGATTTACTTCTGTAAGACACCCAATGAACCTCTTCACCGTGTTCATTTACACCACCGCCTCTTGAAGTAAACTCCAAGTTCCAATGGTTTTCAATTTCTTTGATTCTTCCTAAGACTTTTTCGTGAGCCAATTGCCCCTTAAATGTATCAGTCATTTTTAGTATTTTTTGACAATATGTGGTTTACCGATTTTTTTCATGTTATCAATCATGTTCTTAGTGCCTTTTGACACTCCATTCCAGAAAATTATAGCTGCATCCGCATATTCAGCCATTTCCGCATTACGAATCACCCCTGCAGCCTTGCCGTGTTCATCCCAATCCGCAGGAAACCTCTTCACAGAGAATCCCTGACTGTACGCATAAGCCTCTCCGAGCCTGTCCGCTCCACCTGCAGTACCAGACACGATTTCGACCGATTTTCCCTTGTTCGCCAACATTTTGTTAGCTATCATTTTCATGAAAGAAAGATTAGTGAAATCACGACCACCTGCTATGATTACCTTAAATGCCACTAGACAATTCAGGAATATAATCCAATAGGACTTCTTGTAACAGCGAAATTCTACCCTCGTAGAATTGCCATTGCAATTTATCGTCTTGACTCATGTTATCGTTTGTGTACAACTCCTGTGCTGCGTCTGCAGCTTTTAATTCGTGTTGTAATCTCTTAATTGCAGCTTCATCCATAATTATTTCTTTTTGTAGTAGGTTTTAGTCCTACCCATTAATTGTAATCCTATTTTAATTTAGATTTTGGATTCGTTCGCCTAAGATTCGGCTGTAGCTTCCCATGAAGCCTTTTTGTGTAATCAGCAACTTTTGCTGTAGCCTTGGTATTGTCGGGAAGATTCTCCCATCGATGAAAATACCTAGTTTCTGAATTTTGTTATCGAGTTCCAATTTCTCGAATTTCAATTCTTCTTTAATATCTCTCATTACGTTCGTATTGCTAAAAGTTTACAAATATCTTTGTTGAGTAAATCTATCATCCCCTCGGCACTCACGCCATCGGTTACTTTACCATCATGGATGGCACGAGCATACATTGCCCTTTGCTTAAGCAGGGTATCCAGTTGCCCGAATGTACCCATTTTGGTTTGATACTCCGCTTGCCTAGCAATGAGGTATCTCTTTTCTATTGCACTCATACAGCAAAGATACGTATAAATACCCTGAAAACCAAATCATTATAGGGTCTTTTTTACCTTTTGCCCATAAATGTAAAAGTTACTCAAACGTAACTGCCTGATAATCAATAAAAAATGTAAAAAACAGCTACCCCACTATATTAAGGTAAGTACCCTTTTTAACATTATTGAGACTACCTAGTACTATGCATTACATAGTAGTGTGTTATAGATAGGCTTCGGGATACCCCTCGCACCTCCTTGGGAGTAGGCTGTACACAAAAAGAAGAGTATACGTATTCGTGAACATGCCTGTGCGGTGAACATCCCAAAACAGTTAGATATGTTTAGGGTGTAGGTAACAATGTATATTTAACACGGGGTCGCCCAAAAGGAAAACGGAATTTTGAAGTACCCCCATCGATTTTGTGAGCATTTCAACGGATTTCTGTGTAGTTCATCGACTATTTTGGCGTATGTCATAACTATTTAGTATTCACATTACACGTGTGTGCGCTTCATTCGTCGATAAACATTGATAATGTTCGTTTATGTAGTATTTGAACTATGATTTCATACAGTTCGACCAAAGTATTTGGATATATCACGAGAGTAGGTTAGTACGTGCGTGTACATGCGTATCCCTAATACGTATGCATGGTTGTGTTCCTTGTGTAGTATGGTACTGTGTATTACTTAGTACCTTGTATTACAGTACTTTGCGGTGCATATATGTACTATTGTCGTTCCCATATGCGTGCATTATACGTACAAATTAGCTTTTATCATGTATTTCGTCGGTAAAATCATGTATTTCGTCGATTATTTCACTTTTTTCTTGCCAGTTTCTAACTTGTGCCGTATGTTTGTGGTGTTGAAAGTAACCAACGTTCTTTAAAATCTTGATAATCACATGTAACATATATAACACGCTTAGTGTGTATAGCTAGCATAACATGAAAGCGCAACCCGAATATAGTAGGCCATACGTTAGTAGTCGCTAGGGTCTTCAAGTAAGCATCAAATGTTAAAATTGTTAAAATTCTTGTGAGTGTCGGATTTATGAAGTATGTTTGTACCAACGAAATAAACCACTAGAGTTTAACTAGTAATTACATTAAAACCGTGCATAGCAACACGTATTACAATGCTAGGGTTTCAGCCCTTATAAATTGAATAGGTCAGTCAAGACCGAAGTAAAATCCGAGCGGTTGTGTCTCGTAATATCCACAAATTGCCATAGTATAACGGGCAGCAATAGAGTTTATACCCTGAGGTCACCCAATTAGTCGGGAAACATAGACCAAGATGGAAAGAAAACCTAAAGGGGGTAGCATTAATCGTGTCCTACTAGGGAAGTAAAACAACGGTAGTTTTAGACTCAAGCTATCAAGTTTTATTAACACTTAGTTAGTATTACAAATGAAGTAACCACATGTAAATACATTCGTGCTATCGACGGACGTATGCGTAATAACATACGGACTAACCCGAAAGGTATGAAATAGTAATTAAACGAGGCAATGGAAAGCATGTATCAATCGTGAAAAATTTGTGAAAATCCCATGGGTATTCTACAAATGTAGGACAACCTATCTGTAAACGGATGAAAGATAAAAGCATTCCACAGCCTGTGTAGACTTTAGGTCTATGTCTTCGATGACAACACAGGCACTAATCAATAAATCATATTATGTTATACGATACATACGGGGAAGAGTATATTAATTTTTTAAATCAGTTAAATACTATACTCGATAATATTATGATTGATGAATTAGACTTAATGTAAAAAACAAAAACTATGTTTGGAGTAGACTTGGAACAAAAAAAAGATGTTCGATGTTATGCCGTTCTCGATGGTAAATGGACTATGAACGGTCGTACAATGGGTGAATTAGCACCAATGGAGGCAAGAGCATTAAGTGAGCATATAGCATATCAATATAAATATGATTAAAAAATGGTAAGACACATAGAAATGACCATCAAGATAGATGGCAAAGTAGTAACTACATCCTTACCCGAACGGGCATACAGCACTCAAAGTGGCGTGCGTTTGTTACTCGAATTAGACCCGACAAGTACCGTTACAGTTACCAAAGCGGATGGATTGATAATCACATATAAATACAAAGACGATGGTAAAGCGCAAGCGAATACTAACGCCAGTTGCTGTACGATGGGAGGCTAATCCATTGTGGGAACTAGCCAAACTTAAGGCAAAAGAATTAGGCATAACGCCAAGTGATGCAGTCAAGTTAATCCAATTACAGGATGAACTATCAAAGCTGCCCGAATTATTAACAGGTAAATAACAACATCATGGTGCATGATTTATCAACTCAAGTAGGCAGAACTGGTTATGCAATAGCAATCAGTAAGCCCAATCCTTATATAGTAAATGACACAAGAAACAAGCCATTCCCTTTGGCTTTTGGTAGAAGGGAACAATCAAAATGTAATGGAAACAAATAGATACAAATACACTATCATTGTGGCGTTGGCGTTGGCTCATGAGACAGCCATCTTTGGGCGTGAAATATGCAAGCGAATTACCTCAAGGTATGGAGGCTGTAGTCAAAGCGAAGGTACTGGCTATTGGGCAGAAGACGGTGACAAAGACTTAACAGTCTATGGTAAACCGATGGTGGAATACTTCAATAAGGTAGAGGTTGTGACCGTTGATAAGTCAAGGGATGCACTTAAGGCACTCGTACACTTGGCAGCTAAAACAGTCCGTGAGGATTTCGACCTAAAGGTCAAAGGACAATGGATACATTTCGAAGAGATTCCATTGTATTGTGAACATTTTGAAATTTAAACCATGTTAAATAGAATCTTAAACGGTATGTACTCTACGATAGGGTATATGCCACAACCAAAGCAGGAAACTAGAATCAAATTGTTACCTGAAACCGAAGCGTGGTTACTTAGAGTAGCACCAAAGCATTTCGCAAGCGCAGACAGTCCGACTACATTCGAGGCTGTAAAGAAGCAAGCCGAACCGTATGGTATTTACCATGTGTTCAATGGTGGCTCAACTGATACCATGTTTAGCGAACGCAAATACCAGTATGCTTATAGAGCATGGCACGATAGTATTCATATGGCTCATGAGTTGGATTTTAGCAAGGAATCTGAGTTGTTGGTAGCTAGGTTGCAAGAAAAGATAGCACTTAAGCATGGTATTAATCCACGTGATGCAAAGATACTACGCTTAGACCTTGAGACACATATCTATTATTACTATGCGAAGGGTGAACACCCTGTTAAGCAAATCGAATTGATAACCGATTGCCTTAACAATGGGTTGTCTGCTACTATTAACGGTAAAAAACTGTATCACTAATGGACGTAACAGAACTAAGTGCCGAACAATTGGTTGAATTAAGGGAACGATACTTCTATAGTCTTGAAGGTCATGATGATATATTGGATGGTATTACCCAAGCTAATGAGATACCAATGAGTAACGTCATTGCACACTACGAAGGTACATACTTTGTAGAGGACGATTTCTTTTGTAGTATGGACAAATAAAACACTATCATCATGCGCACCACCTACACATTCTCAATCGTAGATTGTGAGACCGAATCGAGAGTCGAACGGGTCTTCGTAATGGTAAACAACTAAATCATGTCAAAGCAAAAATACAAAGGTAAGACGTTATACACTAAAACATGCGTAGATAATATTGTACAATTGGCATTGGAATCCAATCCCGATGATAGGGCATGGTATCAGGATGCATACAATTATGCACTTGAATTATCGCATGACTATAATGTAGGGGTTCAACGTGTTGTGGGTATTATTGCTGCTTTATCACCTATGAAATCATGGGTTGAAAATAAAAGACTTGCCGAAGAGTACCTAAAAGGTAATCGATACGGTACTTATGGTAGACTATTGGGTAAAGCAGATGAAATCATAGCACTTGAGCATGAGCAAGTTAACGACGAAAATATCTTGGATATATTGAACGGTCAAAAAATATCAGCGTTTTACCTCAACATCAACCACTACCAAAAATCTACTACGGTAACGGTTGACAGGCATGCGGTTGAAATAGCTATGGATACCATACTTGACAACCATCAAATGACTGCCAAACAATATTCATTCTTTCAGAATGTATACATAATAGCATCCGATAAATTGGGATACTTGCCCCACGAATTGCAAGCTATAACTTGGGTAGCATGGCGTAATATCAAGCACCCGAATCAAGTCGATGCTGATGCAGCATTGCCATTTTAATCAATACATTATGAGCAATCTAAAAATGAAGTCGCAACAAATAACCTTCCATCGCAAGGGTTATTTCATTAGTCACAATCCAAGCATTACACAATGTACTGTTGTGGGATGGAAGGGATACAGGTACAAAGCCACTATCATCGCTGCCTGTAAGTTCGACAAAGATGGCTTTCTAATCACCACAACGAGGTACACAATGCTATTACTAAATGGGTGGCAAAAAATACCTTACCATCATGTGAAACCACACTACAAATCCTTTGTGGTGTAATAGCTGAAATCCTAATCGATTATGGTGTAAAGCTAAAGAAATTGGGCATGGAAATCGTGCCTGTAGACCACAAGCTATTGACCACAAATTTAGAGGGTGTACTTGAGCCAATAGATAAGGAATCAGGTGAATTATTACAAGCCATGCCTGCAAATGCCGAGTATTGGTGTAAATTTTAATAAGTTAAATCATTTAAAATCAGTTAATTATGAGTAAATTTGAATTAGGAGTTAAAGTAAGAGTAAAAAAACACGAAAGTCATTATCTTAAAGGTGGTGTAATAGGGTTGGTTGTGACCGACCCAGAATTTAAAGACCTAGTACCTGCTGATGTAGCTACGTTTGTACAAGCGGAACTAAACGATGAGTCACTTGAAGCAATGGGTCAGCCTCAAGGGTTTCGAGAAATTCAATTGGTTGCTAATGAATTCCTTGAAATAGTAGAGTAAAGCATTTTGGGCGACAGGGGGCGGTGCGTATGTCAACCTGTCTTCTTTAATAACCCTGCATAGCGCAAGTAGGGTTGGTACAGTAGCTTAAAGATAGAGCCTTGGGTTACCCCAAGAGATGTAGGGTCAAGACCCTACCTGTACCACTAATTTTAAATTCAAATATCATGAGTAGATTTATCGATGACAACGGTACTGTGCATAACCTAGATGCAGGTAATAACCATTTCATTAATGGTAAGTGTGTTAACCCCAAGTCCTATGAGGACAGGGAAATAGGTGATATCCTAAACGATTACGAGGGAGTCAAATCACTATCATTCGCCACAGGTCACGTACCCAACTTCGAGTATGGATACGGGGATAACAAAGTAATCGTTAACACAGGTCAAAAAGCGTGGTAATATGAGAAAGCAAGAAGTCTTATCAGCACCTGCGAGGGAGTTCGTAGGTAGCTACACGACCAAATCAGGTCAAAAAAAGAATCGCTACAAGAAACGTAAGGGAGTTCGAGTAGTCAAATCCATTAAACACATCAAGTAATGGCAAATATAAAAGCAACAAAGACGTGCTTGGTGTGCTTACAAGCTGTACTGATAACACTATTATCATGTAGCGTAATAAATGGGCAAACTTTTATTGACATTAATGGGGGTTATGGAGAGGGAGGTGCTGTTATAGGTGGCTCTTTATCTCATGAGTTGAGAGGGGTTACTCTTTCTATGAATTACAGAGAGTACAATATCATTGGTTCTGATAAAAGGCAAGTTGGGTTTGGGATAGGATATCCCTTTGGTAATAATGTAACTCTTGTTCCAAGTTTCGGTTTAGCATATAGTTGGGATAATTGGAAACAAAATAAGGAAATCGTAGAAGATTTAAAGTTAAGATTCAGAGTTAAACTTGAGGATGATATTTTTATATTCACCGATTATTTATGGAACAAAAATCATAACATTCAATTAGGATTGAGACTTCGATTCAGATTTTCTAAAAACAAAAAACATAGATTCTTTTAATTATGAAAATACCACAAGCAGGTCAGGAAATATATATCCCATCGGCTCTATACCTAGGGCATGGTGCGGATGATGTACAGGGTGGGAAAACCACTATCACGGAGGTCATCAGGAACGACCGTCTACCACACGACCACCTCAACAGCCTATTCGTTACTGTTAAGGCTATTGGAAAACAAACACAATACAATTACAGGTCTCTTCTTGAGAAGCAGGATGAACTTAAAGCAGAGTTTGGCGACCAACAAGCCATGCCAGACCCTGACATGAGACCAGAATTTAACACAGGATGGTAATGGAACAGAAAGATACAGTTAAACGGTCGGTCGTAAAGACCTTATTCTTTAAAATAGTAACTACATCGGTAACGGCATTCTTTACTGGTATCGGTACGGCAATATTGCTACATCTTATCCTCACAGCGTTTTACCTTTTATATGAAAGGTTTTGGAACAGGGTCAAGTGGGGTAAAATTACAGCTTAGTTATGGAACAACAGGATTTTATTTTACAGGACAATTCACCCATTACATTTAGCAGGTTTGATGAAATATTCAATCAGCTTATGTCAAAGACATGGGAGTACAATGGGCTGTTCTACAATCTCAAAGAATTGGGATGGTCATGGGGATATTCAAACAAGAAGCGTTCATTAGGTACTGCATATGGGGGTAGGCGAAGAATAGAGATTTCGAAAGCCCTTTTGTCTGTTAACCTAGATAAAAATCCTAAGAAGTTCGAAGATACTATACGTCACGAGATAGCACACGCTATTGATAACATAATACGTGGTCATTCAGGACATGATTATCCATGGCAACAAATAGCAATCCATTTGGGTGCGATACCATCAACGGGTCATGCCAAAATTGAGAGCGCACCTGTTAAATGGTCAGGCATTTGCCCTAATGGTCACTCTTATTCTCGCCATAGGATAACTAAACGTTCTTTGAATAGCGCAGCATGTACCAAGTGATGTAGATTGTACAATGGTGGGAAGTATTCCAAGGAATTTGTAATCAATTGGACTAAAAACTTTTAGTATGACACCAAAGGATTTTATAGGTAGCGAAGCTATTCATGATGAATATGGTTTAGTATTCGTAGATAGCGCACCACCACGTAGTAAGGCAATGGTTAATATCACAGTCAAACAACGTGGTAAAGGGTGGAACGAAGACGAACAACGATATAAGAAATACCGCAACCTAACAACCTTGAATCATGACATGTCAAGAACACTATCATGGGGGTTGACACGTAAGGATGAATACGGAATCACCGAAACGGTACATATCAATACATTAGTAATTAAATTTTAAATTATGAAAACAAAAAAAGTAAACAATAGCAAATTTCAACCAATAACAATTGAAATTAAGTTTCAAAGTCAGGATGAACTTGATATACTCAAGCTGATGAAAAACTTTAATGTGTCTGTTCCAGAGAGTATAGGATTGGATGCCAGACAGCGATTGGTATACGACAATATCTTCGAAAAGATGTTTGAAGCCATTAACGATTAAAAAACACTATCATGCAGGACGTATTAGAAGTTTTAGAAAACATTTCAAATGAGGTATCAAGTGACCCTATATTTGAACAAATCAATGCAGGTGGATGTGCGTATTTTGCATCATTCATTAAGTACCATTTGGATTACATTGGGGTACCTAATAAATTCGTCTACATAGATGACAGGGGCAGCGATAATGCAAGGGTAATCAAGAAGCGTATCAAGAAAGATGGATGGCGTGGGTCAGCTAGTCATGTTGTCCTTAAAGTGGGTAACAAATATTTTGACTCAACAGGAGTTCATAATAATAAAAAACCTTTGAGTGATAGATGGGGAGATTATAAGAGAATTATACCATTCAAAATGAGCCTTCAAGAGTATTATGAGCATGCCATCGTGAATAAACGGCATGATTGGGCTGATTGGTGGAATTATCGAAAGAACAACCCCAAATTAAAGAAACTTATTAACAAAAACTTTGAATCATGGTACAAAAAACAAAACCGAGAGGTTACAGAAATCAAACAAGTAGCGAAAGGATTGCTGTCTCTAAAGTAGACGCACCATTTCGAGTAGCTAAGAATGGAACATTCATCTATGCCAGACATGATGGCACTAAATGGGTATGGTAATGGGATATATGACAGAAGTAATCGAAAGGGAAATTTATGAGTGTCCTATCTGTAATAACAGGTATGATACTAAACCCGAAGCCGAAGCATGTTTGGCAATAGGAGTTGACGAAAGACTACGTGTAGGTGATATCGTAGAGGTGAAATTTGGATATGGTTGGTATGATGGTCAGAAGGATTGGGTTATTAACCCAGAGATTGACCCTAATAAAACCCATGGTTTTGGCAGAAAAGTATCATGGGGTTTTTATTATGTAGTTACCGATGTTGAAATTTCAGGTCATAGAGTACGCTATTCTGTGGCTACTAAGGCGATGACAGGTGAAAATGGTCATCGAGGTGGATGGACAGGTAAGAATCATTACATGCCTAAAAAGGTAGATGCGCCTCAATCAGTTATTGATGAATCAAGAGAATTAATCGGAAATAAATATACTAATTTACTTTAAACAATTAATTATGAGCAAGTTATCAATTCAATACACGAATGACGAAGGTGTAATTTTTTCTATTGATGCAGAAGGTTCGACTTTCAAAGCAAGTAGGTCTGACCTCAATGGTGGAATATTGATTAATATTCCTGACATGAAAAATGATGAAAAATGGAAATTGATCGTGAAGAGCAAGTGGTGCTGTCATCAGTAATGTATGCAGGTACTATTATTGGTGCATTTGACCCAAGCGCAGCCAAGAGGTATGACGATTCCAAAAATGAAGAGGATGAAGATTTCGTCTAAACACTATCACGGCATCATGGAGGTGTTAGCTTATATAGTTGACGTGGGTGCGGTTGTATTGTGGTTGGTCATGATTGTTGAGTTCATCAACACAGGGTCAGTTGCTTATTCCGCATCCGCTATCATGATGTTGTTTGGTACTATAATCGTCCTTTTTGGACTCTTAACATACCTTCATGAGAAGCAAATATCTAAGCATTCGGAAGTTGAAGACAGGGATTACAATCAATCGTAATGGTCTGTGGATTGGAGCGCACTATTCGCCTTACAATAGACGATGGTGCATTAACTTGATACCATGTATTACGTGGTGGATTGTTAAAGAGGGTGGTAATGTACCCGATAGATGCAAACTTAAAAAGAAATAGTCATGTTGAAAAATTGTATACTGAACTTCGCCAAGTTGTTAGCAGGTCACGATTGGACATACCACATGTCAGATGACCAACGAGCATACGAGGCAGGACGTAGAAAAGAATTTGAAATCCGAAAGTTCGTAGATAATCACGACCTTATTCGGGGTATATTGGAAGCAATGTATTCAACAGCCAATCCATACACAAATGGAGAAATACAAACTTAACAAATCGCTGTTCCTAGCTATACTAGAGCAGGAAGAATCAGAGGTAATGATTGTTACCTCAACAATAGGAATCATCGTTTTAAATGTAAATTAGTTTAACCTTAAATTTAGAGATTATGAGTAAGAAGAATCAATTAGTACTAGCAGCGTTTCCGTTCGCATCACTATCATACACGGACTGTTTCACAAACTTGAAAAAAGAAGAATTGGATGCTATTAAGCAACCATGGGAGGATTTCCTTGAAGCTGTGTTTGATTTAATCAATCATGAGGATGAAGACAAAGCAAATTCAACTGCACACATCTATGATGCTTTCCGTTCAAGATTCCCAATAGGGAGTAGAGAAGGTGAGATTGTATTGTTGCAATTGTGTGGAGCATTTGCCCGTGACGTAGAGGCTAAATTAGAAGCTATCATGCAGCGAAATCCATTACAAATGTTAGAGGATATCCTAGGTGGGTTAGGAGACAAGGAAGAAGCCGAAGACCAAGATGCTGCCGTTGTAGGTAGAGATTAGTCTTAAAGTATTGTTAAATGATTTGGATATCCGTGGTTGATTTACTACATTAGCCACGGATTCTTTTAACTTAAAGCGAAAAAGCATGGAAAGCAACGAACTCAAGAACCTAGATGATGTACTAAATTCATTGAAGGGCAAAAATATTAAGGATGCGTATGACTATGAGGGTTATGCTGTCCTAGACAATCTCGAATTGTCAAGAGAAGATTTAAAACGGGCTGTGGACATCATGTGGGATATCGTCATGACCATGGACTTAAAGCAAAGAGAGGGTAAGTACCTGTTTAGCAAGGGTTTAATCAGGTCTAAAAATATATTCCTAGCACAAAAGGAGAAAATGGATGCAGTTGATGACAAGGAGAAGAAAGAAACGTTCGAACTTAAGGCAGATATATTTCGTGAGCGTTTGGAGAATGCAAAACCATTAGTAAACTTTTTAATCAAGATTAAAGAACTACTGTAATATGAACTTCTATGAAAAACATATGGCAAGACAAGAGGATTTGAAAATAATCCATGATAGGGCAATGGAGGAAACACCCGATAGTGGTGTCGATGCCAATTTAATGTGTAAGATGGAAATCATCAAGAATGATGACGACATGAATCCTACGCTCTTCGAGACTGCTGTACTAAGAAGAGGATACAAGATACAGCATACACTTAAAACGGGCATGTACGAACTGTTCCGCACAACTACTACGGACTACTACAAGTATGTGGATGACACTATCATCGACGAGTTTCTTGAGAAGGGTTTTGTCCGAGCAGCAGACGAGCATCAAATTGCTCGTGACCGAAAGCGTGTTGAGTTTCTGAACAAGAAGATTGACAAAGCTAACAGCGAACGTAATGACTCCTTAATGATACATTGGAGGCAACGACGAAAAGAGTTAATCGAAAAGATTAGTAGAATCGAAGAAAACTTTAAATCATAAAATATGACACATCTAATATTAATATGGTTAGCACCACTTTTAATAGTTGGTTTCATTTGGTTGATTATTGAAATTGATTATAGGAAACAAGTTAAAAGTTTGGATAGAGAGTTTGAAAGAGAAGCGAGAAGAATCAATGCTCTTGAGGACAGAATATTAAATAAATAAAAGTCATGAAAAAGCTAGAATATTTAAAGCAGATTTTATCTTACTTGGATAACCCTGACCCAGAGGCACTTAAGCTGTCAATGGCAGACACACATCATGAAGGGATATTCTCGTTGGTTGTGAATGGTACAGAGTTCGGAAAGCTGACCAGAGTATTCATAGCCTTGGAAGACCTCAAACCTAATGAGGTACAATTCCATACTCACAGGTATCCAATTACATTGACCGTACTTAAGGGTCAAATCGACCATCACACCGCACAGGAAACCGATGGGAGTTTTGATGATTCCCTTGGTCAACAAGTTGTTGAACTGTCAAAGTACAAGTACTTGAGTCCACTTAACGGTGGTAAAGGATTGGAGTATGTATCGGATGAACACTACAGATTGAAATCGTATGTTCTTCCACTATCATCACGGTTTTCTATTGAGACCGATGAATTTCACACAATGTCGTGCAGTAAAGGTTCGATGTGGGTAGTTGAGGAACATGGTTTTCAGACAGCTTCAAGTGAGGTACTAGGAGTACCATTCGTATTGGATGACCTGTACAACCCTCCTAAGTCGTTTCAAATCAATGACTTAACCCAGAAGGTTAGGAGAGTATTAAAAGAAATGATTTTGGATTTTGAACTTGTATAGATATGGGAGCAATTAAAGTGTTACTTTGGGGATTTGTAGGGTTTGTAATTGTGTACTTAGAAGGTGCATTCTTGCAGGCCAGTTTTGACATTAGTACATGGTCAGAGAAAGCTAGGGGGATAGTTGGTATCTTCGGGTTCATAGCGTTCTTTGTGGCTGTGGCAATAGCCGAATCGGGCAATGATGACGATGATGAAATAGACAATCTTTACGATTATCCAAACTGGTGATTTGGAATAACGGAATTTAATTTGTACATTTGTACGTAATAAAATAGAATTATGCCAAAGAATAGAAAAGTAATAATACCAGAAGCCTTGCAGAAGTTCTTAAACGTCAATCAAGACGAAGTGAACGCCAAGATGCAAGAGGTCATTGACCGAAGAAGTCAATTGGGCGACGAAGAAATGTTTGTCGAAACTAATATTGCAAAGGACTACGTAGAGTTGTTCAGCAAAGAAGAAATTATAGCTATGTTCATGCACGCTGCATCCAATGCAGGATATCTTGAATGGAAAATTATGGAACTGTTAGACAAAGCTAACATACCCCTCCCCTTATTTCAAAAGATTATGGCTGATGAACTTCCTTCTGATGAAGAGGTTGCTAAAGCATACCGTAAGGAAGACGGGGATACCTCTATTCCAGAGGAAGACGAAGACTTTATTTAATCTTAAAATCAAATACAAATGAGTAAACTTTTTGAAAAACTCGCTAAAGTTCAGAGTGAACTGAAAGCACCCAAGAATCAGCGCAATGCTTTTGGTAAATACAACTATCGTAGCAAGGAGGATATCCTTGAGGCTGCGAAGCCGTTGTGTATCGCAAATGGATTGTGTCTCACTATCAACGACGAACTGTTGATGATTGGTGACAGATATTACGTAAAATCAACCGCTACTGTTACAGAAACTGTAGCTAAAGGTGAGTCTTATTCTGTAGGTTCTTATGCACGTGAGGCATTGACCAAGAAAGGCATGGATGAATCCCAGATTACTGGTGCTGCATCTGCCTATTCTGGTAAGTATGCCCTTAATAACCTATTCGGTATCGACGATACCAAGGATGCAGATGCCACTAACACGGGTGACAAGGGAGAGAAACCTGCTGTAGCCAAGCGTACTGCTGCTGTTAAGAAGCAAACTCCTGCTGCTACACCTGCTAAAGCTGCACCAAGAAAGGAAGCACCTAAGAAAGAGGTAAAGCCAGACCCTGCAAGTAAGCAAGCATCGCCTAAGAAAGCTGCCCCTGCACCAAAAGCTGATGCACCTACGGGAGCAAAGACATCAGGCAAGGCTGCTGCTAAAAAAGCATTGACCACAGAGCAAAGGGATAACTTCCTGAAAGGTGTAGAGCAAGGCAAGTTCGACTTAGTTGAAAAACACTTGAAGAACTACGCTGTAGATGCTAAATCTAAGGCTGTTACTGCTGCGTTGGGCAAGGCTAAATCAGGGAAATAATGGATGTAACAATATATGCAGAGAAGTAATTAAGTCATCGTGACTTAGTAACAGGTCAAATAGTTGGTATTGAATTTAAAAATGGTTCGAAATCTTTTGTTCAACGTACAGCAAGTGAATCGTTTATATGTGCGAACTTAGACGCTGATTCAAGTGGGCAGAAAATAGTAGGTGCATCTATACCTGATTTGATAGAACGAATTATGTTGATAAAAGAGATTGTTCTTTTCGATTCACCACAGGAACTAAAGGAATGGCTATAATGGATGCAGAGAAGAAAGCAAGGATAATCGAAAGATTACGTGATGATGAAGAGTACTTCGGTGAGTTCGGACAACAGTACCTATCCAATTCGGATATGAAAACGCTGTTAGAGAAGCCTGATTTGTATGGTGCAAGATGGGATTCCAATGTGGATTTCCTGAAAGGTAGATACCTACATCACAGAGTACTACAGCCTGAACTATTTGAAGTTGAAGGTGAGTATCCCATGGTTATTGTGGACTGCAACACCCGTAACAATAAAGAGTACAAGGATATCGTAGCTGAAAATACTTTGGAAGGTATAGAGAAACCTCTGTACCTCTTAAAGAAAGAAGCTGACGAAATGAATTTTCTAGCTGACAAGGTGTTGGCTAATGCTGATTTCCGTGAGGCACTTACAGGCAATCGACAACCGAATGAAGTAGAAGAACCAGAGATAATGGAACTCTTCGGTTATTGGTTCAAAGGTAAGGCTGATAGAATCAACAAACACATGGGTATTGTACCTGATTTCAAGACCACTCGTTCATTGAGCGCTTTTACGTCCAACTTTAAGAAGTATGGATACCATGGTCAGGCTTATATTTATGATGAGTTGTTCGGTATGCCAGTTGAGTTCTTTGTCATTGACAAGGAAACTGGTAGGTTGGGTAGGTTTCAGGTATCCGAGGAAACGCTGTTGGAAGGTAAAGCCTTTGTAATGGCAGGACTTGAACGTCTTGAGTACTACTACGGAGTAAATGCACTAGGGGATATCAGTCAGTACTATGAAACTGGTTTAATTTAAAAAGAAAAATAATGAGAAGTAAAGAAGAAAAGTCCAGACAGATTGAAGGACTCGAATCAATGAAGTCTTGGTTACCAGAGTTTAATGTCTTTGGTGATAACAACTACGATGAAATCAATATTCAAATTGATGTTATCGAGGGAAGAACTGATTCCGACGGAGTGGAGATAGAGTATGATGATGTTGAGTTAGCGTATAGCTACGCTCTTTCCGCAGAAGATTGGTTGAGTGGTAATTCGGACGAAGATTTGTTCGAGACCAGATAAGGAAAAGTAATTTATTAACTGTTAATTAAATTTGAATATTATGAGTGAACTTAAGATTAAAATCCAGATAGATAATATCTTGGAAGTTGAATCAGGAGAGTCTGCTAATGGCGAGTGGTCAAAGGTATCTTTCATCGGTTCGGAAGTGGATAGCGAATATCCAAAGGACATTGGTTTCGAAATCTTCGGACAGGAGAAAGTAGACAAATTCTTGCAGTACAACAAGGTTGGTGACGAGGTGGAGGTATCCTTCAACTTGCAGTCTCGTGAGTACAACGGGAAAATCTACACGACTGCCCAAGCGTGGAAAGTGTGGAACTTGCAGACAACTGCGTCTGCAGCACCTGCAGAAGTAGGTGAGCCAGAAGGAGAACAAGACGACTTGCCCTTCTAGGAATGAAATGTAATCTAAAAACTCTATCTAAGCGTTGACGGTTTACAGTCTGTATTAGTCAGGCGTAGGGTTTTTTAATCTTTAAATCAAAAAATATTATGAGTCTTATTATCAATAAAGTGACTTCTATTCAAGCCAAGTCAAAAAGAGCTATCAGCAGTTTCCAGAAGATTGCATCTGATTTAGCTAATGCTAATGCAGAGATTGAAAAAGCAGATGCTGTGCGAGTCGCTAAGATGGAGGTGTTATCTCAAGAGCGTGCCGATTTAGATGCTGTATATGCACAGAACGAGAAAATCATCGGCAAGCTGAATGACTTCTTAGGAATCTAAGATGGACTGTAAGGTATGTAGTACCGAGACAGAAGTACAATTCAATATTAGTAAAAAACTTGTACCCATCTGTGATAAGTGTTCTACAGCCATATTCTTACAACAATCTAAGTTCTATGCTGCCAGTAAGTCGATATTCGATTTACCGAAAACCTACAAGACAGCACCACCTAGACATCCAGAGATTGCTGCTGAAATATTAAACTTTTTAAACGAGAAGTTGGGTAAAGTCAAACGCTACTCAAGCGAAGACGTACCTGACGTATTTCTGCAGCACATTTCTGCTAGGGTTGAGGAAGGACACACGCTGCGTAAGATGAAAGCTGTGGTTCACCTTAAACATAAGGAATGGACAAAGAACAATAGGATGAAGCAATACCTACGTCCTGCTACCCTATTCAATAAAGAGAAATTCAATACATATGTACTGGAAGTACCAGAGGATTTCAATCCTGACAATTCCCAAGCACAACGCACTATCATTCGTGAGTTGACTAATTACGGGATACGTGGTGTATGTAATAAAGATACCGACAAGTTAGCTAAAAAGCTAATGGAAACTGGTTATAACAAGAAGACATTTTTAAATACTTATTTAATTGAAAAGATATGAACGTACAACAAATAAAAGATGAATGTAAGAAAGTTTATGATTCATCCGAGAGTAAAGAAGAATTACAAAATTACATAGGTGGTGGTTTGGATTATCATAATTGGGTCACTCTGGGTAGTAGTTTTTTAGCAGAGGAAGATAGGTTGGATAATGCTGTTCCCTTTACAGGAATATTCGAACAGGGTGTTATTTCTGAAACAATTTCAGAACTTTTAATAAAAGAATGGAACAATGAAAAAGAAGATTAGTTTAGTAGTGTTTTGGGCATTGATGATTATACTGGTGGTAGCTGCACTTTCGTCCTGTGAGCCTAATAGTCAGCATTCAGCAGCCCAGTCTGTAAATGATGTAGTAGAAATCAACAATAGGGTTTCTGTGGAGAACAAAGTAATGGTACAAGGTTATTGGTTGGTTATTATTAATGTAGACGGTAATAGGTTTGTTTCTTACAAAGATGGTCTTCAACCAATAGAAAAATGTAATCAATAAACATATGAACGTATCAGTATTTAAAGACATAAAGGATATCACTAACCTACCTGCTAACGTAGATGTTATGAAGGTGTTGGAAAGGATAGGCTCTGGTGACAATGGTTTGAAAGAACTCATTGAGGAAATCAGATTCTTATCAGGTGATGAAGATGCACGTAATTTGCTCAAAAAGCAGTTGGGTGCGGTTGTCTTTTCTGGATACTGTGGAAAACCAATAGAAAAGACCAGTAGAAGCACAGGTAAGAAGTACAAGTCCTATAGGGATGACTCTTCATTATCTAAGCACTCTGGTCTGGCTATTATTGATTTAGATGATTTCAAAAACGATGAAGAGGTTAAGAAATGGAAAGCACATTTCAAAACTGACAAGCACGTATTTTCAGTATTTGATTCCCCTAGTGGGAAATTAAAAGTACTGTACAGAATACCTGCTGATATCGCCATGCACAGAAATCATTACAGGTCAATTCTGGATGACTTAAACAACTTAGGTCTGAAAGTAGATAGCACCAGTATAAATGAATCTAGGGTTTGTTTTATGAGTTATGACCCAGACATCTATATCAATGAAGAGGCTGTGGAATACACCAAGTTTATGGTGGTTAGCGAAGCCGATGTTATAGATGATGTCGCAATCAAGAAGGGTACAGGAATGACTGACTTTAAAAAGGTCGCTGTAGCTGCTGAAATGATTGATAGAGCCAAGGATGGAGATAAGCACAGAACACTTATCAAAGCATCCTACTTGATGGGTGGTTACATAGCTTCTGGAATAGTAGACGAGAATGATGCTCGTAAGATGCTTAGAGACAGAATTAAATCTAAGAATCCTAGCGACATAGAGTTAGCGTTTGGTACTATTGAGGATGGTATACAACAAGGAAAGGAGAAGCCAATTTACCAGATTGAAGAGATAGAGACCGAGTTCAATATCACATTGTCACGTAAGCAGTTTGCGGATGAAGAGAGAGGGTTTACTTTCTTAATCGACCGTAACGAAGTTGACAGAAAAATGATGGACATTCTTATCAATGGTATTGAAATGGGTAAGTCAATTGGTATTCCATGGTTAGATGAATATTTCAGATTGAAGGAACACAACTTCTCTGTATTTCTTGGTCACGATAACGTTGGTAAATCTACCCTAGTGTGGTGGATTACTGCTGTGGCTGCAGCCAAGTATGGTTGGAAATGGATTATCTATTCACCAGAGAATGACATTGCTAAGATTAAGATTAAGCTAATGGATTTTATACTTGGACGTAGTTCTAAGGAAGCATCACAGGCTCAATTGCAATTAGCTAAGAAGTTTGTAAACGAACACTTTTACTTCATCCGTAAGGATAAGGTGTATACGGTGTTTGATTTGGTCAAATTTGGTCAAATACTATGTCAGGAAGACCCTGCAATCAAAGGTTTCCTGATTGACCCGTACAACTCTTTAGCATTGGATTATAAAGGTAAGGGTGCAGGGTTGAGTTCATATGAATATCATACCCGTGCCATATCCGAGATTAGGATATTCAGCGAGAAGTTTTGTTCGGTATACGTGAATGCTCACTCCATCACAGAGGCACGAAGACTCAAGATAGATGATAGTGGTAATATTCCGAGACCGTACAAGTCACACATTGACGGTGGTGCTATTTGGGCGAACAGGGCAGATGATTTCTATGTAATTCACAGACAAGTCAAGAATCCAGAAGAGTTCATGTTTACTGAATTACACGTTGACAAGATTAAGGACAGCGATACAGGTGGTAATCTCACACGAGGTGACGATGAAGCTGTTAAGCTACAGTTCTGGAATGGTTCAGATTTCGTTGACCCAGAGAGTAGAATGAGTCCTTTAAAGAAATGGAGAATTGATTTCTTCGGCATTGGTACACAAGAAAAACTGGAATTACCAATGGTTAACCCAGATGAAGCATTTTAATTATGGTAACAGGAAAAGATTTAATCAGATTAGGGTATGAACCTGCAAAATGGTTTAAGGATGCTATTGCATACCTGAATGAAAGAGGCGGTGACAACCCTTCACACAGCACTATAGTAGCTGCCTGTGAAATGTTCAAACCAGAGCCAGTTGAGACTATCCCAATGAGGGATTTCCCTGCTCCTTTTCAAATCAACCTGCGACCTCTTAATGAAGAGGAATTGATAAACTATACTGCTGTTGTAGCAGCCACGGTTGAGATATTGAAAGTACCTACTACAGTTGAAGGTGCTATCATGCCTGATGCGTGTCCTGTCGGAGGAAGAAACATTCCTGTCGGAGTAGTTGTCGGTGCAAAAAATGCAATACACCCATCTTGGCATTCTGCTGATATGTGTTGTTCGGTATATGCTACCAACTTTGGTAAGGTTGACCCGAAAGCTGTATTAGATGCAGCACATGCTATAACTCATTTCGGTGCAGGTGGTAGAAAAGGATTGACTGATTTTGGTCACATCCTGACAGACAACAAACTCTTGTACGATAGGTTGATAGACAACTATTACACCAAGGATTACATTGAGAAAGCATGCAGACATCTTGGTACACAGGGTGACGGTAATCACTTCTTATTTGTAGGTGTGTCAGAACAAACAGGTGATACTATGATGGTCACACATCACGGTTCACGTGGGTTCGGTGCATCGGTGTATAAGAAAGGCATGGCTACTGCTGAAAAGTTCAGAAGAAAGTTATCACCAGAGACCTATAAGGGTAACGCATGGATACCTGCTGATGAATTGGAGGGTGAACTATATTGGGATGCGATTCAAATCGTAAGAGATTGGACTAAGTTGAACCATGCTACCCTGCATAACAAGACCTTAAATGCCGTAAAAACTGCAGGGAAAGGCTCATTCTGGAACGAACACAATTCAGTATTCAAAGAGGGTGATGTATATTGGCACGCTAAAGGTGTAACACCTATGGATGACAAGTTTATACCAGATTCTACTGATGGGTTGAGACTGATTCCATTGAACATGAGCGAACCTATTCTTGTAGTAAGGCAAGAAGGTAGCGGATTCGCACCACACGGTGCAGGTAGAAACGTGAGCAGGGCTGCACACAGAAAGACCAAAGAAGGTCAAACACCAGAGGAAGTTCTGGCAGAGGAAACTAAAGGTTTGGATATCAGATTCTTTAGTGGTAAGGTTGATGTAACCGAACTACCATCTGCATACAAAAACGCTGAAACCGTACAGACTCAAATCGAGCAGTTCGGATTAGGTAAAGTGGTGGATAGAATAATGCCTTATGGTTGCATAATGGCAGGTGAAAGCGAATTTAACTGGAAAAAGAAGAAGTAATGAAAATCAAAACAATTAAGAGAGCGATTAGTATGAAGTTAACAGCATGGTTATCAACAATTGATGACGAGAAGTTAAGAGCCGATGTAAGAGCAAATATCCTCGTTTCAGGTGGTAGTATCACTTCGATGCTGTTAAGCGAACCTGTCAACGATTATGACGTTTATATCAAGGATATGGACGTGCTTATCAGGTTGGCTAAGTATTACACCCCAAAAGTACTGGATGGAAGGTTGAGAGAGCAGTATCTTGAGAACCATGCCCCAGACGAAGTGTTCGGTTCAGAAGACGGTGGGGAGAATCTAGCAGAATTGGCTGTTAGGGTCAAGACTTTGAAGCCTGACCAAGTGAAATTGGATATCCCAAGTGAGGGTATTAGGATTCCTTTGAAAGATGAAGAACTAAACAGAGGGGATTATAAAGTTGCTTTCTTATCGCAGAATGCCATATCCCTTACTGATGATTTACAGATTGTATTAAGATTCCATGGGGATTCTACACAGATACACAAGACATTTGATTTCATCCACGCTACGAATTACTTCACATTCGAAGAAGGTCTGGTGGTAAACACCGATGCACTATCATCCATCTTGACGAAAGAGTTGAGGTATCAAGGTTCGCTGTACCCATTGACATCCATTATTCGTATGAAGAAATTCTTACTTAGGGGATGGACAATCAATGCAGGTGAAATATTGAAGATTATGTTTCAGATATCCGAATTGGATTTGAAAGACCCTGTTGTTCTGGAAGAGCAACTTATAGGGGTTGATATTGCGTACTTCTCATTATTGATTGAGATATTGAGAGGTGTACCAAAAGACAAAATAACATCGCCTTATCTAAACTCAATCATTGATAAGGTGTTTAACGAACACGAATACGATGCCTGATATATCAATGTGTACGAACAGTACATGTACCTTGAGAGAAACCTGCTATAGGTACAAAGCCATCCCGAATACTCCGCATCAATTATACGATGGATTCTCGCAGGACAAAGACGGAAATTGTAATTACTATTGGGAAGAATAATTTAACCTTAAATTGAATAAAATGATTATAGGAGTTTCAGGAAAAATAGCAAGCGGTAAAGACCTTGTGGGTCAGATGGTTCAATACATAGGAACTGTTGACAAACCATCGTTTGAAGAATTTACGGCAAGGTATGAAGGAGATAAATGGTTGGTACTTCCAAATTGGAAGGTTAAGAAGTTCGCAGATGCCCTAAAAGATAATGTATGTACGCTGCTAGGTGTGGATAGAGACATGCTTGAAGATAGGGATTATAAGGAAGCGGAACTTGGAGAAGAGTGGTGGTATTATCAACATGCCGATGGTATTAAACCATATGGTTTTTGGAAAGGAGCGGACAAGGAACTCGCTGATTCAAGGTTCTTGGTTAAGCCTACTCCTAGGTTGATATTACAACGTCTTGGTACAGAGGGTGTTAGAGAGATAATTCATCCTAATGCTTGGGTTAATGCTGCTACTGCAGGTTACAATGGACAGCATTGGGTCTTCACAGATATGAGATTCCCTAATGAACTTGAGACTGTGGTTTCACGTGGTGGAGTCACTATCAGGGTTCAGAGGGGTGACGGTAATACTGGTAGCCATCCATCTGAAATTGCATTGGATGATTACATGGACAAGTTCGATTATGTTATCGATAATAATGGTACTATGGAAGAACTGTATGACCAAGTTGCTCAAATCGCCCTGACCACAAAATAGAAAACCGAGAGAAGGACGGAGGTAAAAAGTTTTAATATAGTGGACTTAGTATTGGACAAAGTAAAGGAGATTAAAAAACGATACGGAAGAAAACCTCAATGCTATTTAGTAGCGACCATACTTGCCAGTAACTTTGGTGGTGTGGTTTGGTACAACAGTAACCATTGCGTAACTGAAATAGGAGAAGAGTTTTATGACAAGAGAGGGATAGTTCCTGTAGAGGAATTTGAAAGGGATGGTTATCTTCCCATCCATGAGTTTGGTATTGACATTGAGTCAGCCCTGATGGGTGCATTAATTGAAAAAACAGTAGAATATGACAACAGAACTGCTAGTAGAAGATTACGAAAGAAGACTGAAAACATTAGATAAGATGATTGAGGAAAACGAGTATCTGATTAAGATGACCGTATTCGCTCAATGCAGACCGTACTTTGATAAAAGAGCAAGGTTAGAAACTAAGAAAGAGTGTTACCGTTCGTTTATCGCTGAATTGCAAAGAGTTGTGTAATCAATATTTTTACCTACCTTTGTAATCCTTTTTTTAACGAATACCCAACATACAGAATGACAGAACAACGACCCGTTGCCTTTGGCGACCTTGGCTTAATCACTTACGCACGCACATATTCCAGAACAAATAAAGATGGTAGTAAAGAAACCTTTTCAGACACAGTTGAAAGGGAACTACGAGGAATAACAAAACAACTTAAATTACCACTTACCGATAAAGAAACCGAGTTTTACAGAACAATGCGACACAGTATGTGGGGTTCTGTAGCAGGTAGGTTTATGTGGCAACTAGGAACTAAAACCGTAGACCAACTTGGTCTTCCCTCATTGCAAAATTGTGCATTTGTGGTAGTTGATGACCCAATAAGACCCTTCACATGGGCAATGGATATGCTTATGCTCGGTTCGGGTGTAGGATTCTCTATCAAGAAAGAACACGTCTATAAGTTGCCAAAAGTGCAGCGTAAGAAGATAAAGATTGAAAGAGTCAATGATGCAGGTGCAGATTACATCGTACCAGACAGTCGTGAAGGTTGGGGAAAGCTGTTGGGGAAAGTCCTAAAGGCTTACTTCTATTCTGGTAAAGGGTTTACCTACTCTACACAATTGGTACGAGGCGCAGGTGAACCTATCGCAGGGTTCGGTGGTACAGCTTCTGGTGCAGGAATACTCGTTGAGGGAATGGAACTCATTTGTGGTGTGTTGGATGCACGCAGGGGGCAGCAGATAAAACCAATCGATGCATTGGACATTATGAATATCATCGGTATGATAGTGGTGGCAGGTAACGTTCGACGTTCAGCGCAGATTGCTATCGGTGATTACGATGACTTGGAATACTTAAAAGCTAAACGTTGGGATTTGGGGAATATACCAAACTGGCGTGCCATGTCCAATAATTCTGTTGATGTTGTGGACATTAAAGCGTTACCAGAAGAGTTCTGGGATACGTACAAGCAAGGAGAGCCGTATGGTCTCATTAACCTGAAACTATCTAGGGAGGTAGGGCGTATTGGAGAAACACAATACCCTGACCCTGACGTACAAGGTTACAACCCTTGTGCTGAACAATCCTTGGTTAATCACGAAACATGTTGCTTGGCTGAATTGTATTTGCCGAACATCAAAGATTACCAAACGTTCCTGAAAGTAATGACAATGTTGTACAGAGTCAATAAGCACTCATTAGCACTCAAATGTCATCACAAGGAAACAGAGGATATTGTACACAAGAATATGAGAATGGGTATCGGTATTACTGGTATCATGATGGCTTCTTCGGAACAATTAAGTTGGTTGAAACCTGCTTATGAGTATCTACGTGCCTATGACAAAGAGTATTCTAAGATACATGGTTTCCCAGAGTCGATTAAATTGACTACTGTTAAGCCATCAGGAACGTTATCGCTGTTGGCAGGTGTTACATCAGGAGTACACCCTGCAACTGCAGGTCAGTATTTCATTCGAAGAATAACTATTTCATCGAACTCACCTCTTATCGAGGTTATCAAATCACATGGTTACCATGTTGAGTACAAGAAAAACTTCGATGGTACGAATGATTATTCAAGTATGATAGCTGAATTTCCATGTAAGTATGCTGACGGTGTAATATCCGCAGATGATATGACTGTGTTCGAGCAATTGGATATGGTTCAATTCATGCAGAAAAATTGGTCAGATAACTCTGTGTCAGTTACAGCGTACTATAAAAAAGAAGAATTGCCTGAACTACGTGAATACTTGGAAGAAAACTTTAATGACAATTTCAAAACATTGAGTTTCCTACTGTATAGTGGTCACGGATTCGTTCAAGCACCATTTGAGCCTATTAGTAAGGAACAATATGAATACCTAACGGACAAAGTAATACCTATTGAATCCATTACCATCAACGAAGAAGATGTTGAAGAATTAGGAGCATGTGGTATCGGAGGATGTCCAATTAAATAAATAATATTATGAGAAATCGAGTAGAAGAATTGGAGAAGTTAGTCAAAGAGCTACAACAAAATCAAGAGGAAATCGTAGCTTTGTGTGAAAAACAAGCAGCGAGAATCAAGACATTGGAGGAAAAAGGTTTCCTTAGTAAAATCTTAGGATAATGGATAACGCAGAGAGTAGTAACGATTGGGTATTTGATATTGAGTTTTACCAGAACTTCTTTTGTGTGAACTTTCGAAGTTTCCCTGATGGTTTAGTTAAGAAGACATTTGAGATTAGCCATCGAAAAGACCAACGACATGAACTGATAGCTTTCTTGCTACAGACTGACGGGTATTACGTAAAGCAATTGCGTACCATCGGGTTCAATAACGTAGGTTATGACTACCCCGTGCTACACATGCTTATCGAGAACCCAGAGATATCATTACTTATATGGTGGAAGAAAGTACAGCGAGAAATCTTCAACGAACGTAAGGGCATGGTATGGGATAACCAAAGACATGTGTTCCAAATTGATTTGTTTAAAATCAACCACTATGACAATATGGCTAAATCAGCCAGTTTGAAATGGTTAGAATTTACAAAGAAGTGGTACAAGGTTCAGGATTTACCTATTGCCCCTGACCAAGTGATTTTAGAATCACAGATGGATGAACTGATTAAGTATTGTTGGAATGATGTTGATTTCACATTCGAACTAGCACACGACTCTTGGAATGCTGTTAAGTTCCGTGAGAATATGAGCCTTGTACTTAAGAGAAACGTTATGGATTATTCTGACGTTCGTATCGGTGAGTTCTTAAATCAAAAGAAGTACGAGGAACTTACTGGTAAGAAGTACAGAGATTTCAAGGAAGGTAGAACGTTCAGGAAGAGTTATAAGATGGAGGATATTATCCCTAGCTGTGTGAACTTCCAGACTCCTTTTATGAAAGAGTTCCTAGCTGATTTACGCAAGCGTACATTTGCAGATGGTGATACAGGTTTTAAATTTGATATCGTCATCCAAGGTGGTAAGTTTGACAGAGTGGTTGAAGGTGGTTTCAAGAAGAAGAAAGACATCGAAGCTGAATGGCAAAAACTTAGCACTATCATCACATTCGCCAAAGGTGGACTTCATACAATCGACATGCCTCGCATAGTTGACCGTAAAGAAGACCATACGTTGATGGAAAAGGATGTTGGTAGTATGTACCCACGGGCAATTGTAGTTAATGAAATCTACCCACAGCATTTAGGGGTAGAATGGAACATGGGTATTTCAAATGCTTATGACTACAGATTAGACGTTTTAAAGCCGAAACTCAAGGAACTGGAATATGGTTCTGACGAGTGGCAGAAAGTCGAGGACGAGCAACAGGTGTACAAATTAGCCATGAATGGCGGTGGGTTTGGAAAGCTAGGTTCTGCTTATTCTTGGCAATATGACCCATTAGTCAAATATCAGGTTACTATGGGCTGTGAGTTGATGCTATTGATGCTGATTGAAGCATTCATTATGCGTGGAATAGAAATCATTTCTGTGAATACTGATGGTGTGGTCGTTCATTACCCGAAGGAAATGCAGGAAACAGTTGATAAGATTCATACTTGGTGGGAAAAGAAGACACAAATGGTACTTGAAGATACACACTACAACAAACTAGTGTTCTCTTCTGTGAACGATTATATTGCTGTCATAGTTGATGCAGATACCGACGAAGTTACAAATACTAAATACAAAGGTGATTTTGAGGTTGATAAAGATGCTCATAAGAATAATAGTCAAAGAATTGTTCCTATTGCTTTAAGTGAATACTTTACTAAAGGTGTTAAATTAATTGATATTATTGGTAATCTTGGATATGAGTATGATAAGGACAAGAGGGTAGATATTTATGATTACTGTATTGGTAAGAAAAAAACTAGTAGTTGTGAGTATTGGCACGTAGTTAAAGGTAAAGCCGAGAAAGTACCTGACAAGGTAATTAGATATTATGTGTCTAACACCTCTGATTACTTACTTAAAAAATATGTAAAAGGTAAAAGAACAGGTAATTATGAAAAGCTGAATGCAGGTTTTAATCACGTATTATTCATGGATTACTTCCCAATAACTCAATGTAGAGATAAAAATTACAATATAGATAAAAATTACTACTTGAATGAGTGTAGAAAAGTAATTAATTCCATAGAATCTGGTACAAGAATTTTAGAACGAGGCGCATATATCCAAGGTAAGTTGTTCTAACGCTTGGGCTATGAATTGAAGCCCTGAAAACAATGTTCAATTCGATTAAATAATTTACTTAGGCTTTTATTTATAGCCTTTGTTAGTAATAGTAAAAAAATGAAAGCAGTATTTCAATCGATAAAGACCAGACCCGTAAACTATGTAAACGTTGTGATAGGCGTGGAAGATGGATGTAAACCCGAAGAAGGAGAATACTCGCTGATAATCACAAACTTTTTAGGGTATTTAGACTTGACTTGTGATAATGGTGGGGATGATATTACATTAATTAAAGAATGTATTGAAAACGAAGATTTAGAATACCCTAAAAACGGAGAATTGCACCTAGTCTTAAAAGAAAGCGGAGAGTGGGAAGATGTTTTCTGGAATAAATATTACATAGTAGACCGAACCTGTATAATAGAACACTAGCCTTTTTATTATTACTAACGTACTTGTATATGGTATGTTGTGAGGTACGAGCAATAGACTATATACTGTGTTAGTTGACGAAGTGAACTGTTAAAAAACTTAAACGAGATGAAAATAGAAACAAAAGAAATTTATAAATGCGAACACTGTAATAAACTTTACCAATTAAAGCACTGGTGTTTGGAACACGAAAAAACTTGTAATAAAAACCCTGATAATGACAGGGCTTGTTTTGGATGCAGACACTTGACGAAAAAAAGTGAAACGATATACTATGATACTGGATATGGTGAAAGTGAAAGAAAGGTAGATTTGCTTTACTGTAATAAATTAGACACTTTTTTGTACCCACCAAAAGTTGAACACAAAGGTAATATGTATGAAACTGAACCTAAAGAAAACAAGCCAATGCCACGAACTTGTAAAGTTTATGATGATGAAAGCACAGACTTTGACGAGTTTTTTAATTGCAACTAACGTGCTTGTGGTATGGATAGTTGCTTAGATTAATAAATGAACTTAATAGATATGAAAAAAAGTTGGAAGTGGTT
>CAKZMU010000049.1 GCA_937129145.1 uncultured Lacinutrix sp. | reverse complement strand
AATGTGAATGTCATGTATTAGAAGGCGGTGGTGAAGCACTTCCAACGGAAACCCCTCATTTTACTCGTAAAGAATTAGCACATGGTGCGCGCTTGTCTTGTCAAGTAAAAGTAAAACAAGACATGAAAATTACCATTCCTGAGGAAGTCTTTGGAATTAAAAAATGGGAAGCAACCGTGGTATCTAACTATAATGTAGCAACATTTATTAAAGAATTTATTGTAGAGATTCCAGAGGATATGGGCTACAAAGCAGGAGGATATATTCAAATTGAGATTCCAGAATGCGAGATTAAATATTCTGAAATGGATGTGTCTGCACATCCTGAAGATCATCCTGGAGAGCCAGATAAATTTAAACCTGATTGGGAAAAATTTGGACTTTGGCCTTTAGTAATGAAAAATACTGAAACTGTTGAAAGAGCCTATTCTATGGCTTCGTATCCAGCAGAAGGAAGAAAAATTATGCTAAATGTACGTGTTGCTACACCTCCTTTTGATAGAGCTAAAGGTGGCTGGATGGATGTTAATCCAGGTATTGCGTCGTCATATATTTTTAACCAAAAACCAGGAGACAAAGTAACAATTTCTGGACCTTATGGTGAGTTCTTTATAAATGAATCAGAAGCTGAAATGCTATATGTTGGTGGTGGTGCAGGAATGGCACCTATGCGTTCTCATTTATATGAATTATTTAGAACCTTAAAGACAGGACGTAAAGTAACGTATTGGTACGGAGGTCGTTCTAAAGCAGAACTATTCTACATACATTATTTTAGAGCCCTTGAAAAAGATTTTCCAAATTTCAAATTCTATTTAGCACTTTCTGAACCGTTGGAGCAAGATAATTGGAAGGTGAAAACAGATATTAATGATGAAACTGGAGATGGTTTTGTTGGTTTTATTCACCAAGTTGTAATTGACCAATACTTGTCTAAACATGAAACACCAGAAGATATTGAATTATATTTCTGTGGACCTCCATTAATGAATCAAGCGGTTCAAAAAATGGGAGAAGATTTTGGTATAGATGATGAAAACATACGTTTTGATGACTTTGGAGGATAGACGCTAAGCGTCATTTAATAATACATGTCATTACGAGGAGTGTAACGACGTGGTAATCTTTTTAAAGAAATAGATTGCCACAGAAAATTTAAAATTTTCTTCGCAATGACAAATAAAACAAAAACCCAATACGAAAGTATTGGGTTTTTTCGTTTAAAACCTATGAAAAAACTTTTACTCATTATCTTTTTATTAGTTGTTGTGAGTGCTGTTGCTTATCAGTTTAAACCAGTTAAGCATATTGCAAATGCAGTTATAGTATTACCAAATTATATAAATAAAGAAGGTAGTACTATTGGCGATCGCGTAATAATTCCTGATGGCTATAAACGTGTTGAGTATCCCGAAGGTTCATTTGAAATGTATCTTAGAAACTATAAACTCAAAAAATTTGGCTCAAAAATCATCAATTACGACGACACTAAATATTATTGGCAACAAGGCCATATTGGGATTTTAGAAATTCCTGTGCCTAAAAACGGACTACAACAATGCGCAGATGCACTTATAAGAGTGAGAAGTGAATATCTTTGGGATAACAATAAAAAAGATGACATTGGCTTTAATTTTACGTCTGGAGATTACTGTTCATGGCTAAAATATGCGGAAGGTTATCGGCCAAAAATTAATGGTAACAAAGTCACTTTTAGTAAAACAGCCAATGAAAATCATTCCAAAGAAAATTTTTATAAATACTTGAATTTAATTTATACCTACTCAGGAACTTTATCACTTTATCATGAATTACCTAAAATTAATAATGCGAAAGATTTAAAAGTAGGCGATATGCTAATTAAAGGAGGTTCACCTGGGCATATTGTGATGATTTGTGATGAGGTCGTAAACGATGAAGGCGAGAAGTTGTTTTTACTCTTTCAAGGAAATACACCTGCGCAAAGTGTACATTTGGTTAAGAATCTTGAAGATTCTAGTATCTCTCCTTGGTATCGTTTAGAAAAAGATGCTGTGATTCCTGTGTCTAATTATACGTTTTACGACTCAAAATTTGTTAGGTTTAAATAACATATCATAATGAGATTCCTCATCGCTGCGCTCTGTCGGAATGACAATTTTCTTAGAGCAAAGATGTTTAAAGAATTTAATCATTTTTGTTTTTTGAAAGCCTTACAATTTCTTTTAGATAAAACTGCAAAGGTTCTCTTTCAATAGAACTCTTGATATTTTTAAGGTAAAAAATATGCCGTTCAGTGAGGTTTTTAAATTGATCTGTAGTAATAAGCTTAAAATTTTTAGGACTTGCTAAGTTTACAAAATCACCGCTTTCAATTATATAAGGTTCAATTTTTTCGCCCCACAATTCCCTAGAAACTTCCTCTTCTTCAATATAATCTTCAAGAACATCTTTCCAAGAGATTAGATAATTACGTAAAGTGTCATTTTTTATAAGCTGATAATCACCAGAAGCTATTAATGACTCAACAACACCATTTGAAGGGTTATATGAAACACCGTTAAACGCTAAATAATAATACTTAGCGATACTGTCTCTTACAGCGAATAAATCAGGATGATTTATATATTTTTTAAATTTTTCAGCACTTTTTAAAGAGCTGAAATGTACAGTTTTGACGTTTACAAACTGCTGTAAATTGCCGTTAAAATCTTTATGTAGCTCTTTTAAAATTGCAGATTCTTTAATATTATCTTTTCTGCTTTCATTCCAATTATTAATGCTTAATGCGATAAGAATTCCAATAACTACTAGTATAATTTCACCAATAGCGTATTTGAAGTATTTGCCTGTCTTTCCTGTTTCCATGAGGTTATATCTTATTTTTCTAAAGAATTTAATCATTGTTTTGTTTTGTCAGGTCGAGCGCAGTCGAGACTTACTAAAAAACCTCTCGATTGTGTTCGAAGTTACATTTTGTTAACTATTGAAAATTTTAATCACTAATAATAGATTCTAAATGGTTCTTTTCGCCTGTCATTTGCCAATGCCCTAACGACGTTGGAATACTGCCAATACTATTAAGTGTATCGAAAAAATCTTTGGTTTTAAAGTCGTTTCCGTTAAGTTCTTGTATACGTGCATAATCTGCCATGGCAGCTTCTAACAGGTATTTACCTGTAATATAACTTGTACCATAACCAGGTTGACGTAAATATAAATGTTGCTCGAAAATGAGGAGTTCTTTTTCGGTTTTCATCCAACCACGTGGCGTGTATTCGCTATGGATGCCTCCAGCTTCTTCCATCGTCATATCGTTAGAGTGTGCATACAGCGAGCCTAAACCTCTTGCAGCGCGTTGAGCAATCATGATATACACAATTTCTTTGGTTCGTGGACTATCATCATACAATCCAGCTTGCATAAACATTTCTTCAACTGCTGTGGCTGTTCCTTCGTTTCTTGAATCGAAAATATTGTAGAGCAGTGGTTCACGACGTATCTCACTTTTATGAGGCTCTAAATCCATACGTGCTAACTCAAACCAGTGGTAAAAATGAGAGTACAATGGTCTAGGGTCGTAATGTTCCCCTATTAAGAAAAAGTTACGCTTCTCTTTTGGCACATATTCGCCTAAATGTTCGCGCAGTGCTGGATCGAAATAGGGTTTTACGGTTACTATATCTTGCTGGTCTAAGAAGTTAATTAAGCTTTTTGCAGCTTCGTCAGCCATTTTATCATAGGCTTCTGGTGAATTAGCATCTACTAATTCTGGAAGGCCTCTATTTCTATGTTCTTCAAGTTTTAAAGCGGTCCAAGCTCGTGCTAGTTCTCGTTTGAGTATCATGATTTCGTCTTCCCAAGTTAATGGAAGTAAATGCACATTTTGTATATACCATGTATAATTCTCCTTACCAATACCTGATGGACCAGTTTTAGATGTGGATTTCTCTTGTAGCCATGACGCTAAATTGTTAGTTGCAGATATGGCTTCATCAATGGCAGACATTATTTCTGCATCATCTTTTATCTCTATTTTTGATTTTAAGTTAGTAAGTACCACACTTTGGTATTGAATATCTCTAATCCCTGTAATCCATAAATCTTTAGCATTACCTGTTAGGTTTTGTTTCGCTTGTTTGTAAAAAGGCGGAATCACTTTTAAATCGGTAATAAATCGCGTTCGTTCTTGTGGAGATAATGGAAACTTGTAAGTCCAAAGTTCTAAAGTACCATGATTTGTTGGGCCTTCGTGTGCAGGCACATCACTTTTGTATTCCCAAATTGTTGCGTAATATGCAGGATCACGAACCCAAGGTTTTAAAATGTTATGGTTAAAATCGTAGCCATTCATCTCTGCCCAAACAATCATCCAATCAACTTGGTTTGCGACAGACCAATTTGTCGTGTCAATCGCTTTTAATTGATTTTGAAGTTCTTTAAATTTTGGCCAACGCTTCTCGAAGGTCGCTTTGGTATAATCTGGTGCGCCATCTAGCTTTGGAGGATTTTCAAACGTGCGCCATTCTTTAAATAAGGTTACTAAATCGTCATAACTGTTGGTGTTATAATCTTGTTTTTCAGTTTGATTAGCTGTGTTTGATTTGTCTTGTGTATTACAGCTAAATGCTAAAAAACAGATGCTTAGGATAGCTAATAAATGTTTCATTGGTTGGTTGATTATGTATGGTTTTTTAGTTTTTTACGACTTTAGTCTTATAGAGTTTTTTAGAAGCTTCTTCGTATTTGTCGCCAGTATTCCAAACAGGAGTTGCATTGTCATTGGCAATGTTACGTCCAGAGAGCACATAGGCTCTAAAGAATTTTAATAGATAATCGTAATCTAAAGTATGAGCTTCATCTCCTGGTTGGTGATAATACTTAGTGACTTCACCATCAAAAGATCTAAAACCTAAAGAAAACGTTGGTGCTGGAATTCCTTTTTTAGCAAAATTCACATTATCACTTCTATCAAATAAACCTTGTTCTTTTGCAGGATCTTCAATGGCAGTCAATCCAAATGTTTTAACAGCATCATAGATATTTTTTTCAGCTGTAGTTCTAGTAAGTCCTACAATGGTTGCTAGCGACGTATCGTTATAACCACCATTGTCACTATTAAAGCAATACACCATTTGCTCTAAAGGTAATACTGGATTATCTACATAAAAACGACTTCCTAATAAGCCTTTTTCCTCACCAGTAAATAAAATAAATAGCGCTGAACGCTTAGTTGGGTATTTTGCTAAGTTTTCTGCCATGGTCAATACTGTAGTTGTTCCTACTGCGTTGTCTCGTGCACCATTATAAATAACATCTCCTGTTTCATCTGGACTGCCAATACCAACATGATCGTAATGCGCTGAATAGATAATGTATTCGTTTTTAAGTACAGGATCTGTACCTTCAACAACTCCAATAACATTTTGCGATTTTACAGCCTCTTCTTTCTTTTCGCTTATAGAAATTTTGGCACTAATAGTTTTAGACGTTTTAAGCTGATTAAGCATAGCGTCATCTTTATCTAAAGCCCAAACATGCGCTACTTGATTGTCGTAACTTTTATCGTCATTGCCATCTTTGTCTTTGGCAACCATTAATTGTGATCTATTAAAATTATGACTCACATTTTCCCACATGTTATCTGCTATATTCAATAGTTCAATAATTGCTACTACGCCATTCTCTTTGGCAAGTTTTTGTTTTTTGCTTCTTAAACCAAAAGCGGCTCTAAAATCACTACTTTCGGGACTTCCAGGCTTTATGACTATCACTTTTCCTTTAACATTTTTGCCTGCATAATCACTTTCTAAACCATAATTTAAAAAAACAGCATCAGCATTTGTGTTTACAGGCGAAGGGAAGATAAATGCATAATCTTTAATGGTCTCACCATTAATTTGAATAGACACTTCTTCAGGAGGAGATACACGTTTAAAGTTGACTTCTTGATAATAAGTTCCTGTTTTAGGGTTTGGTTTTACGCCATAACTTCTAAATTGGTTTGCTAAATAAGACGCTGCTATTTTAAGTTCTGGCGTACCAGTTTCTCTACCTTTTAATAAATCGTCAGCAAGAAAATAGATATGGCCTTCAATATCGCCTTTACTAATGGTTTCTATGACTTTGTCTTTTTCGCTTTGTGCTGTTAATGTAAAAACGCTTGCAAGCGTTATTAATAATGCTAATTTTTTCATTTTTTTATTCCTGTTGTTTGTTATAATTCATTTTTATTTATCCCATTTTGCCATCACCATCAATATCTTGAACAATATGTGTTTCAAGAGCCACTAATGTTTTACGAAGTAGTGTTCTGGTGTTTGCTAATTCTTGCTCAAGTTGCTCAACACGGTCTTCTAAGCTGTTGGCTTTCTCTTCTTGTTTTTGTAATTCGTCTTGTTGGATTAAATCCCAAAATATGCCCATTGTTTCTATATTTTACATTTATACCTTGCTATAAGCAGTGGTTTATAAGGCTAGGGTAGCACTTTTTAATTTACTTACAAAACTTGTAAGTAGTTTTTAGTTAACGTGTAGTTTGGTTGGTAATAGCATTTAAAGTTAAACAATTTTATGATAGAAAATAATAGTAGTAATTTTGCATTATGAGTACACCACTAAACGACCAAGAATTGCACAATTTAGCCATGAATTTGGTTGGTAAAGATTTAGAGAAGCGTGGCTTCGAGTTTATAGCTGTAAATAGCAAGCTTAAAAAGCATCCACAGTTTGTGTGTATTGATAAAAATAGTCAGTACTTTTTTGTAATTGTTCGAACAGTAAAACTTCCTGAAAACCCCAACAATTATGATGTGGTGTGGATGGAGACTTTTAAAAATCATGCGAGAGAAAAAGATGCAAAAGTGTTATATGCAGGCGTTGCATTAGGAAACCCTGATGGTGAAGATTTACCAATATACTTAAACGAAGAGTACTTGTGCGAGTATAATGGTATACAATTTATTGAAACTAATCTTAATTAAAATGAAGAATATATTTAAGTATTTATTTTTAGTGTTGATAGTCGCTTCTTGTAAAGAAGATGTAAAAACCCATCGACTTATAGGAAACGTTTTTGGGACATCATATTCGGTACAGTTTGAAGCACCTGAAAGCGAAATTTATTTTCAAGAACAGTTTGATAAGCTGTTTTATATTATTAATAAATCGATGTCCACCTACCAAGAAAACTCTATAATTTCTAAGATTAATAGAAATGAGGGAGTGTCTATCGATTCGCATTTTAGAAAGGTTTTTGATGCCTCAAAAGAAATTTACGCTGCAACAAATGGCGCTTTTGACCCAACAATTGGCGTGATGGTAAATGCTTGGAATTTTGGCTCAGATAATGGTGTTGAGGATTTAAATACCGAAACAATTGATAGCTTAATGCTCACTGTTGGTTTTAACAAAGTTGAACGTGATGGTGATAAAATTATAAAACCGCACAAAGGCACTATTATAGATTTTAGTGCCATTGCCAAAGGTTACGGCGTGGATGTAATTGCTAATTTTTTAGATACTCAATATGTAGAAAACTATTTGGTTGAAATTGGGGGAGAAATAAGAGCGAAAGGAATTAATATGGGAAGTGAAAAACCATGGAAAATAGGAGTTGAAAACCCTAATTTTGATGGAACACAAAGTGTTATGAAGGCCATTTCGTTAACCGATGGAGCTATGGCAACATCAGGGACTTATAGAAAATTTAAGGTTGATGAAAACGGTAAAAAGTATGCACATATTATAGACCCGAAAACAGGATATTCCAGTAAAAATAATGTGCTGAGTGTTTCGGTAATTACAAAAGAATGTATGATAGCTGATGCTTATGCCACGGCTTTAATGACCATGAGCGTTGAAAAAATAAAAAGTTTTGCAGAAAAACATTCTGAGCTTAAGTTGTTTGTTATTTTTGAAAATGACAATAAAGAGTTGAAAACCTTGTCTTTAAATGGTTTTCCTGAAGAGTAATTATAAACGTCATCACGAAGGAGGAACGACTGAAGTAATCTGTTTAATATTGATATTCCTGCCATGAGATATGAGATTGCCGCGCTAACACCTTCACTAAAGTTTCGGTGTTCGAGTCGCTCGCAATGAAGTTTACTTATAAACAACAGGAATAATCTCACCTTTTGCTAAGCAGTATTTTGTAATATCTTCTTCGGTAAGATGTGCTGTATAATCTACTTCCTCTACTTTAAACCCAATAGAACGCAACTTATCAAAATAATCACGACCATAAATACGTACGTGGTCGTATTGACCAAAAATTTTAGCGCGTTCGTCTTTATCTGTAATTGAGTCATCTTCAAAAGTAGTCTCACGATTTAAATCTTGAGGAATTTGAAATATTCCCATACCACCTGGTTTTAAGACACGATATAATTCTTGCATGGCTTTGGTATCATCAGGAATATGTTCCAGCACATGATTACATAAAATAATATCGTAACTATTATCTTCAAAAGGGAGATTGCAAATATCTGCTTTTACATCTGCTATGGGTGACTCTAAATCGGTTGTTGTGTAGTTGAGGTTTTTAAGTTTTCTAAAGCGTTTCAAAAAACATTGTTCTGGAGCAAAATGTAATACTTTTTGTTGAGCTGTAAAGAAATTGGTTTCATTCTGAAGGTATAACCACAACAATCTATGACGTTCTAACGATAAGGTTGATGGTGACAAAGCATTATTACGTTGTTTTCCATAACCATAGGGTAAAAACGATTTAAAACTTTTACCATCTATTGGGTCTGTGTATGTATCTCCCTTTAAGAAAAAAGCTAAAAACGGACGTGCAGTATAGCTTAACCTAATTAGGAAAGGTCTTGGGAAAAAATTGAGAAAAAATTTAAAGAGTTTTTTCAATGTTATAATACTAAAGCTTTTTGTCTAAACTCAACTTCCTCATCGCTTTCAATTCCTAAAGCTTCATATATGTATGCAAATGTTGAAAGTAATTCTGGTTTTCCATCTACTATGGCCACGTCATGTTCAAAGTGTGCACTTGGTTTTCCATCTAAAGTGGTAATAGTCCAACCATCACGATGTTGTTTAATTCGTTGCGTTCCCATATTTATCATAGGCTCAATGGCAACGACCATACCTTCAATAAATTTCTTTCCTCTTCCACGTTTACCATAATTTGGCATTTCGGGGTCTTCATGCATTTTACGACCTAAACCATGACCAACCAATTCTCGAACAACACCATAACCATGATGTTCACAGTATTTTTGAATGGCGTAACCTACGTCGCCAACTCTGTTATTGATTTTAAATTCTCTTATACCAACATAAAGAGATTCTTTAGTTATTTGTAGTAATTTTTCTGTTGCAGGGTCAATCTCACCAACAGCAAAAGTATAGGCATGATCTCCATAAAAATCATTTTTAATCGCACCACAATCTATAGAAATTATATCGCCCTCAACCAAAGGTGTATTGTTAGGAATACCATGAACCACTTGTGAATTTGGACTCATACAAAGCGTATTGGGAAAATCATATAGGCCTAAAAAACCCGGAATAGCACCTTGATCTCTAATACATTCTTCAGCAATAGCATCTAATTGTAAAGTTGTCACACCAGGCTTAACAGCCTTGGCAACTTCTCCTAAGGTTTTAGAAACAACTAAAGCGCTTTCACGCATTAATTCAATTTCTTCTTTTGTTTTTACTACAATCATCTTTTATAAAAATAATGGCAAAGATACTTAAAATTAAGATGTAAATATTTTTTCCTCTTTTATGACTTTTGACAGTTTTTTAATGTAGGTGAATTAATAGTTTTGCACCATAAAATTAGTTATGAAATACAATGCAGTAACAGCCGAAGAAGCTGTAAAAAAAGTTAAGTCAAACGATAAAGTTTATATACAAGCAGCAGCTGCTGCGCCACAAGTATTATTACGTGCTCTTACGGCAAGGCATGAAGAATTGCGAGGCGTGGAAATTTGCCAGTTGCACACCGAAGGTGAAGCACCTTATGCTAACCCAGAACTGAAAGACAGTTTTCATATAAACTCTTTTTTTATGGGGAAGAATGTTCGTCACACACTTAAAGCTGGAAATGGTTCATATACACCAGTTTTTTTGAGTGAACTGCCTTTGCTTTTTAAGCGCAATATTGTCGATTTACAAGTAGCGTTGATACATGTGTCTGTGCCAGATGACCATGGTTATTGCTCCCTAGGAGTTTCAGTTGAAGCAACTTTGGCAGCAATAGATAACGCCGATTATGTTATTGCACAAGTAAATAAACAAATGCCAAGAACATTTGGTGATGGTATTATTCACGTATCTGAAGTCGATGCATTTGTTGAATGTGATGAACCATTACCAATACATCCTGTTGTTGAGCCTACAGAAACAGAAAATAAAATAGGCAATAATGTCGCAAGTTTAATTGACGACAGAAGCACTTTGCAAATGGGTATTGGCTCTATCCCAAATGCCGTATTAACCAAATTGACAAACCATAAAGATTTAGGATTGCATACCGAAATGTTTTCGGATGGTGTTATCGATTTAATTTTGAAGGATGTGATTAATGGCAATTACAAAGAAATTAATCCAGGTCGTGCCTTAGCAACTTTTTTAATGGGTTCACAGCGTTTGTATGATTACGTAAATGACAACCCTTATATTGAAATGCGTACATCAGACTATGTAAACGATGTGTCTATTATTAAACAAAACCCTAATATGGTAGCTATTAACTCTGCAATAGAAGTTGATGTTACTGGTCAAGTTTGCGCAGACTCTATTGGTACCAAAATGTATTCAGGTGTTGGCGGTCAAATGGATTTTATTCGTGGTGCGTCTTTAAGTGAAAACGGAAAAGCAATTATTGCATTACCTTCAGTAACAAATAAAGGTATAAGTAGAATTGTGCCAACGCTAAATCCAGGAGCAGGTGTGGTAACCACAAGGTCGCATGTACATTATATTGTAACGGAATATGGTATTGCAAATTTATATGGAAAAACCATTAAAGAGCGTGTAAAAGCATTAGTGAATATTGCTTATCCAGACCATAGGGAAGCTATAGATAAACAGTACTTTAATTTGGTAAGAGGGTAATTATTTAAAAAATCCGAAAAAGCCTTTCTTCTTTTCGGAATCAGGAAAATCAGGAGATTTATTGGTGAGTTTTTGATAGATTTCACCCCAACCTAATATACCACCTAGGTTACGGTCGTCTATAAAAATATCAGCGTGAATTTTTCGGCTTTTGGTATAATCAAATTGCTCTTCTGGAAAACTTTTATTAACTGCATAAAATTCAATACCATTGTCTTTGCAAAATTGTACAGCATCTTCTAGTTTTAAACCACTTCTATAAGTCCATAAAATTAATCGATGACCGTCTTCTTGTAATTTTTTTAAGGTTTCAAAAGCGAAAATTCTAGGCTTACCAATACCTGGGTAATCATCATCTACGATGGTGCCATCAAAATCAATTGCAATTGTTAAACGGTTATAAAGTTTCATTTATACTGAAAATTTCTACTAAAGTAATGAATTTTGTGTCATTGCATCTGGTTTGCCTATTCCAATAAGTTCTAGAATAGTGGGTGCAATGTCACCTAAAACACCATTTTTTATGTTTTTTAAATCCTTATCAATTAAAATTACTGGTACAGGATTAGTGGTATGTGCTGTATGTGGTGTGCCATCAGGATTAATCATGGTTTCGCAATTACCATGGTCTGCTATAAGTATGGTGGTGTAGTTATTTTTTAAAGCAGTTGTTACCACTTTTTCAACACAAGTATCCACAGCTTCACAAGCTTTTATAGCTGCATCCATTTCTCCTGTGTGACCTACCATATCACCATTGGCAAAATTTAGACATACAAAGTCAGTACTTCTTTTTTCTAATACAGGAATTAAAGCATCAGTTAATTCAAAGGCACTCATTTCTGGTTTTAAATCGTAGGTGGCTACTTTTGGAGAGTTACGTAAAATACGTTGTTCACCCTTAAAAGGTTCTTCTCTACCACCTGAAAAGAAAAAGGTAACATGAGGATATTTTTCGGTTTCGGCAATACGTATTTGGGTTTTATTATGTTTTTCCAATACTTCGCCTAAGGTGCCTTTAAGATTATCTTTATTGAAAACTACCTTAATGCCTTTAAAGTTTTCATCATAATTGGTAAGTGTTACATAATGCAAATGTAACTTATGCATGTTTTGCTCATGAAAACTCTCTTGTGTTAAGGCTTGTGTAAGTTGTCTTCCACGGTCTGTTCTAAAATTGAAAAATATTACTACATCATCATTAGATATTGTTGCTATATGATTTCCATTGTTATTAACTTTAATAATTGGTTTTAAAAACTCATCCGTAATATCGTTTTCGTAACTTTTATGAATGGATTTTGGAATACTACTGGATTGCTCTCCTTTTCCATGGACTAAAGCATCATAAGCTAATTTAATACGTTCCCAACGTTTATCCCTGTCCATCGCATAATAGCGTCCTGTTACCGAAGCTAGTCTTGTTGGTGTGTTTTCAATATGTTTTTCAAGTTCGGTAATAAAACCATAACCAGATTTTGGATCAACATCGCGACCATCGGTAAATGCATGAACAAATGTGTTTTCTAAACCAAATTCATTTGCTGCATCTATAAGCCCAAATAAATGATTGATATGCGAATGCACACCACCATCACTAACAAGCCCTAAAAAATGAACTTTTTTATTGTGTGCTTTAGCATAAGTAAAAGCGTCAACTAGGGTCTTTTCTTTACCTAAGGTTTTATTTTTTACTGCTAAATTTATTTTTACTAAATCTTGATACACAATACGTCCAGCACCAAGATTCATGTGTCCAACTTCGCTATTTCCCATTTGCCCTTCAGGTAGGCCAACATGTAATCCATCGGTTCGTAAACTTGCATTTGGGTATTTAGTGTAAAGGCTGTCTATAAAAGGTGTTTTAGCATGTTCAATGGCAGATACTTTTGGGTCTGGAGACTTGCCCCAACCATCCAAAATCATCAAGATTACTTTTTTGTTCATGGTTTAAAAATTACACTTCAAAGATAAAAACAAAATCCTGCCAATTATCAGGATTTATTAATAAAATACGATATCGTTTGCGCTATTGGTTGCTATACTTTTCAATAGCTTCTTTAATTTTTTGTACACGATTTTCTGGGTCTGGATGTGTGCTCATACGCTCTGGAGTACGGTTTGGTCCTGCGGCAACTTTTAAAATTTCCATAACGCCAATCATTTCTTCTGGATTGTAATTGGAATCCATCATAAATTTCACTCCTAAATCATCACTTTGCAATTCATCATCCCTACCATAACTCATATTAATCATTTGACCAATGGTAGCTGCGCCTTGCGCTGTGTTTGGGTCAATACCCACAGCTACACCATTTAAAATTCCTTGCATTAAACCTTGATTTGCCATTCTTTCGGCAGAATGTCGTCCAACCACATGACCAATTTCATGACCTAGAACACCAGCTAATTGGTCTTCATTTTCAAGTTTAGAGAATAGAGCATAGGTGATAAAAACTTGACCTCCAGGTAATGCAAATGCATTGATGGTGTTTTTATCTGCCAATAAATGAAAGTCATATTTGTAACCTGTTTGTTTGGCAATACTATTATCAACTAAACGGTTTCCTACTTGGTCAACAAAGGCTTGATAGTTTTCATTAGGATATAAACCTCCATGTTGCTGTGCCATTTGAGGAGCTGCTTGCAAGCCCATGGCAATTTCTTGTTCTTCATTTAAAGCGATGTGTTGTTTTTCTCCTGTGTAAGGATTTACCTCTGCGCTCGAACAATATTTAATAACAGCAAATAAAACAATTCCTAATCCTATTATTAATCTTATTTTGCGATTTCCCCTCATGGTTAATGTTTTTAAGTATTCTAAAATACGAAAGTTTCTAGATATTTTAATTAATAATACTCATTCCTATACTTATTGACACAAAAATTGAAAAATGTCACGTTTTTAAAATTATATTTGATTGACTTTTAAAAGAAAAAATAATGTCACACAATTTTAAATTACTTAGTGTTAAAGATGTAGATGCTATAATACCATTGATGCAAAAATTTACTGAAGAAAAATTTACAGATGAAGTTTTAAGAAGTCGTTTTACAGAAATGTTTACACAAAATTATGAATGTGCTGGAATTTTTGACAAAAATAAATTAATTGGTATTTGTGGTATGTGGTTTTGTACAAGGCATTATTCTGGAAAGAGTGTCGAGGTTGACCATGTTTATATTGACGAAAAACATAGAAGTAAAGGTCTTGGGGACTTATTTTTTAAATGGATTTATGAGTGTGTAAAGACTAAAGGTTGTGAAGAAATAGAATTAAACACCTATGTGACTAATCACCCTTCGCATAAGTTTTATTATAACCAAGGTTTTAAAATTTATGGTTACCATTTCGCGAAGAAATTATAGATTTTATTTTAGTGAAACAATTAGAATATATATCTTTGACGCAAGTTTTGCGGGAGTAGCTCAGTTGGTAGAGCGTCAGCCTTCCAAGCTGAATGTCGCCGGTTCGAACCCGGTCTCCCGCTCAAAAAAGTTTCATTGTATGATGGAACTTTTTTTTATGCTTCTAATTTTTATTTGATTTATAAGGTTAGGGTGAGAAGTTTATACTGAGCGCAGTCGAAGTAAACCCGGTCTCCCGCTCAAAAGCTTCACAGTTTAGTGAGGCTTTTTTATTTTAAAAAATTAAGATTTGTGTTGGACTTTATTTCATAAGGCTCTTTATCATGTAAAAATATGCGAGCTGGTAGAGGACCTTTTAATATTATATCGTTACCAATAACTTCTAAAAAACTACCTTCTCTTAAACCAATTACAGGTTGCGTATTAAATTTATGAAATTCTTGTATTCGAGTTTCTCTAGTTTCACCCATATGAGTACTTGATGGGTCTGGGTCTAAATAATGTGGATTTATGTTAAAAGGTACAAACCCTAAAGTTTTAAAACTTGGAGGATACACAATTGGCATATCATTGGTTGTGTTTATGGTTAATCCGCAAATATTGCTTCCAGCACTTGTTCCTAAATATGGCGTACCATTTAATACAACTTGTTGAAGTGTTGCTATTAAATCATTTTTATAAAGCTGATTGACCAAAACAAACGTATTTCCGCCACCAACAAAAATACCTTTGGCATTGGTTACAGCGTCCTTTGGGTTTTTAAATTCGTGTAAGCCTATTACTTCTTTACCTATTTTGTTAAAGGCTATATTAGCTTTTTTAGTGTAATCTTCATGACTTATTCCACCAGGACGAGCATAGGGAATAAAGATAATTTCAGAAATATTTTTAAAATGCTCTTTTAAATTTGGTAATAAATACTCTAAAAAGCCACTTCCATGAACAGTAGAAGTACTCGCAATAATAATATTTTTCATTCGAATAAATTCAGTTTAAATATATGATTTGTAGCGATTTATCGTAGTAGGCAAAATGCTTAATGCCAACATATTCTATTTTACTCATTACCTTTTGTGGAGGTGTTACTTGTTTTAAAAAATCCCTCATTGAGGGTTTCATTTGGTTAAATATTGTTGTAAATTTATGTAAATACATCATTTAACAAAAGTTTAAAAGCTATTTACATTTAATTAAGATAAGTAATCACTTACTTTAACACATGAAAACTAACCTAATTACTTTACTGCTAATGTGCTTAACGAGTACGTCAATTTTTTCTCAAAATATTGAGCGTATTGAGCTTAAAGGTACCATTATTGTTGATAGAAACGATAGGGAAGGTGTGACTGTTTACAATAGTTCATCTGAAAAAGGAACTATTACTGATGCCGACGGTAAGTTTACAATTCAAGTCGCTTTAAACGACCGTATTGAATTTTCGGCATTGCAGTTTGAAGACTTCACGGTCATAATTACTCAAGAAATGATTGACGCTAAAGAGATTAGTGTGTTCTTGATTGAGCAAGTCAATAAACTCGATGAGGTACTTATTTTGCCTCATAATTTAACAGGTAACTTATCTTACGATGTGAGCAATATAGAGTTAATGAACCCAAATTTGGATGCTTTGTACTTTGGTTTGGGAAATCTAGATAAATTTGAGTTTACACCAGACCACCTTTCGGAAATAGAAAATATAGCGATGAATGAAACGCGATTGGTTAATGGAATTGATGTTTTAAATGTTTTTGGAAAGTTATTAGTGCCAATTTTTAAATCGAAAAAACCTAAGAAAGAGTTTATACCCAACTATAAAAAAACAAGTATTTTGGATGTGTATTCTAAAGACTATTTATCCGAAATATTAAGTATCAAGGATAAAGATGTTGTTGAATTTATCTATTATGTCGAAGAGAATAATTTTGACACATCTTTACTAAATCAAAACAAAGAAATAGAATTTATAAACTATTTAAAACAACAAGAAAAACAGTTTGTTAAAATAAAATATGGTAAAAACTAAAAGATTTTTTCTAGTTGTTTTATGTTGCTTCATTTTCTCTTCAATATATTCACAAACTATTGATATTGAAGGTGTGGTAACTGGTAGTGCCGATGTGGAAAATATTCACGTTATCAATAAAGCATCCAATACATTTACAACCACAAACAAGCTTGGAGGGTTTGCTATTCAAGTAAAATTGGCCGATACTTTAGTCTTTTCGTCCGTACAATATAAGTTGCAAACAATTTTAGTGACGCCAAAAATTATTAGCGATAAAAAAATGACAGTTTTTTTAGAAGACAAGGTTAATGAATTAGGCGAAGTTCTTGTTGGTAAGGTACTTACAGGTAGTTTAGATTCTGATATAAAAAACTCTGATGCCGAAAGACCCATAAATTTTTACGATGTTGGTTTACCAGGTTACAAAGGAAAGCCAAAAACTCAAAACGAACGTAGGTTGTATGAAGCTGATGCAGGCAAATATGTGTATGTAGGTCTGGGAGTAGGGCTAAACTTTAATAAAATTTTAAATAAAGTTACTGGAAGAACAAAAAAGCTTAAGGAACGCGTTAGAAAAGAAAATAAAGACGTTCTTTTGGAAAAAATAAAGGCAAATTTGGTAGAAGATTTTTTTGTTATCTATCCTTTAGATGAATCGTTAAGAACAGATTTCTTTTACTTTTGTTCTGATGATGAAAACTTTGAAAAACGCTGTCAAAACAAAAGCGATATTGAGGTTTTTGAGTTTTTAGCTGAAAAAATAGTAGCCTACAAAGCCAATCTAAAATTGAAAGGCGATTAATTTTATTTTGGAATGCTTTTTGAACTAACCCTAAAAAATACCACAAATTAGGTATCTTTGTTAATCTTACACAATAGACTATTTATGAAATTCAATAAATTTTTAATTTTATTAGTGACATTATCACTAATGTCATTTTCAGTAGCACATAAATACTATGTAAGTGTCACAGATATTGAATATGTTAAAGAATTGGAGTCTGTGCAAATATCATCAAGAGTTTTTATTGATGATTTTGAAAAAATGCTTCGAGATAGATATGATGAAAAAATCACTTTAGATATTGGAAAAGATGAGTCTCACATTGATGTTTACATAAATCGTTATTTAAAGAATAAATTTAAAGTTAAAATTAACAATCAAGAGCAAGAATTTGAGTTTTTAGGAAAAGAATATGAAGATGATTTAGTCTATTTTTACCTTGAAATAACAGATGTTTCTGAAGTAAATTCTTTTGAAATAGTTAATCAAGTATTATTTGATGTTTTTGAAGACCAACAAAATTTGATTAAGACAAAAATCAATTCTAAAAATAAAAGCTTTATACTTATTCCACGAAATGATAAAGGAGTGTTAAACTTTGAATAAAAGGTTAAAAATTCCTTAAAATTTGTTAATTTCAGCAATTAGAATTTGTAACCAACTATAGTAATTTATAAACCTATCTTTAGTATTTGTTTTCTACAACTAAATAAGGGTTTGTTATTTCTAATCTTTTTAAAACAATTAAATAGTCACTAATGAAAAAATTTAAGTATTTCCTGCTTTCTGCATTATTTGTTACAGCAGGGGTTTTTGCTCAAGAGCAAGAAAAACCTGAACGTAAACCAGGTCATGTAAACATTAACAAGTTTAGACAATTATATAATGAGTTTTCGACTCCTAACATGTTTAGAACAGGATCTGGAGCACCAGGACCAGAATATTATCAGCAGCAAGCTGATTATAAAATGGACCTTGTGCTAAATGATGATAAAGCAAGTTTGTCTGGCTTCGAAACTATTACTTACACAAATAATTCACCTGATGAATTAAAGTATTTATGGGTTCAGTTAGATCAAAACATGAGAGCTAAAGACTCTAAAACACCATTAATTGAGAGTAGTGGCACCCAAAAATTGCAACCAGCGGCAAACTTTTCTAAAACTTACATGGAAGAAAGCTTAGAAAGAGGTTTTAACATTCAACAAGTTAGCGACGTTAATGGCAAGCCATTACCACATATGATTAACGGCACCATGATGCGTGTTGAATTACCAAAACCTATGAATACAGGCGATAAGTTTTCTTTCCAAATTAAGTGGTGGTATAATATTAATAATCACGTAGCTGAAGGAGGACGTTCTGGATATGAGTATTTCGAGGAATCGGATAACAAAATTTATGTAATGGCGCAATTCTACCCTAGAATGGCTGTTTATAATGATGTAGAAGGATGGCAAAATTCACAGTTCTTTGGGCGTGATGAATTTGCATTGCCGTTTGGAAATTTTGAAGTTAATATTACAGTTCCAGACGATCATGTATTAGACGGTACAGGACGCTTAACAAATAGAAGCGATGTGTTTAGTAAAGAAATGATGAAGCGTTTTGAAAAGGCTAAAAAATCTTACGATGAACCAGTAGAAATCGTAACACAGAAAGAAGCAGAAGCTGCTGCAAAGAAGAAAAGCAAAGGAACAAAAACTTGGAAATTATATGCTGAAAACGTACGTGATTTTGGATGGACATCTTCTAGAATGCATATTTGGGATATGATGGCCGTTAAAATTGGAGATAAAAGTGTAATGGCAGTTTCATTATATCCACCAGAAGCTAATCCTCTATGGGGAGACTGGTCAACAAAAACTGTTGCTAGTACTTTGATTTCTTATTCACGAATGACTTTTGATTATCCATACCATAAAGCAATTTCAGTAAGTGCACCAATGGGAATGGAATACCCAATGATTTGTTACAATTTTGGACGCCCTGATGCAGATGGTAATATTCCTAAAAGAGTAAGATATGGTATGCAAGGAGTAATTATACATGAGGTTGGACATAACTTTTTCCCAATGATTGTAAATAGTGATGAGCGTCAATGGACATGGATGGATGAAGGTTTAAATACTTTTGTACAATATGTTGCCGAACGTGATTTTGCTAAATTATATCCAGATGCTTTGGCAGAAGGAGATACAGATTTCCCTGCAAGAAGAGGTCCTGCCGATAAAATTGTGCCTTATATGAGTACAGATCAAGATTATTTGGCACCAATTATGAGTAAAGGTTTAAACACGTACCAATTTGGTAATAACGCTTACGCTAAACCAGCTACAGGATTAAATATTTTACGTGAAACCATTATGGGTCGTGAGTTATTTGATTATGCTTTTAAAGAGTATTCAAAACGTTGGATGTTTAAACACCCAACACCAGAAGATTTCTTTAGAACTATGGAAGATGCCTCGGCAATGGATTTAGATTGGTTCTGGAGAGGTTGGTTCTATACAACAGATTATACAGACATAGGTGTAAAAGAAGTTAAAAAGATGTATGTAACAGATGCACCTAAAGAAATTGTAGAAAATATTGCAAGTAGAAATGGTATAAAAGTTGAAGACATACCACCATTAGTATATATGGTTGAAGAAGGAAGTGATGAGTTTAATGAAGCCTTGAGAAATAAGTCAACATTAGAGAATGCACCGACTTTAAAAGAGTACTTAATGGATAATTTTTCTGCTGAAGAACGTAAAAACATTAAATCTCCTAAGTACATTTACAATGTAACATTTGAAAAACCAGGAGGTTTAGTAATGCCATTAATTGTAGAATATAAATACGCAGATGGTACAAAAAAGCGTGAAACTTATCCTGCTGAAATTTGGAGGCATAACGATAAAGAAGTAAGCAAGTCTATTGCTTCTGAAAAGGAAATTGTATCTATTACAGTTGACCCAGATTTAGAAACTGCAGATATTGATACATCTAACAATTCTTGGCCAAAAGAGGTTAAACAAAGTAAGTTTGACCAATTTAAGAGTAAAAACTAGAGATAGTTTATAATTAAATATTAAAACCGACTTTTTTAAGTCGGTTTTTTTATACATACTCATTATATTTGTACTATGTTACAACAAGCAACTTTTTTATTTATTAGTGGTGGCGAAATAACCTTTATCCTTTTTATAGTGGTTATGGTGTTTGGTGCTGACAAAATCCCTGAAATAGCTCGCGGTTTAGGAAAAGGTATGCGCACACTAAAAGATGCCACTAACGACATTAAGCATGAGATTGCTAAAAGTGCCGAAAATCATGGTATAGATACCGATGTTGTTAAAGATGTTAATGAAGAAATCAATAAAGTCAAGGACGGAATGGATGACTTTACTGGTTCTATAAAACGGAAATTATAATTTCCTTGAAATAGTTAATCCGTCACGAATTGGCAGCATCACAGTTTCCACTCTGTCGTCTTCTTTTAAAAGTTTGTTGTATTCTATAAGTGCAGGCGTTGAAGTGTCTTCTTTTTTAAACTCAGTATCTAGAACCTTACCACTCCAAAGAACATTATCAGATAAAATAATTCCTCCTGGATTCATATTATCAATGATTGCATGAAAATAATTGACATAATTTTCCTTATCAGCATCAATAAATACTAAATCAAAGTTTTTATCAAGTTTAGGAATTATATCTAAAGCGTTTCCTGTATGTTGAATAATCTGATTTCCAAAACCAGACTTATCAAAATATTTGCGTTGAAAATCAAATAGCTCTTCGTTAATATCTATAGTGTGAATTTCGCCAGAACTTTGTATTCCTTCTGCTAAACATAGAGCGGAATAACCTGTATAAGTACCTATTTCTAGTATATTTTTAGGATTAAGTAATTTAGAAATCATGCTTAAAACCCTGCCCTGAAAATGACCACTTAACATGCGTGGTTGCAGAATTTTTTGATAAGTTTCTCTATTGAGTTCTTGAAGTAATTCTGGTTCATTTTGACTATGAGTAACTACATAACTATCTATATCTTCAGGTAGAAAATTCATTAGCTTAAAATTCTATTTACCAGTTTTTTCTTGGAATCTTCATTATCTCCACAAAGCCACTGTATGACATTGTCTTCCCAAATAGCATCTCTCTCTTGTTCAGAAATAATATCTCTTTCCATGGCCAAATCTAAAATTTTACCAGGGTAAGATGATTGTTTTTCGCTTTCCATTTCACCTAAAGGGTAAGGATCATCTAAGCCCATTAATACTTGCTTAGAGCCTTGATTTTTAATCAATAATTCTAAACCACCAGTATCATGAACTAATGTGTCAAAAAAGATGTTTTTGTGCCCAACAGCCTTTCTTGGATGACTCTTGCCTTCAAATAAGTCTGGTCGTCCATCAAAACCTTGAATACGCCTCCCTAAATTAATTTGTGCTAGTTGACCTCCATGGGCAAAACAAGTTCGCATATTTGGATACTTATCTTGATAGCCATTTAAAGTTAAAAAATGATACGCATCTGCACACTGAGCCAACATCCAAATTAAATGAAAACGCCAAGAAGTATTTTCCAGCTTAATAAATTTTTCTCCATCGTAAGGATGAATTTCTACAGCAAGATTATATTTATTGGCAAGCTCAAAAATGGGTTCATTTTCTTCATCAAAAATGCAACGCCAAGTTCCAATAGTGTCCATGTAGTGTGTTGGTAAACACAATAATTGCATTCCTAATTCTTCAACGCAACGCTCTATCTCCCAACAGGCACCTTTAACAAAACCAGGATGAACCACAAAACCACAAGTAAATTTACTTGGATTTTCTCGTTGAATACGTGCATTAAAATCATTTTGAAAACGTAAAGCTTGCTTCATTTCCTCAACACGCAAACCATTGCCATATAGTTGAGACAAATTTAAAACAACTGCATGGTCTATATTGAAACGTTCCATCCATGCTAGTTTTTCATTTAAAAAGAAACTAGAATCGGTTATTGGACGGTTCCAATCTTTTTGGAGCATATACTTTCGGTCTTTATCAACCCAAAAAATACCTTTGTCTTTCATAAACTGAGGAATTTCCTCTGGATAGGGCAAGAGGTGAGAGTGACCGTTTATTCTTAGTTTTCGTTTTTCCATAGTTGTCATTGCGAGTCCCGAAATTTCGGGATGTGGCAATCTTTTAATTATGAGATTACTTCGTCATACTTCCTCGTAATGACGATTTTTAAATTATTCTTCTACCTGTACTTTTTTTGGTGGTTGCATAACTTCGCCACAATTTGGGCAGCTACGTTTGTCTTTATCACCGTAGTATTTATCAAAAATCTTTGGCATATCTGTTTCTATATTGTCTAGCGTGAAATCTTCTTCATATAATTTGGTTGTACAATTTTCACAAAACCATAGTAGTGCATCTTGTACTCCTTTCTCTCTTGGGTATTCAATAACTAAACCTACAGTATTAGCATCTCTTTGGGGAGAATGTGGCACTTTAGGAGGTAATAAAAACATTTCTCCTTCTTTAATATGAATATCTTTTGGGGTGCCTTTATCAATTACTTTTAATGTAATATCTCCTTCAACTTGATAAAAGAATTCTGGTGTTTCGTTATAATGATAATCTTTTCTACTATTCGGACCACCAACTACCATGACTATAAAATCACCATCTTTCCAGACTACTTTGTTTCCAACAGGTGGTTTTAACAAGTGTCTGTTTTCATCAATCCATGCTTTAAAATTAATTGGAGGGAATAGTTTGCTCATGATGTTTTAATTTAATGATATAAAGTTACAAAGATTTTGTTCGACCACCATCAACAGGAAGGTTAATTCCATTTATATAAGATGCACATTCACTAGCTAAAAATGTAATGGCATTTGCTAGTTCTTCAGGTTTGGCAAAACGCTTTGCAGGAACCGCATTTTTCATTGCATTTGCAGCATCTTCTTCTGATTTTCCAGTTTTCGCAGACTTGTTTTTAATAATTTCAGTTAACCGTTCAGTTCCTGTTGCTCCTGGTAATACGTTGTTTACTGTAATGCCAAATTGACCTAATTCATTGGCTAGAGTTTTACTCCAATTTGCAACTGCTCCTCTTATGGTATTGCTTACACCAAGACCATCTAAAGGTTGTTTAACTGAGGTAGAAATAACATTAATAATGCGACCATAACCTTCACTTTTCATAAAGGGTACAACTACCTGTACTAATAAATGATTACATTTTAAGTGCTGTGTAAAAGCATTTTCAAATTCTTCTATTTCAGCAGAAAAAACTGGTCCACCTTTTGGTCCTCCAGTATTGTTTACCAAAATATGGAATCCATGATTATTTGAAACGTAATCTGATACTTTTTGTTTTAACTCTGTTGGATTTGAAAAATCGGCAACTATATAATCGTGTTGTCTTTGTTGAGGTAATTCTGATAATGCTGCTTTTAGCTTCTCTTCATTTCTAGCTACTAATGTAACTTGTACACCTTCTGCAGCTAAAGCCAACGCAGTTGCTTTACCTATTCCTGCTGTGCTACCACAAACTAATGCGTATTTATTATTTAGGTTTAAATTCATATTATTCGTATATTTTTTTAGCGCGTTCGCTCATTTTCTCCATGATCATATCCGGATTTTTTAATGATTCAAAACCAAATTTACTGTATAATCCATGAGCATCACGTGTTGCTAAAATCCATTTATCAACATTTTTAATTGGCTCGTGTTCTAATATTTGATTCATCAATAATTTTGACAAACCATTGCCTTGATATTCTTTAATGACAAAAACATCAAGAATGTAAGCAAAGAACACAAAATCTGTCATCACTCTTGTAAAAGCTATTTGCGTTCCTTCGTGAAATAAGCCAAAATTAAGTGTGTTTTCTACTGCTTTTTTCTGTTCTTCAAACGTTCTTGTTTTTCCCCAATAGCTGTTATGGATAAAATTGTAAATCAATTCCATGTCCATATCTTTTTTATTAGAAGAAAAGAAAATGTCTTTTTGAACTTCTATCATGATAATTTTATATCGTACGGATTAGTAATCCCATTTTATAATGCTCATTACTTCTTGCCCAAACTCTTTTGTCATCAATTCATTAAGTGCTGTGTCATCAAGTTTTTCTGGATTTTTCAATTTGATTAAAAAATTTCTAAATTTTGCAACAAATGAATCGCCATATTTTGAATATAGTGCCTTGGACATAGTATAGAATTTTGTTTGATACCATCCATAATTTCGGCCAGTTTTCATTACATCAAAATAATTAATTTCAAACTCCTCGAGAGTCTTATATTTTAATTCACCCCATTGATTGTTCCTTATCACAAGGTTTTGATATGAATCCATTTGGTTAAAAGTAGACTGGTCTTCGAAGTTTTTTGAAGCAGCTACTTGACATAGGTTCCCAAAAAGTTCATTCAGCCATCTTCTTTCCCAATTTTTACCAGTTCTATAAAATTGATATAAATGAGCAAGTTCATGAAGTGCCAAGCCATCTCTAAAAAATTTGTCAAGGTCAATTGGCTCACCAAAATGGGTTTTTAGTTCTTGGGTGGCTTGAGGAGGCATTTGACTTAATGCTTGTTCAAACCCACTTGCTATAATCGATTTATTTAAACCCAAAACAATATTGCCTTCGAAATAAGATTGAGGCATCCCAGGAGGAGGAGCAAATGCATATGTATCCCAGTTTTGATTGTCAATAAATAAAACAGCAAAATTTAAATCTTCATCAAAGACCTTGTCAAAGTAAGCCTTTGCTAATTCAAGATTATTAATTGTGTTTGCAAGATTTTTTGGCTCAGCTTCGGTTGCGTAAGTCTCAAAATTATCTGATAAAGCTATATTAGTTAAGCCTTCATGTTTAGTCCTGTCAATCCAGTCGGTTTCTTCTTGTTTACAAGAAACACTTACAATAAATACTGCTAGTAATAGTATTTTGATTTTCATTTTCTTAATATTTTATACAAACATTTTTAGGTTCAGTAAAAAAACGTAAGGCTTCAAAACCTCCTTCACGACCAACGCCAGAGTCTTTTACACCTCCAAAAGGTGTACGTAAATCGCGCATCATCCAAGTATTTACCCAAACAATTCCCACTTGTAATTGGTTACTCATTCGCATAGTTCGTTTTAAATCGTTAGTCCAAAGAGTTGCCGATAAACCGTATTTTACTTTGTTTGCCATTTGTAAAACTTCCTCTTCCGAACTAAAAGGCATAATAGTTACTACTGGACCAAAAATTTCTTCTTGGTTTACACGACATTCATCGGTTTTAACTTCAATAATGGTTGGTTCCATATAATAACCATTCTCTGAGCCTTTAATAGTTAGTTGATTTCCGCCGCATAAAACTTTACCACCTTCACCTTTTGCAATTTTAACGTAACTCAATACTTTCTCTAAATGAGGTTTTGATACTAAAGCACCTACTTTGGTTTCTGTTGCTGATGGATGACCAACCTTTAAGGTCTTTACTTTTTTTACAAAATCGGTTTTGAATTTTTCGTAAATGCTGTCTTCAACAAATATGCGACTTCCACATAAACAAATTTGACCTTGATTAGCAAATGACGAGCGCACAGTTGTAGTTAACATATCATCATAATCGCAATCTGCAAAAATGATATTTGGGTTTTTGCCACCAAGTTCTAAGGACAACTTTTTAAACATTGGTGCTGCGACTTTTGCAATATGTGCTCCTGTTACAGTTCCTCCTGTAAAACTTATGGCTTTAATACCTGGATGCTCCACTATGGCTTGACCAGTTGTTGTGCCTAGACCATGAACGATATTTAAAACGCCTTTTGGTAATCCTGCTTCAATACATATTTCGCTTAATAGAAAAGCTGTCATTGGTGTCACTTCACTTGGTTTTGCAACCACACAGTTTCCTGCAGCAATTGCTGGTGCAATTTTCCAAGAAAATAAATAGAGTGGAAGGTTCCAAGGACTTATACAACCAACGACTCCAATGGGTTGTCTAAGTGTGTAATTTATGGCATTATGACCAACACTTTCATGGCTTTCGCTGGCAAATTGAGTAATGGCGTTTGCGAAAAAGCGAAAATTACTTGCTGCTCTTGGTATGTCAACAGCTTTTGCTAACCAGATAGGTTTTCCATTATCTAGACTTTCGGCTTCAGCAAACTGTTGTAAATTTTCTTCTAGTAATTCTGAAATTTTTATGAGTATGCGACTACGTTCTTCTAAAGAGGTTAGTGACCACTTCTTAAAGGCAGATTTGGCAGACTTGTATGCCATTTCTACATCTTCAATTGTCGAATTAGGTATTTGACTGTACACTTCTCCTTTTGCTGGATTGTAATTGTTTAGCCATTCATTATGAATTGGATTTACAAATTGACCGTTTATGTAGTTTTGGATGTTCATTGTACCAATGTAGTGAATATTAAGATTTTTGATTTTTGCATTCCAAAATTTTGTTTCGATAATCTAAAAAATTTAATCATGTTATTTAGCACTTTGCTTTCTTAATTTATCTAATAGTGAAGATGTTCTTTTTTTTATTTCTGTATTATATGTTCTTCCGCTCGATACTAATACAGCTTTTAATACTACAACACTTATAAACAAACTAGAAAATTCTTTTTTATTAATGTTTTTCCACAACATTTTTTGCACAGGTGATTCTATATCCGGAATTACAGGAATCATAGTATATGTTTCGGCATATTTAGCTAGTTGACGTATATAGTTTTCATTGTGCTTTTCAATATTTAAAATAGCCTGTTCTTGTAATGAATTTAACTCCATTAAATCATTAGAGACCTCACTATCAAATAATTCAATATCTCCAGAAGCCACAAGCGTTTTAAAAGTTTCATTATGAAACGTGCTAGCAAAAACATTAGTAGTTTGATTGAATTCATATCTAGCTATATAAATTAAACTATCAGCTGTAGCCATTGGCCCATATATTCTTGTAGCATGATTCCCGGTTTTGTCGTATTCTTGCTTACTAGTTGCTAGAAAGCGATCTAAGCTAATAGAATCTTGCTCTAAGTTTCCGATAAGAGATTCTATGTATGTGTGTTTTTGTTTTTCTTTATTTTTTTTGTCATTCCAATTATTAATCTGTAATGCTATTAAAATGCCTATTACTACTAAAAGTATTTCGCCAATAGCGTATTTAAAATATTTTCCCATTTTGTTCTCTGAGATTAATGATTTACGAATATGTCTGAAGAATTTAATCATTGGTCTGGGTAAGTCTAATTATTTCGTTTATATGGTTTTCTACTGTTTTTTGTTCTAAGTCGGTTATAATATTTTGAAGTCTTTCTTGAATAACAGTTAGATGACCTCTAAATTCACGAGATACGATATAGTCTAAAGTATAATCTATGGCTGTTTGGTCTCCTTTATTAAGCATAATTACATCTGTATTCTCTGCAGAATGCGGATCCATAACTTCATACCTGTATTTTTGATGGTTAAGTTCTTCCTCTAAAAAGTCTTGATAGACATCATTCCAAGTCACCAAATAATTTCTTAAGGTATCATTTTTTATAAGTTCATAATTCCCAGAAGCGATTAATGAGTTTGTAACACCACTAGATGGATTGAAGGTAAATGTGCTTAAAGCATAATCGAAAGCATTTATTAATGTAAATACATTTTCTTTGGTTAGAGGCATAGAATCTATAATGGTATTAAGAGATTTCATAGACCTTTTATGAATCACCTTAGCGCTGTCAAACTGAATTTTATTACCTAAAAATTCTGTATGTAATTCTTTAAGAATTGCTTTTTCTTTTAAACTATCTAATCTTTTAGTGTTCCATGTGTTAATCTGAAGCGCTATCAGAATTCCAATAACTACAAGTAGTATTTCGCCAATAGCGTATTTAAAGTATTTTCCCATTTTGTTTTCATTTATCAATAATTTTCTAATATGTCTAAAAAATTTAATCATGATTATGGTTTTAATTCAAATAGGCTTCAATTTCATCAATCAATTGTTGATTAATTTCGTCAAGTGTATTAAGCTTAACTATTAGACTTTCACTTGCCAGTTCATTTCTTCTAAATATTCCTTCGAGCACCTTTTGACCGCTTTTGTTATTTATGATTAATTCTGGAACTTCATCTTTAAATTTCGATTTATCCATTTCTCCAATGGCTGCAAACAATAATCTATTATTAACGAAAAATCCATCCATCCATAAACTAAACTCAGCATTTTCACTAAAGGAGTTAAGACGATTTTCCTCAAGAGTCATTTCATTTATTTTATTGATATATAGTTGTTCTAGTTTGTTTATAGCGGTTTCTTTAGAACCTGAATAATACTTGGTTATAGATGATTCATTACGCTCAACGGTACTTATAAAATGGCGTTCCACAAGAGTAAAATATACAATATTAGCTATCGTAATGGCATCAACATTTTTTAGGCCGACATCAAGAACGTATTTACTCTTTTCGACTTTTTGTTGTCGCACATCTTTCATATCAATTAAACGTAATTTATCTTCTTTAAGGTTTTCAAGTTTTTGGGTGAGATACGTATTGATTTCGTCCTGTAATTTTCTTTCTTCATTCCAATTGTTTATCTGTAAGGCAATAAGAATACCTATAACAACAAGAATTATTTCGCCAATAGCATATTTAAAGTATTTACCTGTTTTTCCTGTTTCCATGAGATTATAGCGTATTTTTCTGAAGAATTTTATCATTTAATGTTAGATTCTATGAGTTTTAAAGTATCGGTTAAATAATCTTTAAACACCTTATAAGAATTTAGTGCATACATATAATTTAAGGTATTATTATAAAGTTCGTTCTCGAATTCAATTGTTCTAATGGTCTTGTTATAATCTATTTTGAAATTAGATTTAGAAATTTCTTGTAAACCAAGGTCGTCTTCAAAAAAATCTGGAACTTCCATGTTCCTTAAAAGAGCTTTTTTCGTTAATGAAGGAATGAAAAAATCAAATAGGTAGTTTCTATAAATTACAATGTCATCTTCTGTATCAGTTTTAAAATATGACCAATTAGATAATTGTTTTCTCAAATCAGGATTTCTAATTAAGTTAAATGTGCCTGTATTAGATATTTCGTCTATTGCTCCTGTAATAATGTCGAGTGATTTAGTTTTATTAATTATTTCATCTAGCAAATGTTCAATTTCTGAAGGGTTAATAGCACTATCGTCTTTAATTATCTCGAGTAAATTTGCAGATGCGTTATAGGCTTCCATAAAACTGTTGTATGCAATATCAACGTTATTAATATTAGCTTTAAAATCTGTTTGAAGACTCTTTAAAATAGCTTGTTCTTTTGAGACATCAATTCTACTGTTGTTCCAATTATTTACTTGCAAAGCAAGTAAAATACCAATCATGACAAGAATAATTTCGCCAATAGCGTATTTAAAGTATTTTCCCATTTTGTTCTCTGAGATTAATGATTTACGAATATGTCTAAAGAATTTAATCATTGGTTTTATTTAATTAATAAATAGCCTTTGTTTACAGCAACAAATTTTTGAATGCAATTACCATCACTATCTATTTGCTCTGCGATTACGGTGTAGTCACCACCAAAGCCAGCATATTCAGGTTTAGTATATCTTAATTGATTGGGTTTTAAGGTGTACATACTTCCAATTTTTCCGTCGTTTACCATTTTTAATGTGATATCTTGGTCACTTAAGTTTCCAATTAAATACCCTCTTCTTATCTCATTATTTTTTGAGATAGGTTCCTTAGGATTGCAATCTGAAACCAAAAAAGGATTCATGCCTTTACTTTTGTATAATGCCTCTAATTCTTCTAAGCCAAAGTCTTCTCTTATCATTTTAATTGTGCCAAGAACTGCCATAGTTTGTGCTCTATAACGTGAAATAAAATCGTAATAAACTTGAGTGTTTATCCAATACAATTCTACTATTTTTTTATAATCAGGATTTGTTAGCATATATTGGTATTGCTTATTTCTTGATATACTATCCAACCTTACAAGCGATACTTCATTTGTTATAGCTTTGGTGTTTTCTATAATATTTGTTTGCACAGTACTCCATTGTTGAGATATCATTACTTCTCTTTTTTCAAGTTCTTTGGCAGTGTCTATTATTGGTTTTAATTGCTTTGGTGTGGATTTCTCATACTCTAACAACAGATGTAAATTTTCTGTTTTTGGATTAAAGCTATTCCAGTTTGCAGGAAGAATACCTATGAGGTCATTATTTCGGTAATCCTCAATAGTTAATTGGTCAAAGATGACTTGCTTACAAAAGGCATCTTGCTTATTCCAAAAATTAAGCACAAAAGTTGCCTGGTCAAAATTAGTATGCAGCTCTTCCTCTAAAGCGTCAATAGTTTCTTTAACTAATGCCGTGTTTTTCTTTTGCTCATTACTATTGTTAAATGATAAGGCAATCATGATACCAATAACCACAAGTATTATTTCGCCTATGGCATAAAGCAAGTATTTGGAAAATTTACTCTCAACAAGAAGTTTTTGACGAATTTTTCTAAAAAATTTAATCACAATTTTAAATTAAAAAGTGATTAAGTATTGGTTGATTTGAGGTTGTTAACGCTAAATGTAAGCAATTCTAATATTAATATTGAAGACTGTCATTTCGAAATGAGGAACGAATGAGAAATCTCATCATGAGATTCCTTGTCGCTGCGCTCTGTCGGAATGACAGAATCAAGTTTTATAGTGGCTTATACGCCATCACCTTAATTTCAACCACTAAATCTGGATGTGGTAATTGGTGCACAGCTACTGTGGTTCTAGCTGGACCTGTTTCTGCATTAAAAAATTCAGCATAAGCTTTATTGTAGCCTGCAAAATCATTCATGTTTACCAGAAAAGAAGTCACATCTACAACATCACTCATTTCGGCTCCAGCACTTTTTAAGTTTTTTTCAATGTTTTGTAATACTTCGCGTGTTTGCACTTCAATGTTTAAACGTTTGGTGCCCATATTGTCAATAATATCTACGCCTGCGATGGTATTATCTGCTCTTCTTGAACTTGTGCCAGATATAAAAATAAAATCGCCTGCTCTTTTGTTGTGAGGATAGGCTCCTCTTGGTGTTACTTTGCTCATAATCAAAAGCCCATCCTAACCTTCCCAGAGGGAAGGAACTCTTACTCGGGCGGAACAAGAATTTTGTTGTTAAATTTTTAAAACGCTCTACTTTCCCCTCCTCTGGAGGGGTTAGGGGAGGCTTTTATTTTAATCCAGCAATTCTATCGTCTTCAAGAATCGCTTCGGTTTCAATTTTTACTTTTTCTAATATACTTTTTAAATCATCATTAATATTAATATCTCCATCTGCTAACATATTCAATATAGCTTTGTCCTGTGCACGACCTCTTAACATAGCATCTCTGTAATTGATGTTTTCATTAAACGTCACTAACGAATATTTTGATGAATACTCATCTGGGAAATTTTTCTCTAAAGCCATTTCTATTTTTCGTTTTTCTTGGAAAATAGGATTGGCAACATGGTCTTTCATTTCATGGAAATTATCAATAGCCAAATCTGCAATGGCATCAGTATCTTTTTTTCTTGATTTTTCATAGGTTGTAAAAATAGCTTCCCAATTTTCTAATCCTTGGTCTAGTACTTTATCAAATTCTACGACGTCTTCAAAAGAAGCGTTCATTCCTTGACCATAAAAAGGTACAATGGCATGAGCCGCATCGCCCATTAAAAGCGTGTTACCTTTATAATGCCAGGGAGAACACTTAACAGTTCCTAGTGCTGCTGTTGGATTCTCGAAGAAATCATCAACGAGATTAGGCATGAGCTCTAATGCATCTGGGAATTCCTTTTGGAAAAATACTGTGACTATTTCGGGTGTTGTTAAATTATCAAAATTGTATTCGCCTTCACTGTGATGTAAAAACAAGGTTACTGTAAAACTGCCATCTAAATTTGGTAAAGCAATGAGCATAAAATCGCCTCTTGGCCAAATATGTAAGGCGTTTTTATAAGTTTTATAATCGCCAGTTTCGGTTGGTAAAATACTTAACTCCTTATAGCCATGAGTTAAGTAATCTTGTGAAAAACTAAATAAGAATTTCTTGCCTAAATAATAGCTTTTTCGCATAGCTGAACCTGCACCATCAGTAGCAATGATAGCATCAGCATCTTCTACAAATTCATGTTTAGTATGATAATCTTTGAACAACGCTGTGGTTTTTTCAAAGTCAACCGATTTGCATTTTTTGTTGAAATGAATAGTAACATTATCATGTTTTTCGGCTTCTGTTAAAAGCAAACCATTTAGCTCGCCACGAGAAATGGAATTGATATATTCATGGTCTCGTCCGCTGTAGTTAGATAAAAAGGTGTTGCCTTCTTTATCGTGAAGCATACGTCCATTCATAGGAATGCATAATTCTTTGACTTTATCTTCAATGCCAACCAATTTCATTGCTTTATTTCCTCTATCAGAAAATGCCAAGTTTATAGAGCGTCCTGCAGAAATATCTACTTTACGTAAATCTGGACGCATTTCGTAAATGGTTACGTTATAACCTCGTTGTCCTAAGCGAAGCGCTAGTAAACTTCCGCAGAGTCCTGCGCCAATTATTAGTATGTTCTGAGCCTCTCCTAAATCCTCTCCAGAGGAGAGGACTTTTTTTTCGTTTTCCTTCATTTTTGTCTTTCCTGCGAAGGCAGGAATCTATTTAATGTTTTACACCCCTAAAGTCCCCTCAAGGGGACAATTCCTCCCTTGAGGGAGGATTAAGTAGGGTGTTATTTTAATATCTCTATCAACTTCTCAACCATTCTATAAACATCTTCAAAACTATTGTACAAAGGTACAGGAGCACATCTAATAACATCTGGTTCACGCCAATCGGTTATTATATGTGCATTTGTTAGTTGTTGATGTAAGTTTTTATCAGCAGCTTTCACTTGTATAGATAATTGACAACCTCGTTCCTGTGGATTTGATGGTGTAATAATCTTGATTTTATCGTTATTAAGCTCATTTATTAAGAACTCGAAATAGCCTGTTAGTGTTTCTGATTTCGTTCTTAAAGCTTCCATTCCCACTTCATTAAACATATCTAGCGATGCTTTTATAGCTGCCATAGATAGAATAGGAGGGTTGCTTAACTGCCAACCCTCGGCTCCAGGAATTACATCAAGAGGTTGACGCATATTAAATCTTGTTGATTTATTATGACTCCACCAACCTGCAAAGCGTTTTAAACTTTTATCGTGAGCATGTTTTTCATGCACAAACAACCCAGCTAAACTTCCTGGCCCTGAGTTTAAATATTTATACGTACACCAAGCGGCAAAATCTACACCAGAATCATGTAATTCTGGTTTAATATTTCCTGCGCCATGAGCTAAATCGATACCAACCAAACAGCCTTTTGAATGACCTAGTTCAGCTATGCGTTTTAAATCAAGATATTGACCTGTATAGTAATTGACTCCTCCAATTAAAAGGAGCGCAATCTCGTCGCCTTGTTGGTCTAGTATATTTTCTAAATCCTCAATTCGAAGCAGTTCTTCACCTTGTCTTGGTTTCCATTCAACTAATCCTTCGTCTGCATCAAACCCATGAAATTCCAGTTGTGTTTGTACTGCATATCTATCTGATGGAAAAGCATCACTCTCAATGACAATTTTAAACTTAGTTTTTGTTGGTTGGTAGAACGATACCATTAACAAGTGCAAATTGGTTGTTAAGGTATTCATAATCACCACTTCAATGGGTTTAGCACCAACGACCTTTGCCATAGATTCGGTTAAATACTCATGATATGGCATCCAAGGATTTTTGGCTTCAAAATGTCCTTCAACACCTAATTTTGCCCAATCTTCTAGCTCTTGATTTATATATGTTTTTGTTGATTTTGGTTGTAATCCTAGGGAGTTTCCGGTAAAATACAACCAATCATTACCTTCTTTATCTTTAGGAATGTGAAATTGATTTCTGTAAGAAGCTAAAACATCATTTTGGTCTTGTTGTTTAGCATATTCAAGACCTAATTTATAGTTGGACAAAGTAAAATGTTTTGGTTTTACCCAAAAATAGGAAAAAATGAAAGATTTTTAGCTCACAGAATGAGTTAATTATTCTTCTAAAACGACCTTAATATTTCTTACTAATAAATTTCTATCACTTCCAGCTATTTGATGGTCTTGGGCAACTTTAATACCATTATGGTCATTGTAGTTTTCAAAAGTATTAGACATTGAAGGTTCTGGAGCATTGCCTCGTCTAAAACTCCACTCTCTTATAATATAATCGTCATCAAAGTAAATATCATAAGCGTCTCCAGGTGTGTAACCACCTTCATTGGAATACGTTATAGTTATTTTATTTAAATCTTCTTGATTTACTGGCGATGTTATTTTTTCAGAGTCAGAAATCGTTACACCTTCGTCCCAAACTAGTTGAAAAGGAATCAATGCCCAAAACTTATCATTTATAAATCCTCTATCTGCTTTTAAAGCAATCGAATCCATACTATTTCTATTATACTCAGTAGTTTCACCGTTACGTGTTAAAGTAATATCATTGGTTTTGGGATTCCAAACCCAAGAACGACCACTATTTGGGTCTTCTATGTTACCTCCAAAAGTGAATGCAAATGTTTTTACGTTTTGCCAATTTTCATAACCATGAGCATTGGCTATTTTTTCAGCTGTAGTTAACTCTTTTACAGGTTCTTCTTTTTTCTCTTCGGCTTGTTTGCAAGAAGAAATGATGATTAAAAACGAAAGGAATAATAACTTTTTCATATGGTTGGATTTTCAACAAAAATAGGAAACAAAACACAATTAATTTAGAAATACTATTTTAGAAGGCGAATTATAATCAATGGCAACAAATAAGAAATACTTCGAGACTAATAAAGACACATGGAACAAAAAGGTAAAAGTTCATGCTAAAAGTGCTATGTATAATTTAGAGGGTTTTAAAAATGGTAAATCTTCTTTAATGCCTTATGAATTAAAAGCCTTAAAAGGTGTAAATGGAAAGTCATTATTGCACTTGCAATGTCATTTTGGGCAAGATACTTTAAGTTGGAGTAGGTTAGGAGCAAAGTGCGTTGGTGTGGATTTAAGTGATGAAGGAATTGCATTAGCAAAAGAACTAAATAACGAATTAAACTTAGATGCCGAATTTATTTGCTGTAATGTCCTTGACACATCAAAATTTGTAAAAGAAACATTTGATATTGTGTTTACAAGTTATGGCGTGATTGGTTGGTTACCAGATTTAAAGCCTTGGGGAAAAATGATTGCCGAACGTTTAAAAAAAAGAGGAACATTTTATATGGTAGAATTTCACCCAATTGTGTGGATGTTTGACTATTTACAAGATAAACCTGTGATGAAACATGGCTATATGCAAGATGAGGTGATTTATGAAGAATATGATGGTACGTATGCTAATCAAGATTCAAAAATGATAAGTAAAGAATATGGCTGGAACCATGGATTAAGCGACGTGATTAATGCACTCACAGAAGCTGGTTTGCATATAGAATACTTAAATGAACACAACGAAAGTCCTTATAATGTGCTTCCAGATTTGATAAAAACAAACTTAGGAATGTATGCAACAAAAGACCAATTATATCCTTTGATTTTTGAGTTGAAGGTTACTAAGATTTGAGGGGTTCGTTTAACGTGTTCATGCATGAGTAGTAGCGAATTTATTAGCTCTACTTTTCAGAAAGTAATGTACAAAATAAAAAGTAATAGCGACTTGAATCAAAACTCAAATCGCTATTACTTATATACGTTGTTGTGTACTGTTATTTTACTTAACGAAATAAACTAAAAGGACTACAAAGGCTAAAAATATTAATCCATTCCAAATTGTTCTTACTGCATGAAGGTTTCCCCAATTCAGTAAATCTTTCTTTGTTTGGTCAGAATTTGGGTCTACATCCTTCTCCATTAACCTTCTATTTGTTGGCATCATATATTTTAATGTATAAGGTCCATTAAGATGCATAAGTGCTGATATTCCGAACCACCACCAATTCTTTGTAATAAATGATAAAATTAGAGCTAGTATACTTACCACGATAGACATTGATAATACAGCTTTATGGGTTTTATCAAAAAAAGGTTTAAAAACTTCAATAGCAGCTGGACGAGATACCATTTTTAAAATGGGATGTACAATGATTGAAGATGTTAAGGCAACTCCAAATTGAACTCCCATAATTGTAATGATTAGAGTAATTAATAAATCTGTCATAATATTAGTGTTTAGTTTGTATTATCTAAATGCGAATTCTTCGTCATAAATATATTTACTTGAAACATTTTTATGTTTTAACTGTTTTGTCATATTATCCTTTAAAGAATTAGGACCACAAATTAAGTAAGCATTATCTGTATAAGAATCTATTTCTAATTTTTCTGCTGTTAAATAACCTGATGATTTAGAACTCCAAATAACAAATTCAAAATTTGGATTATCCATTGATATAGCTTCTAATTCTTCTTTGTAAACCGCTTCTTTTTCATCATTTACACACCAAAACAGTTTTACTTTATTTGGATGTAAATCTTTAGCAAGTGATAAAAATGGTGTAATTCCAATGCCACCAGCAATCCATATTTGATCTTGTTCTTTTACATATTTTGAAGAAAAATGACCATAAGGACCTTCAACTAAAGCTTGTTCATCAATTGATAAGTTTTCATTGATATTATTAGTGTAATCTCCTAAACCTTTAATTGTTATTCTTAAGTCATTGTCGTAAGGATGACTACTAATAGTAAATGGATGTTGTTCTTTTTTACTAATGCTTGGAAATTTGAAGAAAGCAAATTGACCTGCAGAATACTTCAATTTATCTTCATTAGTTTCCAATGTAATTTCTGTCATTCCATATCCTAAGTTTTCAATAGCTTTAATCGTGTATTTTAATTTTCTATTAAAAAAACCAAAGAGGAAAGCTCTATAAACCCAAGCTGCAATACCTAAAAAAGCCATTCCAAAAACATAAACTCTTGTAATTGGTAATTCTTGTATTAAACTTTTTACCATTAAACCATGAATTACAGCAAGAACATAGAAAGCTCCCATTAATTTATGGATATTTATCCATTTATGATAAGGGATTTTTCTTTTGAAAAATGGAACTGCCGAAAGGATAACTCCAAGAATAATTAAAATAAAAGCATAAAACCCTAACGGTTTTCCAGGATTAAACTCAACTAAATCCCTTGGAACTACTATGAAATGTAGTAACAATAAAACAACTGCTATAACACCAGAACGTCTATGAATGAGATACATTTTATCCAATCCACCAAATAATTTTTCTACCCATTTAGCTCGAGTCGCCATTAAGAAGTTAAAGGCAAAGACCGTAACTACCCATGAAGAAAACACTTCTCCTAAAATTCGATGCGTATTTTTCCAAGACTCGTTGGTTAATTCTCCAAAGAGTAACGTGTCTGATGACACTTCCATGAATGAGCCCTTATAAAAATATAAGTCTATAGCCCAAAAAATAAAGTGTATACCAATGATGATTGGAAAATATATTTCCTGTTTGAGCATTTTCATAATTAGCGTATTTGAAAATTAATTTTGCTCATATTTCGCCATCCAAAACACTCCAACTTCATGGATTTTATATGTGGCAATATTATCTTTAAAAAATGGAAGAGATTCACATATAGCTTTTGCATCTTCTTTAGAATTGGCATTGGCATAAAAAACAAAATCCGTTTCATTATTTGCTTTTTGAGTACCTTCAATATCAAAATATACATTTTCTACTTTGCCAGATTTCCATAATTCTAACATTTTATCGTTTTGTGCTTGAGTTAACTCATCTGTTGGTTTGCCAACTGTTGTCCAAACAGTAACAAAAGATTTTGTCATACCATTTTCGTGTATTGTCTTATGCTTTCTGTCTAGCCATAAAGTACCAATAGGATATAATTTATAAGTTGCAATGCCTTTTTTTACAACCGTTAATTTGTTTAAAATCACTTCGGCTGATTTGTATGATTCAGCTTTTAATGAAAAAGAAATATTTGGGAAATATGATAGTTTATCAATTTTAGAGTCGCTATTATAATATGCGTTTTCAACAGTACCCTTTTTCCAAAGTGCTGTTAATTCGTTAGATATTGTTGGTGAATTGTCCGAAACTAATTGTTCATCTGATGTTGACCAATTCCATACAACAGCAAAGTTTTTGTTTCCAATTTCTGAAGTTTGAGAAGATGTTGATTCTACTGTTTTAGTTTCTGTCTTTGCTTCTTTTTTTGTGTCGTTGCAACCGAAAACAAGAAGACTTAGTGTTAAATAAATGATTGTATGTTTCATAAGAAATAAATTTTTCACAAATCTATTTCTTCGATATTCTTTTTAATTGTATAAAACGGTCGTTTTGTTGTTCGTGAAGTGATTTAGGTGTTTCTCCTGTATGTTTTTTAATTTCACGGATGAAATGAGGTTGATCAAAAAAACCATTTTCAGGATAAAACTCACCATTACGAATCTGAATATAGGATTGATAACATTTTTGAATATTTAAATACTTCTTTAAAGAAACACCTACATATTTATTTAGGTAGCGATTAACCTGTCTATTAGTCCAATAAATTTGATTAGATACTTCAGTTGCAGAGATGTTTCCATTCATTTTATCAAGCAACTGCGATAGCCTTAGTTTATTTCCTTGTATTTCTTTTTGCGTTTTAATTGCTAGAAGCTCCTTTTGCAATTGTTCAACTATCACTTCAAAACTCGATAAATCAAATTTGTCAACATTTAAATAACTTAAGTCTAGTTGATGTGTTTTTTGCAAAATAGATGAGACCTCTCTATTTAAAAGAAATTCTGGTGCTAAAACCTTTAATCTGATACCTACGGATGCGGTATTTGGTGCAAATGAAAATTCTTTTTCATCTAACCATAAGCCAGTCATAAAGTAAGTGACAATTTTTTGATTTTTAATGAGCATCACTATTTTGAAATAGCTGTCAGGAACGATAGTAGTTTTCTCAACAGTATCGGAATTATTTTGGTGCATCCAAAAAGAATGAACGAAGTCTTTCAATTCCGCTTTTGGTTGTATTTCTTGGTATGTACTTTGTTCGTTCATAATTGTACACAACTTTTAGTGTGTATGAACTTTTTTAATTGTTTATACACGACGTTACTGAAGCTAGTTCAGCACATGTAAACGAAGTTATCGTTTTTTTCTGAGAAAGTCAACAGTAAGAATTAATGATTATGTTTTAGTAAATGAGGGAATTTTTGTTTAAACCTATTTAATCTTGGAATTGAAATACGTTGTATATATGGACTATCTGGATTTAATCGCTCGTAATCTTGATGATAATCTTCGCCAACCCAAAATTTTAAAAAAGGCATCACTTCGGCAGCTAAACGTTTATTGAGTTTTTTAGCTAAAGCATCTTTTTTCTGAATAATAATTTGCTTTTGCTCCTCATTTTGATAAAAAATAATAGAGCGGTATTGCGAACCAATATCTGGTCCCTGACCATTTACTTGAACTGGGTTTTGAGACCCAAAATAGACATCGACCAAGGTTGCAAAATTTACAATGTTTGGATCGTAAATAATCTCTACAGCCTCAGCATGTCCTGTTCTACCAGTGTTGCTAAGTTCATAAGTAGGATTTAATGTATGCCCTCCAGAATACCCAGAGATAGATTCTTTTACACCTTTTACACTTTCGTAAACAGCTTCAACACACCAAAAACAACCGCTTGCAAAATAGGCTCTTGCTAAACCATTTTCTAGTGGTACTTCAACAGGGTATGCTGTCATTAGTCCTTGTTCTATCTTGCTTTTATTAGATTTAGTTACTGTTTTTTGTTGTGCATTATTTTGACAACTAAATAATAGAGCAATTGAGAAAGTGAGTATAAAGGATTTCATAGAATTATTTTTTAACTGTGTCGATAAGAAACTAAAATAATTACATAATAAAAAAGCCTTTAACAATTTGTTAAAGGCTTTTATAAATATTTTGATTCTAATTATAGTTTAGAAAACATTTTTTCCATTTTTGCTTTTTGCTCATTAGCTAAAGCTTCGTCAACTAAAATACGACCACTGTGCTCATCTGTGATGATTTTTTTGCGAGAAGCAATTTCTGCTTGCACTTGTGGTGGAATTGTAAAGAAAGACCCTCCAGAAGCACCTCTTTCAATTGGTACAACTGCTAGTCCGTTTTTTACATTCTCACGAATTCTAGCATACGCAATAACTAATCTTTCTTCGATTGTTTTTTTGTACTCTTCGCTTTTCTTTAAAAGTGCTTGTTCTTCTTTTTCAGTTTCAGAAAGAATGGCATCTAATTCACCTTTTTTGTGTTTTAAATGAGTGTCTCTTTCTTTTAAACGAGATTTAGTTTCGTCTATAACTTCTTTTTTCTGCTCAATTTGAGCATTAAATTCTTTAATATGCTTTTCAGCTAATTGAATTTCCAGTTCTTGGAACTCAGTTTCTTTAGTTAAAGAGTTGTATTCTCTGTTATTTCTAACATTTTTTTGTTGCTCAGAGTACTTTTTAATAAGTGCTTTAGCTTCTTCAATCAAGTTCTTTTTAGACTTAATTTGCTCACTTATATCTAAAAGGCTGTCATCTAATTTTTGAAGTCTAGTTTTTAATCCTTCAACTTCATCTTCTAAATCGCGTACTTCTAAAGGAAGCTCTCCTCTTACATTTCTAATTTCGTCAACGCGAGAATCGATTAATTGTAAATCGTATAGTGCTCTTAATCGCTCTTCTACAGTAACTTCTTTCTTTTTAGCCATGCTTATAAATACTTTACAGGATTGGTATTTGTGTTTGATAAAACGATTGCAAAATTAGGAATTTTTTTTGTAAGATACGCTACTAAAAGGTTTTTTGTGTACTGTTCACTTTCGTAGTGTCCAATATCGGCTAAAAGTAACTTGTTTTCGGCCATAAAAAAGTCATGGTATTTTAAATCGGAAGTTACATAAGCATCTGCTCCTAAGGCTTTTGCTGCATTTATGGCAAAACTTCCTGAACCTCCTAAAACAGCTACTTTTTTTATAGATTTATCTAATAAAGCAGAATGTCGTACACATTTTGTTTTCATTTTAGATATTAAATGCTCCAAGAAGTTAGTTTCGGTCATTTCATTTTCAAACTCTCCAATCATTCCCATACCAATATGCTGGTTTTTATTTTCGAGCGTAGTTATCTCATAAGCCACTTCTTCATACGAATGATTTTTAAAAAGGGCTTGTAGAACTTTAGATTCTAAATGTTTTTGGAAAGTGATTGTGAGTTTAATTTCTTCTTCTTGCTGCGTCACACCTTTTTCTCCAATAGTTGGATTTGAGTTTTCATTACCATTAAAAGTTCCTACACCATCAACATTAAAACTACAATTGTTATAATTGCCAATAGCTCCTGCACCTGCATTAAAAAGCGCTTCTCGCAATGTTGACGCTTGATTTTTTGAAACATAGGTGGTTAGTTTTTTTATGGTGCCAACTTGCGGAATAAGTATTTGCCTGTTAATTAAACCAAGTTGCTCACAAATTTTATCATTAACGCCTTGTAGTGCATTGTCTAAAGCTGTGTGAATTGCAAAAATGGAAATATCGTGTTTTATGGCTTTCATCACAACACGCTCAACATACGTTTTTCCTGTTAGCGATTTTAGTCCTTTAAATAGTATTGGATGAAAGCTCACAATGAGATTGCATTTTTTTTCAATAGCTTCATCTACAACAGCTTCAAGTGTATCTAAAGTAACAAGGATGCCAGAAACTTTATTGTTTTTATTGCCAACAAGTAAACCTACATTGTCAAAATCTTCGGCATAAGATAGTGGAGCTAACTCTTCTAGGTGATTAATAACGTCCTGTACAATCATAAAAAATTATGTTTAGATTCAAAGATAAATAATTACTTTCATAAGTTAGCTTTTATTGTTTTTAAGAGGTCTTATGTAATCTTTATTAAGTTATAAAATGATTATCTTGGCGCTCATCTAATAATCAAATTTGATTTCGTTACTGTGAAGTTGATAAGAAAAATATTGTTACCTATTGTCCCAATGTATTTTGGAGTAACATGGTTGCGAAACGTTTTTTATGATAAAGGTATTTTTAAGTCTAAAAGTTACGATTTTCCTGTTATTTGTGTTGGAAACCTTAGTGTCGGTGGTACAGGAAAAACACCAATGATAGAGTATTTAATTAGACTTTTAAGTAATAATTTTAAACTAGCCACTTTAAGTAGAGGTTATAAGCGTACAACGGATGGTTTTCAAATTGCAGATAACTTATCTAATGCTGAAACGATAGGAGATGAACCTTATCAATTCTATAAAAAATTTAAAGAAATTACAGTCGCTGTTGATGCCAATAGACAACATGGTATTTCAAAATCACAAAGTTTAAAAAACCCTGACGTTATATTGCTAGATGATGCATTTCAGCATAGAAAAGTTAAAGCAGGATTTAATATTTTGTTAACCTCTTACGGCAAATTATATATTGACGACATTACCTTACCAACAGGTGATTTACGTGAACCAAAATCTGGAGCAAAAAGGGCTAATATTATTGTAGTTACAAAATGCCCAAAAGATATTAGCATTGAGGAACGTAACAGTATTAAGCAGAGATTAAATGCAGATTCTAACCAATTTGTTTTTTTTAGTACTATTGAATATTCCAATGTTATCTACTCTAATAGTCACAACATTAATTTAAGTGAACTAAAGGCTGATAATTTTACGCTAGTAACTGGAATTGCCAACGCAGTGCCATTGGTTAATTTTTTAAATGATGAAGGTTATACTTTTGAGCATATTAACTTTAAAGACCATCATAATTTTACAGATGCAGATATTGAGGCTTTAAATGAGAAAGACATAATTGTAACTACAGAAAAAGATTTTACAAAACTAGGAGATAAGTTATCAGGTAAAAAAGTCTATTATTTACCAATTGAAACCAGAATTTTTGAACACGAAAAATTCAATAAATTAATAATGGATTTTTGCAGCAAATAATACTAAGCAGAAGCTGACGCTTCGTTTTCTTTTAATGCTTCGTATAATTTTTTCTCAAAATCTTCTTGCTTAAATGGCTTGGATATAATGTCGTTAAATCCTGCTTCTTCAAACTCATGCATTTTGTCTTCGAGCGTTACTGCTGTAAGCGCAAAAATAGTAAGCTCTTTGTCGAACGCGCGTATTTGTTTGGTGGCTTCTAAACCACTAATTCCTGGCATGTGAATGTCCATTAAAATGACATCATAAGTTACCTCTTTTACTTTCTCAACAGCGTCTTCACCGTTGTCAACCAAATCGCAAACTAAGTTCATCTTGTTCAAGATTTTTTTAGTGATCATTTGGTTAATTTTGTTGTCTTCTACTACTAAAATTCTCACGTTTTCTAAATCTAGGTTATTTAAATCTTTTGCGTAATCTTTACTTTTAACTTTAGTTATTTCCTTGGCTTCCTCTAAAGGTAATTCTACAAAAAAGCTTGTTCCTTTCCCCAATTCGCTTTTTAAATAAATTTTACCTTTTAATATTTTAACCAAGCCTTTTACAATTGAAAGCCCAAGTCCAGTTCCACCATATTTTCGGTTAATTTGAACAGACCCTTGCGAGAAACTTTCAAACATGCTTTCTTGTTTTTCTTTTGTAATTCCAATACCATTATCTTCTACTTCAAGACGAATAGAGTGCATTTTACCTTTTACTCCCAATTGTGTTACTCTTACCCAAATATCTCCATCTTTAGTAAATTTTATGGCATTACCAATAAGGTTTATAAGGATTTGAGAAATTTTTAATTGGTCACCGTTATATATTTCTGGTAGCTTTTTATCGTATTCAAAATGGATGAAAATATTATTATCTACTGCCGAATTATTTAACGCAGCAATGACATTTTCTACTTTATTTTTTAGATTAAAAACCTCTGGGTCAAGCTCAACTTTATTTGCTTCAATTTTATTTATTTGAAGAATATCATTAATAAAAGTTAGCAGGTAATCTCCAGAAAATTTAAGCGATTTTAAATGCTGCATTTGTTCTTTCCTTGGGTTTTCTTCCAATAGCATATTGGTCAAACCTGTAACTGCATAAAGAGGAGTTCTTAACTCATGCGTTACTGTTGATAAGAAATTTGTTTTAGTTTTTGCAGCAATTTCTGCTCTTTCTTTTTCGGTTAATAACTCTTCATTTTTACGATACAACATGTTATTGGTTTTTAACCTAATGTTGTTGTTTTTGTATAATGAAAGTGTTAGTAGAGAAAGAATGGTTATTAACCCAACACTTAAAATTGTGGTTAGTTTGTTTAAACTGTCTGATTCTATTTTTTTGTCTATTTCCTCTTTTTGTGTTTGAATTAAAGTGTCTTTATCTGCATCAATAATTTCTTTTTCAGCAAGTAGGTTTTCATTTTTAATGTTTGAAATAGAATCACTAAGTTTTATAAAAAGATGCAAGTTTGTATTTGCCAATTGGTAGTCACCAGTTTTTTCATAAATATTACTTAGTGCCTTGTAACTTTCGTTTAAAACAATAAGGTTTCCTGCATCTTTAGCTAGATTAGAGCCTTCTTTGGTTTGTGCCAAAGCTCTTTGGTATTTCCCCTCTTTGTAAGCTATATTTCCACTTTTTATTAAAGCTGCACTATGGATGTTAGGTAATTCGTATTTTTTTGATGAAATAATTGCTTTATCTACTAGCGCATTGGCTTCGGTTAAGTTGCCTTGCCCTATGTAAGCTTTTGCCTCGTTTAGCGTTACTTTGGCAACAAGTTCATTATAATTTTCTTCTTCGAAAATTGTTTTTGCAGATTTAAAGTAATCTAAAGCGTTAACATAATCTTTTTGTGCTAAGTATATTATTCCACAGGTGTATCTAGAGACAGCAAGATTGGTTACATCATCAATTTCACGTTGTATAGCCATTGCTTTAAATATTGTAAAATTGGCCTCTTGATATTTCTCTAGGTTATACTGTAGATTCGCTATTTTGGAGTGTATAATACCTTGGTCTTCTTTGCTCTCAATTTTTTCGGCAACAGCCAGTGCTTTTTGAAGAATAGTAATGGCGTTATAATAATTGGATTTTTGAGTTTCTTTATCGGCTTCATCAATAAAGAATTCTATCTTATTTTTATCTAAAGCAACGTCGTCCTCAATAGTATCTTGAGGGTAAAAATTGGTAGTTATTAAGACTAAAAAAACAAATATGTAATATTTGATTTGGGACATTTTTAGGTCGTTTTATCGACAAATATAATATTTTATTCGATAAAATGCACTTTTTATAAAAAAATATGCATTTGGTCGATAAACTAACTTTTATATAGTTTGGAAATTAAATCGATAATTCTATTAGAATACCCTGTTTCGTTATCGTACCAACCAATAATTTTTACCATGTTACCTATAACCGATGTCATGAGGGAGTCGAAAATACAAGAATGTGGATTACCAACAATATCAATAGATACGATTGGGTCGTTAGTGTATTCTAGAATACCTTTATAATTAGATTCGGCTGCTTTTTTAAAGGCGTCGTTTACCTCGCTTACCGTTACATTTTGCTTTACATTAAAGGTAATATCGGTTAAAGAGCCATTGGCAATAGGAACTCTAATGCCACAACCACCAATAGCATTAGATAATTCAGGAAAAATTTTAGTCAATGCCTTGGCTGCTCCAGTTGTTGTTGGCACTATGGATTGACCAGCAGCTCTAGCGCGACGCAAATCACGATGTGGTTGGTCGTGTAAACTTTGGTCTGTAGTGTAAGAGTGAATTGTAGTAATGTATGCTTGTGTAATGCCACAGAGATTGTTGATAATGTCAATCATTGGTGCAGCATTATTGGTAGTGCAGGACGCATTGGAAATTATGACATCATTTTTATTCAATATATCTTCATTGACGCCTAAAACCACTGTTTTTATGGAATCATCTATTGGTGGAACAGATAAAATAACTTTTGAAGCACCATTTTTAATATGATGATTTAAATCGTCAAAAGATTTAAACTTTCCCGTAGCTTCTATAACATAGTCAACCTCATAAGGTTTCCAATTAATATCTTTTGGATGATTCTTGTTTTGAAGATTGATTTGTTGGTTATCGATAATAATATGATTGTCATTAAAAGACATAGTATTGGGTAAAACACCATGAATACTATCATATTTTAAAAGATGACTTAAAGTCTTGCTATCTGCAAGGTCATTAATAGCAACGACATTTATGTTGGGATTGTTTAATAGTAGCCTGAAAACACGTCTTCCAATTCTACCAAAACCATTTATGGCAACATTAATCATGTTTAGTTAATGTGTTTTTGAGCTTTATATGAAGACCTTACCAATGCGCTACTTTCTACGTGGCGGAATCCTAAATCCAATCCTATTTCCTTGTATTCTTGAAATTGGTCTGGAGTCACAAATTGTTTTACAGGTAAGTGCTTTTTACTTGGTTGTAAATATTGACCAATAGTAACCACATCTACTTTTGCTTCTTTAAGTTCATGTAGCGTTTCAATTACTTCTTCACGCTTTTCGCCAAGACCAAGCATGATGCCTGTTTTGGTACGGCGTTGTCCATTATCTTTTAAATATTTTAGTACACTCAAGCTTCTATCGTATTTTGCTTGAATACGCACTTCTCTTGTTAAACGACGAACGGTTTCCATGTTATGTGAAATAACTTCTGGATTAACTTCTAAAATTCTATCTAAATGTTGTTCTATGCCTTGAAAATCTGGAATTAAAGTTTCCATGGTTGTTTCAGGATTCATTCGTCTAACTGCCTTAACAGTTTCTGCCCACATAATGCTTCCCATGTCTTTAAGGTCATCTCTATCTACACTTGTTAAAACGGCGTGTTTGATGCCCATAATTTTTATAGAACGTGCAACTTTTTCTGGTTCGTCCCAATCTACCGATTCTGGTCTTCCTGTTTTTACACCACAAAACCCACATGAACGTGTGCAAATATTACCAAGAATCATAAAGGTTGCAGTCCCTTCCCCCCAACATTCTCCCATATTTGGGCAGCTTCCTGAAGTACAAATAGTGTTTAGGTTATACTTGTCAACCAACCCTCTTAACTCGGTGTACTTTTTACCAGTTGGGAGTTTTACCCTAAGCCATTTTGGTTTTGGTTTGCGCTCTGTAGTAATAGATTCAGTACTCATGTTTTATTAAATAATGATTGCAAAGATACAAAGTCTATAATTAAAAACAGGCTATAAAGTTGTTAGATAATAAATGCTAAAACCTATTAAGAAAATTATTCCAAGCCAGCTTAAAATATGCATGGTTAAAGATGGTCTAGCTTCTTTAGGAGTGTGTTTACCACTAATGAGTTTGTAGTTTATTATGGCATAGAAAGGTGCTGTTAAAAATGACAGAACCGTTGCAATTTTTACAAGTAACCCCATTTCTGAATCAAAAAAGAAGAAAATACTAATTGTTCCGATAGCCAATAATAGTATCCAAGCTAAGTAACCAAGTTTATAATCTCTATTAAATAAGAGTTCTACAGTTCTATCCATAGCTCGAGGAGAAGCGTCTAAACACGTAAGTGTAGTACTAAACATAGTAGTAAAAGCGGCAATACCAATAATTATATATGCCCACTCGCCTAGACTTGTGGTATACATATCTATTAGTTGTCCAGAAAATACTCCAGCTGCATTACTAAATGATTCTCCAGAACCAAACATTACTAGACATCCTAACAATACAAAACAAATACCTAAAATAAAAGTGCCAATATAACCTACATTAAAATCAAACAAAGCTGATTTGGCATTGAATTCTTTATCATCTTTTCTTTTTTCTACAGCCCAAAGAGAATGCCAAACCGAAATATCTAAAGGTGCTGGCATCCAACCCATAAAAGCGATTAAAAACCCAATTTCAATAGCGCCTTCTGGTAATATTTGTGTAAAAGAAATTGGAGCAGGGTTATTTGATAAGGCTACTATAACAGCAGCAATTGTACTAATAGATAAAGTAATTATAATAACCTTTATTAATTTATCTAGTAGTTTATATTTTCCAAAAATAAGTAATGCTAAACTGATAATAAGAACAATTATAGTCCATATTTTTACGGCAAATTCAGCATCAAAACCAAGTTCACCAAATAGGGAGGAAGCTAACCCAGCAGTTACAATGGTTACAGCTGTTTGTATAGTAAACATTGTAGCAAACGATAAAATAAAGTAAGCTATTAAAATACCATTCCCCATTTTTTTGTAACCGTCTAATAAGCTTTCGCCAGTTGCTGATGCATATCTAGGGCCAAATTGAAAAAAAGGGTATTTAAAAAGGTTTACCAGCAATAAAGCCCAAAGCAAGCCCAATCCAAAATCGGCTCCAGCTCTTGTAGATTGTACCAAGTGTGATACACCAATTGCTGCTCCAGCAAATAGTAATCCAGGACCTAAATTTTTAATGTTAAAATTCAAAGCGAGATGATTTTTTGATTCTATAGTCGTTTTTAATATTATTTATAAATAGCTTATCTACAAAACATGGTTTTAATACCACAGTAATATCTTCTTTTCCTTTTCCTTTTTGAGTTACAATAACATTGTTAATAGCAAATAAATATTGTGATTCCATCTTCGTTTTATAGATAGAAATTCTAGAATGTCTTATTCCATTTCCTTTTTCTAGTTTTTTTATTGCTTCATAAGGAGAGCTTTGAAAATCATCAATGAATTTTTGTTTGTAAGAAATGTATTCAAATTCTGTATCTATATATTCTTTAATGAACCATTGATTCTCTTTTTCAGAGAAAGGAATAGTTTCAAAATTAGTGTAATTATGATATGCCATATAAACAATTATTACTAATTCAGAAATCCATATTGTCCATAAAAAAAATCCATTGAATCTTGGAAAACCAAAAATGCCCCAAACACCAATTTGACTAATTTCTATAATTGATTCAATAACCCAGTTAGGATGGACTAATAAACTAAAAAAAGATGAAATATTTTCTACAACTTGAAACTCTTCAGAGCTTATGTATAATAAATACCATATCCATTGAAAGTAAACTCCAAAAAGGGCAAGTATTATAGTGATTATAAGAGTTTTTTTTCTATTTCTTATTTTGAAGATACTATTAAATAATCTACTTACGAATGAAATTGCAATACCTAATCCTATTGTAAGTAAAATATTAAAGTATACAATGGGAATATAAGCAACAAAAAGAGCATAAATCATGCTAAGAAAACCTATTAAAATCAAGCTGCAAAAAATTGATAATGAAATATTCAGAATAGCTGCATTTCCTGATTCTATATAATATTGAGGTTGTTTGTTTGGCATTTTGGGCTATTTCTTCTGAATTATTTCTGCTAATAACTTTTTTGCCCTAAGCAGTTTTACTTTTACATTACTCATTGGTTCGTCAAGGGTATTGGCTATTTCTTGATAACTCAATTCTTGAAAATAACGTAGATTAATCACTTCTTGATAATGTGGCTTTAACTTTTTTATATCACGAAGGAGTTTGGCTAAATTTTGCTCTGTAATTATGGTATCTTCAATAGTTGGGGTGTCATCTATGATATCTTTAACGCGCTCATCATGGTCATCACTTCTTTCATTGGAAATAGACTTTTTTTTAACCCTCAAGAAATCTATATGAATGTTCTTTGCAATAGTGATAAGCCACGTTTTGAACTTATACTTTTCATTGTATGTGTCTATTTTATCAAACGCCCTGGAAAAGGTTTGTATGGTAATGTCTTCGGCATCGTTTTCGTTATGGGTGCGTTTTAATAAAAATCCATAAACGTCATTCCAAAAGGTATCTAACAAAAAATTGAAAGCAATTTGATTGTTTTCTTTTGCTTTTTTAATGACATCTTTTATTTCCAACGACCTTGTTTTGTAGTAATATTAGATATAAATATAGCTAATTGCGAGACAATTAAAAATAATTCGAGAGCTGGAAGTGTAATTAAAAGATTTTTTTCGTCAAGTTTTTTAGCGGATAGTGCTATAACAACATATTGAACAATAAACCTTATAAGAATTAAGCCTAATACAATTTTCCATTTAAAAAGACTTACCAAAAGTATAAGGCTTAATAGCCAAAAAAGTATTTGGGAAACGTAAAATACACCTAATACTAATTTGTGTTTTGGTTTGTAGTATTTGGCTGTAGAAACATGGCGTTTTTTTTGTGTAAACCAATGAGATAAAGACTTCTCAGGAATTGATTCGGTAAAACTATCTTTTGAAACAGAGATAGTTGTATTTGCTGCATTAGCAATTTGATTCACAAATAAATCATCATCTCCTGAGCGTACGTTCATGTGATTCATAAACCCTTTAGCTTCAAAAAAGGTTTCTTTTCTATAAGCTAAATTTCTACCAACAGCCATATATGGCATGCCTATTTTTGCATATGAAAAGTATTGAATAGCAGTTAATAAGGTTTCAAAACGAATGAGTTTGTTTAGAAATCCTTTAGTTTTTTTATAAGCACCATAGCCTAAAACAATCGCTTTTTTATTGGTAAAATGACTGCTCATTTCTTTAATCCAATTGTCTGATAATGGTTTGCAATCAGCATCAGTAAATAAAAGAAAGTTATTTGATGACGCTTTTATACCAAGAGTTAAGGCGTATTTTTTGTTTCCCCAAAAGGCTTCAATTGGTTTTACATCTACAATTTTAATATTGTTATGAGCTAATCGAAACGATTTCATGACGTCTAATGTGTCATCATTGGAATCGTCATTTATCAATATAAGCTCAAATGTTGGGTAGTTTTGTTTTAAAATTAGCGGAATAAATTCTTTTAAATTTTCTGCTTCATTTTTAGCACAAACCAAAATGGAAACTGCTATGTTTTTTTGCTTTTGTTTTTCATGTTTATGAAAAGCAAATTTTGAAAAAATACCACCGTAAAATGCTAACTGAATAAGAACAACAGTAATAAATGTGTAAAATAAAATACCTAACACAATCATTAATGTTTATGAGTGCTGAGTTTCGTTGCAATCTTTAAATTGGTCTGGAGTTTTTCCACAAAAACCACAAGCTTCACCATCTTTATTGAGCATAGGGTTTTGGCTTGCACAGGTTCCTGCAAACTCTCCATCTTTTTTTGCCCAAAGTTTAATGGCTATTCCTGCAATTGCAAGGCCTAATAAGACTAATGTGATTAAAAGGAGTTTCATGTGTAAAAATGTTTGTGCAAAGATAATTCATTCTAATAAATTATTATAGAAAACATGGTGTTAGTGTTTTAAATGTGACAAAGCTTATGGTTAAGTGTCTTATTATTAATTGCTTATATTTATTGATAACTAACTAATTAAATTAACTATTATGAAAAAAATTATTTCAGAATTATTCGGTACGTTTTGCCTCACCTTATTTGGTTGTGGTGCAGCTGCCATAGCAGGTGGCTCAGTAGGAGCTGTTTCTGGGCTAGGGTTATTAGGAATTTCTCTTGCCTTTGGTTTAGCAGTAGTCGTTATGGCATACACCATTGGGCCAATATCTGGTTGCCATATAAACCCTGCAATTTCCATTGGAATGTTAGTGGCAGGAAAACTATCAGCGAAAGATACCGCAGGCTATGTTGTTGGACAATGTATAGGAGCAGTGTTAGCCATTTTAGTATTATCTACTTTATTAAATGGACAATCAGGATTTGAAGCAGGCGAATGGGCTTATGGCTCCAATGGTTGGGGAGAAGGCTATTTAGGTAACTATTCTATGCAAGCGGCATTTATTGCCGAACTTGTTTTTACAGCTATTTTCTTAATTGTAATTCATGCGCTTATATCCAAACTTGGTAATGCTACAATGGCAGGTTTAGCTATTGGTTTAACATTGGTTTTAATACACATGGTCGTGATTCCAATAACAGGTACTTCGGTAAATCCTGCACGTAGTTTAGGACCAGCAATTTTTGCAGGCGGAATGGCATTACAACAATTATGGCTGTTTATAGTAGCACCAATAGCTGGTGGTATTATAGGAACATTAATTTGGAAGCATGTAATTGCAACCCAAGACAATTAGAATAAATAAAAAAGAGCCTTTAAATTTAAAGGCTCTTTTTAGTTACTAAGTGTACTATATGTGTTAATTGTTGTCTTTCTGTTTTAAAGAAATTTCGGCAACTGAGTTTTCTAACGATGCATTGCTATTTCCGCCCTTAGGCTCAATAGTGATATTTAAACTTAATGCGTCCTCAATATATGGTACAGATTTAAGTTTACGGTCTTCAATATCTAGAATACCCAAATTCACCATTTTATCTTGCATTTGTGCCCATAATTGGTAAGATTGCTCTTGCGAAATTTCAGGAAGCGATACCACATCTATTAAAGATGATTTTTCAATAGGGTTAATGTATGCTACGGTTTTTAAATCTTCAGCTCTATTGTTCCCTCTTAAAACATATTTCTCTGTTTCAGGGTTGTTTAACTTCATGAATTGTCTCATAACATCATCAAGTTTGCTATTATTATCTTGAATATCGTCTCTCAAATCAAAAATTTCTTCAGCGATGGTGTTGTTTTCATTTAATAAATCCTGATTTTTATCATAGAGTTGATAAGCAGTTCCAGCAAAAATCAATGCTGCCACACTTGCTGCAATGCTCCACCAATAGGCGACTTTACGTTTAGGTTGTAAATGAATTACAGGCTTTTCGTTTATTGAATCTAAAATAACATCCAGCGTATAAGAAGGAGGTCTAACTGCTTGTGCTTTAGCTGCCAACTCAAGTTGGTCTTGTAGCATATTATACTCTTCCTTTACTTCAGGGTGTTTTTGTATAAATGATTCAACTGCTACAGTTTCTGAAGCTGTTGTAGCTCCAATCAAGTACTTATCCAGTAAACCAGAATCTAAAAATTTTTGTACTTTTTTTTCCATGACTGTAATATTTTATGGATTATAGATTTTTTTTAATTCTCTTAATCCAATTTTTAATCTAGATTTTATGGTACCTAACGGAATCTCAAGTTCGTCGCTTGCTTCCTGCTGTGTCATGCCCTCAAAAAACAGGGCTTTTAACACAGTTTGGTACTTAACATCTAATGTTGCAACATGCTTTTGTAAATCAATTGTGTCTTGATTTAATCCTGCTGTTGATATCTTATATACGTTTGAGTCGGCAATTTGGATTTCTTTTTCAAATTTTAGATTATGGCTGCGTAATTTATCAATTGCAGTATTTCTGGCAATACGATATAGCCAAGTGAATAATTTGGCTTTTTTTTCATCATATTTTTTAGCGTATCTCCAAACTTTTATAAATGTTTCTTGAAGAACATCTTGCGCCATGGCTTCGTCCTTTATTATTTTTTGAATAACACCTAGCAACGAGGCAGAATAATTTTCATAAATAATAGGGATGGCTCTTTTATCTCCTTCCTTTAAAAGACTAACAATATGTAGTTCTAATTGTGAAACCAAATTTGGATATATAAATTATAAAAACAATATAGTAATTATACTCATTAATTAAAAAAGTAAGCTGTTTTCTTGAAACTCTAATGTGAGTAACGCTAAATGTTAAAAAATATTTACTTCAGCTTCTAAATTAATGTCAAAAATACGTTTTATAGTTAATTGAATGAGTTTAGAAAGGTTTAAAATATCTCCTCCATTAGCATTGCCATAATTTACCAATACTAATGCTTGATTTTTATGAACTCCATAATCACCAAAGGTTTTGCCTTTAAAACCAGCATGTTCTATTAACCATCCAGCAGGCACTTTTACTAATTCATTTGAAATTGTGTAACTCGGTATATCAGGAAAATTATGTTTAAGCTTTTCAAATTGTGTTACCGAAATAATAGGGTTTTTAAAAAAACTGCCACTATTTCCAATCTCTTTTGGATCTGGAAGTTTTGATGACCTAATGGCTATAACAGCATTAGATACATCTTTTATAGTTGGCTTGGTAATATTTTGATTTTCAAGTTCATTGCTAATAGCACCGTAACTTGTTTTAATAGTATGATTTTGAGTTGTAAGTTTAAAAGCGACATTTAAAATAATGTATTGCCCTTTAAGTTCGTTTTTAAATACAGAATTTCTGTAATCAAACTGGCAATCTTCTTTTGTAAACGTTTTTATTTCGCCAGAAGCGATGTGTAAAGCTTCGCAAGATTCAAAAACATCTTTTAACTCCACACCATAGGCACCAATATTTTGGATTGGTGCAGTACCAACATTGCCTGGAATTAAAGATAAGTTTTCTATCCCTCCAAAATTTTGTTCTATGCACCAAATTACAAATTCGTGCCAGTTTTCGCCAGCATTAGCTTTTACAAAAACTGAGGTGTCTGTTTTAGAAATAACCTCAATTCCTTTTAGATTTATATGGAGTACAAGTTTCTCAATATCTTTGGTAAGTAACATATTGCTACCACCACCTAGAATGAATTTGTCAGGATAGATTTGAGATTTCAGCACCTTCTTTAGATCTGCAATGTTGTTTACAGATAAAAAATGTTTCGCGCAAACATCGATACCAAAAGTGTTAAAAGACTTTAGTGATATGTTTTTCTGAATAATCACTAATCTTTATAAGCTTTTAGTGCTTCTCTTAAAATATTTACGGAAGCAATTAAATCCTCTTCTTTTAGCACGTAAGCAATCCTTACTTGGTTTAAACCTAATCCATTTGTAGAATAAAAACCAGCAGCAGGAGCAACCATTATTGTTTCTCCATTATAATTAAACTCTTCTAATAGCCACTGTGCAAAATTATCAGCACTTTCAACAGGTAATTCAACAATACAATAAAAGGCTCCTTTAGGCTTAGCAACTTTGACACCTTCAATTTTTTGTAATTCAGATATTAGTGTGTTACGTCTAGAAACATATTCTTCTATAACATCATCAAAATAACTTTGAGGTGTATCTAATGCTGCCTCACTTGCTATTTGAGCGTATGTAGGAGGTGATAACCTAGCTTGGGCAAACTTTAGCGCAGTATTTATAACATTTTTATTTTTAGATACAATACAACCTATTCTTGCTCCACACATACTATATCTTTTAGAAACAGAATCTATTATAATAGCATGCTCTTCTAGCCCAGCTTCTTGCATTACAGAATAATGCTCAAATCCATCATAAGCAAATTCACGATATACTTCATCTGCAATTAAAAATAAATCATGTTTTTTAACAATAGAAGCTAATTTTTTAATTTCTTCTTTACTGTATAAATAACCAGTAGGATTTCCTGGATTGCAAATTAAAATGGCTTTGGTTTTTGGAGTTATAAGTTTTTCAAGTTCTTCAATAGGAGGTAAGGCAAAATTATCTTCAATTTTAGAAATTACAGGAACAACTTTAACGCCTGAAGCTGTTGAAAAACCATTATAATTCGCATAAAAGGGTTCAGGAATAATTACTTCATCACCAGCATCCATAATACTTCCAAATGTAAATAATAATGCTTCACTACCACCTGTTGTAACAATAATGTCATTTGCATTTACATAAATGTCGTTTTTTGCATAGTAGTTAGCAATTTTGGTTCTATACTCCTCTGAACCTTCAGAGCGACTATAAGCAACAACTTCTAAATTGTTGTTTTTTACTGCATCTAAGGCAATTTGAGGCGTTTTAATATCTGGCTGACCAATATTTAAATGAAATACTTTTACTCCGCGTTTTTTAGCATCTTCTGCAAATGGCACCAATTTTCTAATTGGTGATTGTGGCATTGCTTTCCCTTTGTTAGATATAGTTGGCATTTTATAGTTGTTTTTAAAGAATTACAAAGTTGCAAAAAATAATCCTAAAGTTTATTTAAAAATTGATGCTTTAGAAAGTATTTCATAAAAAGATTTGTAAATTGTAATTAGCCTATGATAAATTGCATGAAAAAGAGATGTTTGATATTATCAATACTACTGTTTGGGTTGACTTTGTCTGCTTATTCACAGGGTAGATTTGTTTTGCAAAACAAAGAAAAAGATAAGATTAGCTTTAAATTTATAAATAATCTTATAGTAATTCCAGTTGAGGTTAATGGAGTGCCACTGTCTTTTCTTTTGGATACTGGAGTTAGCAAGGCTATTGTTTTTAATTTTATTAATTTATCCGAAGACCTAAATGTAAATAAGGAAGAAGAGATTTTTTTAAGAGGATTAGGAGAGGGTGAATCAGTTAAAGCTTTAAAATCGAAAGGAAATATCTTTAAAATTGGAAATGCAGTTAATGTAGATCAAGAAGTCTTTACTATTTTTGACGCTTCTTTAAATTTTACTCCTCAATTAGGTATTCCTATTCATGGTATTATTGGATATGATTTATTTAAAGATTTTGTAGTAGAAATTAACTACTCAAAAAAACAAATGATATTGTTTGCTCCTGAGTTTTACGAACGAAAAAAATGTAAAAAATGTGAAGTTTATGATTTAGATTTTTCGAGTAAAAAACCATTCTTAAATGGACGTATAAAAATTTCTGAGAATGATAGTTATATTCCGGTAAAGCTATTAATTGATAGTGGAGGTAGTGACGCTTTATGGCTCTTTAATGATGAAGCGAAGAGTATAAATGTCCCTGATAATTTTTTTGAAGATTTTTTGGGAAGAGGTCTAAGCGGAAGTGTTTATGGAAAACGATCTAAAATTAATAAATTTTCAATTGGAAACTTTACTCTTGAGAATGTAAATACAGCTTTTCCTGATTCATCTTCAGTGAGTTTTGCTAGAAAGTTTAAAGAAAGAAATGGAAGTTTGGGAGGTGAAATTTTAAAGCGTTTTAATATAATATTTGATTATCAAAATAGAAAGATTTCATTGCGTGTAAATAGTAATTTCAAAAGCCCATTCTATTATAATAAAAGTGGCATTTCGCTTGAACATAGTGGTATGCGAGTTGTAAAAGAAAGAAATAATAAGACTGTAAATACAAGCTATGGTGCACTGTCTGAAAGTAGTCAGAAAAACACTATAAGAACAAGTAAATCTTTTAAGTATGTTTTGGCGCCATCTCTATCTATTGTTGAGCTCCGTAAAGATTCTCCAGCCGAAAAAGCAGGTTTAAAGCTAAATGATATTATACTAAGAATAAATAACAAAGATGTACATCTTTATTCCTTACAAGAAGTCACACAATTATTTTTTGGGCATAACGGAAAGCGAATAAGAATGATTATAGATAGAAATGGTGTGCAAATGAAGTTTCAATTCCTGTTAGAAAGTTTATTCTAATAAAAAATCCTCACAATGGAGGATTTTAATATAATCTATTTAAGATTTTTTATTGCGTTTGTTCTAAAACACTTTTGCTTTTCTTTTCAAGTACACCACTTTTTGAAGGGTCAATAACGCTTCCTTTAATCTTTAAAGCAACGCTAGTCGTTTCAGCATTAGAAGTGACTAAAATAGTTTTCATAATAACACCTAATCTTTTAGTGTCATATTTAACTTCAATTTCACCAGTTTCTCCTGGCATAATTGGTTCTTCAGGTTTTTTTGGTACAGTACAACCACAAGTAGATTTAACTTTGGTTATAACAAGTGGTGCATCTCCAGTATTTGTAAATTCAAACACACGAACACCGTCAGCACCTTTTTCAATGGTACCATAGTCAATAGTCTCGGTTTTAAACTTGATTTTTGCAACTTTATCTTGTGCAGATACTGCAAAACCAACCATTCCAACGAATAATAAGATTACTAATTTTTTCATCATTTTGGGTTTTAATCAATGTAAACATACATACATTTTGTTCAATCTACAAAAATATTAGACGTAATGCACTCTTAATTATGCATTCAACATATCTATAAAAGATATTATTAAGTCAATTAATTTCGCAGAAAACAAAATATACCTACTTTTGCACATTATTATTCAAAAACTATTCCAAAACATGTCTATTCCATCGCAATATGATGCAAATAATGTAGAAAACAAGTGGTATGATTACTGGATGAAACACAATTATTTTCATTCAGAACCAGACCATCGAGAACCCTACACAATTGTAATTCCGCCACCAAACGTTACGGGAATTTTGCATATGGGACACATGCTTAATAATACGTTACAAGATGTGTTAATTCGTCGTGCACGTTTATTGGGTAAAAACGCTTGTTGGGTTCCTGGAACCGACCATGCATCTATTGCTACCGAAGCTAAAGTTGTGGCAAAACTTAAAGAGCAAGGTATTGATAAAAATAACTTATCACGTGAAGAGTTTTTAAAACATGCTTGGGACTGGACACATGAATATGGTGGTGTAATACTTGAACAGCTTAAAAAATTAGGATGCTCTTGCGATTGGGAACGTACTAAGTTTACAATGGATGACGATATGAGCGAAGGCGTTATCAATGTATTTGTTGATTTATTCAATAAAGGATTGATCTATCGAGGTTACCGAATGGTAAACTGGGACCCTGAAGCTAAAACAACACTCTCTGATGAGGAAGTGGAATATATTGATAAACAAGGAAAATTATATCACGTTGCTTATAAAATAAAAGATTCTGATGAGGTTGTGACAATTGCAACTACGCGTCCTGAGACCATTTTAGGGGATACTGCAGTTTGTGTTAACCCAAATGATGAACGTTATACACAACTTAAAGGCAAACAAGTTATTGTACCTATTTGTAACAGAGAAATCCCCATTATTGAAGACGAGTATGTAGATGTTGAATTTGGCACAGGCTGCCTAAAAATAACGCCAGCACATGATATAAACGATAAAGACATTGGAGATAAGCACAATCTTGAAGTGATAGACATTTTTAACGATGATGCGACGCTTAATAGTTTTGGATTGCATTACGAAGGAAAAGACCGTTTTGAAGCTAGAAAAGAGATTGTAAAAGAGCTTGAAAGCTTAGGTTGTTTGACGAAAGTTGAAGATTATAATAATAGAGTAGGTATTTCTGAAAGAACAAAAGCCATTATTGAGCCACGATTAAGTGACCAATGGTTTTTAAAAATGGAAGATTTGGTAAAGCCAGCCATTTCTGCAGTTTTAGAAACTGGAGATATTAAGTTTTTTCCAAAGAAAATAGAAAACACCTACAGACATTGGATGACCAATATTCGTGATTGGAATATTTCTCGTCAATTACGTTGGGGACAACAAATTCCTGCCTATTATTATGGCGATGGAATTGAAGATTTTGTGGTAGCTAAAGATATTAATGAAGCAAGAAATCTTATTGAAGAAAAAGGAATTATATTAGATGTTGAAAATATTCGTCAAGAATCAGATGTTGTAGACACATGGTTTTCTGCATGGTTATGGCCTATGAGTGTGTTTGATGGGATTAGACATCCAGATAATAAAGATATAGAATACTATTATCCAACAAATGATTTAGTAACTGGGCCAGATATTATTTTCTTTTGGGTGGCACGTATGATTATTTCTGGGTATGAATACAAAAACGAAAAACCGTTTAACAATGTTTATTTTACTGGAATAGTACGTGATAAACAAGGGCGAAAAATGTCTAAGCAGTTAGGAAATTCGCCTGATGCTTTAAAACTTATTGAAACCTATGGTGCCGATGGTGTAAGAGTAGGAATGTTGCTATTAAGTTCAGGTGCTGGGAATGATTTGTTGTTTGACGAAGAAAAGTGCAAACAAGGAAAAGCTTTTGCTAACAAAATATGGAACGCTTATAGATTGATTGATGGTTGGGAAGTAGCCAATATCGAGCAACCTGAATACGCCAAAATAGCCATTGATTGGTATCAAAATAATTTCCAGAAGACTTTAACGGTTATTCAAGACCACTTTAGCAAATACCGTTTAAGTGATGCCTTAATGGAAACCTATAAGTTGATTTGGAACGACTTCTGTTCGTGGTTATTAGAAATGGTAAAACCTGCCTACCAACAACCCATCGATAAAACTACGTTTGATGCCGTTATTACTATTTTGGAAAATAACTTGAAAATATTACACCCTTTTATACCTTTCCTAACGGAAGAAATTTGGCAACATATTGCTGAGCGTTCTCCTGAAGAAGCATTAATCGTGTCTAAATGGCCTGAAAGTAAGCCTGTAAATGACACGATTATTAAGGAATTTGATTTTGCATCAGAAGTTATTTCGGGAATTCGTACTATTAGAAAGCAAAAAAACATTGCTTTTAAAGATACCATTGAAGTATTTGTATTAAATAATGAGAATGTGTCTAAAGCATTTGATGTGGTTATTAAAAAGCTAGGGAATATCTCGAACTTAACTTATACTGATGCTGCCATTGATGGTGCCTTGACTTTTAGAGTAAAATCTAACGAGTATTTTGTACCAATGCAAGGTAGTATTGACGTGGAGGCAGAAATAGCAAAACTGTCAGAAGAACTTAATTATACTGAAGGCTTCTTAAAATCGGTACAGAAAAAGCTGGCAAACGAACGTTTTGTAAACAATGCACCAGAACAAGTAGTGGCTAGCGAAAAGAAAAAAGAGGCGGATGCTTTAGCGAAAATTGAAACGATTAAAGCTAGTTTGGCTAGTTTGGGTTAGGAGGTTCGTTTAACGTTCCCTGTGTATGGCGTAGTGAGGCGCGCCTCACGGAGAGCCATAATTGCGCCTGATTCGCTATACACTGTGTTGTTAGTAGTTACGTGTGGAGTTCACAGGTAACCTAGCAAATATACAAAAACATAGTTGGCGCAATTAACAGGGAACGTTGGAGAGTAATTAATAGAAAGGAGAGTGTTTGCAAAACACGGTTTCTATGTGCCGCAGGCAATTACTCTCCAACTTTTTGTGTGTATGAACTTTTTTAATTGTTTATACACTACGTTAAACGAATTTCGACTATTTTTTTGAGAAAGTCAAGCCAACTTATTTCTTAAATTCTCCAATATGCCACAGCACACCAGAAGGGTCGTACATAAAAAACTCGTTTCCCCAATCGTTATAGTGTATATTGGTTACACGTACGTTGTCGTATTTTTTGTCGAGTTGTAAACTTGTTATTTCATCAAGGTGCTGTTGTAAGTTGTCAACTTCTAAAAATAACATGGAGTTATCCACCCAGTCTTTTACATAAGCATCTTGTAGATAAAACCCAAAATCACCTAGTTTAAAGTAAGACATTTTAGGCGAGGTTATTATTTCTTCAAAACCCAAATCTAAATAGAAGTTTCTTGATTCATCAAAGTTTTTAGCACCTATAAACGCTCGTATGGATTTAACTTTAAATGGTTTCATTACTTGCGATACAAAAAGTAATTATCTACCAACTCAATATATTGTTGCTTGGCTTTATCTTGGCTTATATCTTCAGCTTGGAAAAGGGCATTGGTTTTAAAAGCATTGATTAGAGCATCTCGACTTTTTGGCCTGCCATAATCGTTAGTAGCTTTTTTGTAGTAGGCATAAAGTTTTAGTAGAGTATCTGCAGGAAAAGGTTCTTCGTGCGCATTGATTCTATCAACAGCGTCCCTAAATTTTATTTCTAACTCTTCTGAAGTCATATTATTCTTGTGCAATAACGGTTTCACCGCCTTTTACTTTTTGGTTTAAGCTTACTTTAATGTTTGTATCTAATGGTAAAAATAAATCAACTCTAGAGCCAAATTTAATAAATCCTTGGTCAGACCCTTGTTTAACAGTATCACCTTCCTTGGCATAATTTACAATACGTTTTGCTAGGGCGCCTGCAATTTGTCTAAATAACACTTTTCCGTAGGTTTTATTTTCAACAACTACAGTTGTACGTTCGTTTTCGGTACTTGATTTTGGATGCCATGCAACCAAATATTTCCCTGGATGATATTTACTAAACACCACATTGCCTCCAACAGGATAACGTGTGGCATGCACATTTATTGGCGACATAAATACGCTTACTTGCAAGCGTTTGTCTTTAAAATATTCAGTTTCTTCAACTTCTTCAATGACTACTACTTTGCCATCAACAGGTGCTAAAACTTGTGTATCGTTTACAACTGTATGCCGTTTAGGGTTTCTGAAAAATTGTAGAATAAGTATGAAAAATATAAGGAAAGCAATTTGCAAAAGCATTCTTAGCCATGAGATGGCTATAAATTCATCCATCAGTAATATGGCAGCAACAACAATGGTTGTTGTTATAATAATAATTTTATGACCTTCTTTATGAAACATATTCTGTAAGTCTTAAAAACAAATATATAAATGGTGCTGCAAAAATAATACTATCTAACCTATCTAGCAATCCGCCATGTCCAGGCATTATCACACCACTATCTTTTACATTGGCTTGTCGTTTGTATTTTGATTCTATTAAATCTCCCAATGTCCCAAAAACACTTACAATAATGGCTAGTATTAACCAACTGGTAAATTCTAGGGTGCCAGAATATTTTGCAATAAAATAACTGCTTATACAGGCAAAAAATAAGCCTCCCAAAAAGCCTTCAACCGTTTTTTTTGGTGAAATACTTGGAAACAGCTTTTGTTTACCAAAGTTTTTTCCAACTAAATATGCAAACGAATCATTTACCCAAACCAATATAAACGACCCTAATAATATGTTAGGATTAAATGTTTCGTAGTAGTTAGCAATTAAGATAATAAAAATAAAAGCACTTGATAAATAGAATGTTGTGTTAATATATTTATTGGTTATAAAAAGCGGTAACGTTTTTTTTGAAAACAAATCTTTTATCAAAAAAAGCATTACAAATATGGTTAGTACGTGTAATATTTGAATGGTTTCATTAAAACCTTCGCTGGTATTTAAAACCAATTGCCAATAGGCAAAAATCAAATATGAAATAATAAAAATAACGTAAGAGCTTATCCCTTTTTGGTTAATGAGTTTGTTGAATTCGGCAATGCAAATCAACCCAAAAACAAAAAACAAACCAATTAAAAGGTGTTGCGATTGTAAGGATAATAAAAAGAGTGCAATGTATAAAACGCCTGAAATTGCTCTAACAATTAATTCTTTCACGAGGTTGGGTTAAAGGTCTTCTAATAAGAGCAAATATAAGTTTTTTGAGCTACTTCCGTAACTTAAGAAGTCGTTATCTTCACTAGCTTTAAAATGTTTAATGGTAGTGATATTGGTAGGTATTTTTTCGCGATTTTTATCTTTTATACCTCTAAGTCCTTCACTAATAGTTTCTACAAACTGACTTGTAGTTGCAAAAATGATAAAATTAGGAGGGAGTTCTTTTAATTTCTTTTCAGCAATTTGGTTGGACGAAATTAACAACGAACCATCATTAGAAATTAAATATTCGCAAGTGGTTAAAAAATAAGCACACTCACTACCTCTTTTACTAATTTTTAAATTGAAATTCGCAAACTTTTCGGTTAACCTATTATCGATTATCATGACGTTTTCGTCTTTCCAATCGTTTTCTTCTAAGATAAGCCCTAAATTTTGGTCAACTTCATCAAAGTCTTCGCAATACAAGAATTTACCTCCATTAGCTTTAAAATTGATGGTGAAACGTTCATCAATAGGTAGCTTAATATCAGGCATATACTTGCTCCTCTCGTCGTTTTCAATGCTTTCTTGAGAGTCATTGGATTTTAGTCCGAAAATTTTTCGAAATAAGCTCATTTAGGGTTTGCTATTAACCAGTTTATCCTAGTTTTTACCAAATATATAAAATCTAAGATAAACATTGGGCTATTTAAGATTTTTGTAACGGTTCTATTCCTCTTCAGTTATATCTTCGTCGTGTTTTGTAAATGGGCTTTTTCCAAAGATTTCTTCAAGATTATCTTTAAAAATAACTTCTTTTACAAGAAGCTCTTCGGCTAATAGAGTCAATTTATCTTTATTCTCTTCTAGAATTTTAATAGCACGTTGGTATTGCTCTTCAATAATATCTGAAATCTCTTTGTCAATTAACTCAGCAGTTTGCTCGCTGTAAGGTTTTGTGAACCCATATTCGTTTTGACCAGAAGAATCATAATACGTCAAGTTCCCCACTTTATCACTTAAGCCATAAATAGTTACCATGGCTCTGGCTTGTTTTGTGACTTTTTCTAAATCACTTAAAGCGCCAGTTGAAATCTTGTCGAAAATTACTTTTTCTGCAGCTCTACCACCTAAAGCGGCACACATTTCGTCCAACATTTGCTCAGGACGAACAATTAAGCGCTCTTCTGGTAAGTACCATGCAGCTCCCAACGAGCGTCCACGAGGCACAATAGTTACTTTTACCAAAGGCGCAGCGTGCTCTAATAACCAACTAATAGTTGCGTGTCCAGCTTCGTGATATGCTACTGCTTTTTTCTCGGCTGGTGTAATGATTTTATTTTTCTTTTCGAGTCCTCCAACAATTCTATCTACGGCATCTAAAAAGTCTTGTTTTTCAACACTTTTCTTTCCTTTTCTTGCAGCAATTAAAGCGGCTTCATTACACACATTCGCAATATCTGCTCCAGAGAACCCAGGTGTTTGCTTGGATAAGAAATCGGTATTTAAATCCTTAGCTTTTTTAAGGGGTTTTAGGTGGACTTCAAAAATTTCTTTACGCTCACGAACGTCTGGAAGATCCACAAATATTTGTCTGTCGAAACGTCCAGCACGCATCAAGGCTTTGTCTAAAACATCGGCTCTGTTAGTCGCTGCAAGTACAATAACATTGGTGTTTGTGCCAAAACCATCCATTTCGGTCAATAATTGGTTAAGCGTGTTTTCCCTCTCATCGTTTGAGCCAGAAAAGTTAGCTTTTCCTCTTGCACGACCAATGGCATCTATTTCATCAATAAAGATAATTGCAGGCGATTTTTCTTTGGCTTGTTTAAATAAATCTCTAACTCTAGAAGCTCCAACACCAACAAACATCTCAACAAAATCAGACCCAGATAGAGAGAAGAAAGGTACCTTAGCTTCGCCAGCAACTGCTTTTGCTAATAAGGTTTTTCCTGTTCCTGGAGGGCCTACCAATAATGCGCCTTTTGGGATTTTACCACCTAAAGATGTGTATTTTTCTGGGTTTTTTAAGAAATCTACAATTTCCTGCACTTCCTCTTTCGCTCCTTCAAGTCCAGCAACATCTTTAAAAGAGGTTTTAACTTCGGTGTTTTGGTCAAATAATTTGGCTTTTGATTTCCCTATATTGAAAATCTGACCTCCAGCACCACCGCCTCCACCAGACGACATGCGTCGCATAATGAAAATCCAAACACCTATAATGAGTATAAAAGGCAACAATGTAAGTAGAAAATCGCCCCAAAGGTTTTCTTCTATTTTGTAATCTACAACGGTTTGTAAATCTGGGTTTTCAGATTTAATTTCGTCTATTTTATCTTCAAAATTTTGTAAATCTCCTAATTGAAACTGATAATTGGGAGCTTTTCCAGACATAGATAAAAACTGAGGCTTTTCGGTTTTTTTATGTTCAGTTTTTGCAAGTGCTTCAGTAGTTAAATAAACTCTTGCTTGAATTCTATTAATGATAACAACTTTTTCTACCTCGCCGTTTTCATAGTATTCAAAAAATTTATCTTGAGTGGTTGGTGTTCCTGTTGTAGAACCCATTCCGCCTGATAGTACTTGAATTCCTAGAAATATAACTATAATGATTCCATAAATCCAGTAAGGACTAAATTTTGGCTTTTTTGTATTTAACTTATTATCTTTTGACATGTAGTATTTTTTAGTAACTTGTTTTTATTTCGGTTGTTTTAGCGTCTCCCCAAAGGCTCTCAATATCATAGTACTCTCTTATGTGCTTTTGAAAAACATGAACAACCACATTTACGTAATCCATTAAAACCCATTCGGCATTATCACTACCTTCGATATGCCAAGGTTTGTCTTTTGTGTCTTTACTTACCTTTTTTTGAATGGAATTTACAATGGCGTTAACCTGTGTATTTGATGTCCCTTCGCAAATAATAAAATAATCGCAAACGGTGTTTTCTATCTCTCTTAAATCTAAAATATTAATGTGTTGTCCTTTTACATCTTCAATGCCATTTATTATAACTGATATTAAATGGTCTGCATTAGTATTTTCTTTCGTCATTAAATTGTTTTAATTTGTGCAAAGTTATTATTTTTTTGGGTGATATTACCCTTAAAAATCTTAAGAAAATTATAATTTAAATTTTCTGCTTATAATGCATATAATCAAACTTAATGCCATTGACTCCACAAACACGTATTTACGTGAGTTGGCTTCTAAAAAGCGGCTGGAAGATTATACAGTGGTTGTTACTAAACATCAAACCAAAGGTAAGGGTCAAATAGGTGCTGTTTGGAATTCACAAAAGGGTAAAAACCTTACTTGTAGTATGTTTAAGCGAAATGGCTGTGTTTCTGTAGATGATGCATTTTACATAAGCATGGTAACATCGTTGGCAATTATTAAAACATTACAGTTGTTTCAGGTGCCTAAATTGGTTGTGAAATGGCCTAACGACATTTTGTCAGAGCAAAAGAAAATTTGTGGTATTTTAATTGAAAATGTCATAAAACAGCAAGATATTGAAGGGAGTATTATTGGTATAGGACTTAATGTAAACCAAACACAATTTCAAAATTTACCATTGGCTTCGTCTTTAAAGAATTTAACAGGAACGCTGTTTGATGTGGAAGAATTATTGGTTAAAATTGTTGAGCAGTTAACCTATTATTTCAATAAGTTAGAGCAAGGTAAGCATGATTTAATTAAGCGTGCTTATGAAGCATTGCTTTTTAGACGATACAAACCATCAACTTTTAAAGATACCGAAGGGAATTTGTTTTCGGGAATTATTCAAGGAGTCAACAACAACGGAACACTCCAATTATTGCTTGAAGATGATATTATTAAAAACTTTGAGCTAAAAGAAATTAAGCTTTTGTATTAAACAGCGTTTGGAATATTGGTCGCCAATGTTTCAATAAACTTAGATATTGGGCCTTTTATCATCATTGCCATCATTGGGTTGAAATCCCCAGAAAAACTTAATTTAATATCGCTTTTATTTTCTGAAACTTCGGTAATATCACCCACTAAATAAAAATCCAACTTTCCACCAGCAGCACCCAAAACAATTTTATTTGGCGCAGTAGCTTCTTTTTGCTTTAGAATGATTTCTGGCATTCCTTTTAAGGCAAACAGAAATTTACCTTCTTCTAAAACTTCAAATTTGCTAATGTTTTCGGGCATTAACTTTTCGAAATTTTCAACATTGGTTAAAAAATCAAAAACGTCTTGTGCCGATTTGTCTACAGATACTTTAGGTGATTCTAAATTCATTATGTGTTTTTTAAAAGAATATATCAATTAGCGTTCCATTCGCTAGGATTGGCATTCCATTGTGACAAAGTTTCCAGTTCTTTTTTGTTAATGTAATGTGTGTCCAGAGCTTGCTCCAACAAGTTTTCGTAGTTACTTAAGGTGTGAAGAGTTATATATTCTTTCTCAAAATTTTTGTTAGCAATATCAAATCCGTAAGAAAAAATAGCAACCATTCCTTTTACATTAACTTCAGCATCTTTTAAGGCCTTAACAGCATTCAGGCTACTTTTTCCAGTGCTTATTAAATCTTCGACCACCACAACGTTTTGCCCTTTTTCAATGTAACCTTCAATTTGGTTTTGGCGACCATGTTTTTTAGCCTCAGGACGCACATACACAAAAGGTAAGCCTAAATATTCGGCGACCAAAGCACCAATACCAATAGCACCTGTGGCAACGCCAGCAATAACATCAGGTTTTCCATAATGTTTTTCTATGTGCTTTGCTATTTTTTCGCGAATGTAATTTCTAATTGGCGGAAACGATAATACAATTCTATTGTCGCAATATATTGGAGATTTCCATCCAGAAGCCCAAGTAAAAGGCTCTTTAGGGCTTAGTTTTATGGCATTGATTTGCAGTAAAACTTCAGCAGTTTTTTTGGCGGTGGTTTTGTTAGTAATCATAGCTGCAAAATTACACATAAATTTATTTTTATGAACAGAATTTTTTTGAATAAAAATATTTTTTTAAAGTAGGGTTGCATTGAATTAAAAATTGATATTTTTACAAAAGCCTAACTCTAATATACGCAATGTATAAAGTATTTGTTAACGATAAACCTATTGTACTTACTTCCAAAATTTCTAAGGATAAACTCTACAAAACATATCCTCTAAAATATGTAGATTTACCCAAAGTGGTACGTGACCTTAAAAGAAAATCAATTGAGGGTGTTTATTTGTATCATAAAAACGAAAAAAAGCTATTAAAAAAGTTTCTTAAAAAATTTCCAAATGTCATCGCTGGTGGCGGAAAAGTCTATAATGACAAAGGGAAAGTACTGTTTATTTATAGAAACGATAAATGGGATTTGCCTAAAGGACGTGTCGAAAGCAAAGAAACAATTGAAGAAGGTGCCATTCGTGAGGTTGAAGAGGAAACAGGAGTAAAAGGGCTTACCATAACAAAACAATTAGATACGACTTACCATATTTTTAAGCGCAACGGACGCTATAAAATAAAAATTACCCATTGGTTTGAAATGCATACCACGTATGACGGGAAACTAAAACCCGAAACCAGCGAAGGTATTACCAAAGTAAAGTGGTTAGGTAAAAAGAAGCAAGCCAAAGCTTTGGAAAATAGCTATGCAAATATTAGAGAATTGATATAGGATTATTAATTGTCTATTAGGCTTATTTTTTCATTTACTTTATTGATAAAATTGTGCAAATAAGTTGGCACATTGCTTTTAAATTGATTAATCCTCCAACTTTTAATGTGTCCGTTATTAGAATATTGTATAAATAAACCACCTCCATCAGCACAATCTGGGCAGCCAAAAACAGATTCATTAGCGTCAAGTAATCTATTTGGGAAATAATCTATTAAGTCTTTTACTTGCTCAAAGGCGCCATTATCTAATTCAATAAAGTTAAATTCACTACCAGAATAATCATCTATTGTGTCTTCATATAGCTTGTTGCTCGTCAGTTTAAAGGTTTCTACACAACCTTCGCCAAAGCATTGTCCGTAAAAATGACCAAAAACTAAAAAGTTTCCTTTATCTAAAGTGGCAACATCATCTTTACTGCATGAAATAAAAACTGTGGTTAGTAAAAAAATAGAGAGTAGGTTTTTAGTATTTGAAAAATTTGTATTCATCAAAGCTGTCATTTGGGAAATCTTTATTATAAATCTTTATATATAATGGATAATAATTAGTTAGTATTTCTCTATAATTAAAAATCGGATGGTAATTTAGGTTTATTTGTTCAGTAACATACATTTCTACCATCATATTATTTTGAATATTATCAAGTATAATTTGAAAACAGTCATAGCCTGCAATATTTTTTCTAATTTTTTTGTTTTCTTCTAACAGTTTGTATTTAGTAAAATCACTATATGTTTTTTTATGACCTTCATAGGTTTCAAACCTAAGAGGGATAAATCTTGTTACTTTTAAGTTTTCTCTATCAATTTTCTGTATTTCAGAAACTCCATTAGTAGTTGTTGAATCATTTTCAAAATCATTTTCAACTGCATATTTGGTGTAATGTTTTGGCATGATTATAAAATGAATAGCCCTACTTTTAGTATCAAAAACTGCTGGAACTGGTGGAGGTGGAGGTGGTGGAATTAAAGAAGAAGCATTTCCGTCCCATTTTCTTTCAGTATTAGAATCTATAGTTTCAATGTTATCAGAGAATTTTTGAGTTGAAACAGAATGTACTTTAATAACAAAGTGTCCAAGAATTTTTTTAAATTCCTCTTTCTGTTGTCCAAATAAAGTTAGGTTAGTTAAAAGCGCAATTGTTAGAAGTAAGTAAGTTTTTTTCATTTAATGTTCACTAATTTTTGATGAGGGTAAATTAAACACAACTAGCGTTTAACGAAAATAACTAATAATAAGTACAAAATCAATACGTAGATATACGTATTTTTTAGTAACACATTTTTGGCTATTTTAGTTGCATGCAAGAAGATTTTCTACACTACATCTGGAAATATAAAAAAATTGAGACACTTAAACTACAAACAACTAATGGCGAGGGAATTTCTATAGCTCATGTTGGGTCTCACAATTTAAATTCTGGACCAGATTTTTTTAATGCAAAACTTAGTATAGGTAATCAACTATGGGCTGGAAATGTAGAAATACACATAAACGCTAGTGATTGGTATGTACATAATCATGAAAACGATTCAAATTACGATAACGTGATTTTACATGTGGTTTGGGAGCATGATACAGATGTGTTTAGAAAAGATAAAACCGTAATTCCAACATTAGAGCTTAAACAGTATGTTTCAAAAGAGGCATTGGCGAGTTATGAAAAACTGTTTTCCAAAAAGCAAACATGGATAAATTGCGAAAACGATTTTCCTTTGGTAGATGATTTTATTCTGCAAAATTGGTTAGAACGTTTATATTTTGAACGTCTTGAAAGAAAAGCCAATGATATTGAAACACTATTGCAGCAAAGCAATAACAGTTGGGAAGAAGTATTATTTAAAATGTTGGCAAAAAACTTTGGATTAAAAGTAAACGGCGAAGCCTTTTTAAGCGTAGCCAATTCGTTTGATTTTTCTGTATTACGAAAACAACAATCAAAACTTCAAAGCTTGGAAGCTTTATTGTTTGGACAAGCAGGACTATTGGAAACTGATGCACAAGAGGTTTATGTAAAAGAGTTACAAAAAGAGTATGGGTTTTTAAAATCCAAATTTAATTTGGATACTGTTTCGGTGTTGCCAATACAGTTTTTTAGGTTACGACCCTCAAATTTTCCAACCATTAGATTATCGCAACTAGCAAGCCTATACCACATTAATACCAACTTATTTTCTGCAATAATTGAAGCAAAAACGATAGAGGATATTTATGCGATTTTCAATGTAAAAGCCTCATTATTCTGGGAGACGCATTATACGTTTGGTAAAGTATCAAAACGTTCGGTGAAAAAGCTCACAAAATCATTTATTGACCTTTTAATTATAAACACTATTATTCCGCTTAAATTTACCTATGCTAAACACCAAGGTAAACCACAAAACGATTTGGTTTTAGATATTATTCAACAATTACCTTCAGAAAAAAATAGTATTGTTGCTAAGTTTAATTCTTTAAAAGAAGTGTCTACTTCCGCATTTCAATCGCAAGCATTATTGCAATTAAAAAACGACTACTGTAATAAAAATAAATGCTTACAATGTGCTGTTGGAAGTTCGTTAATTTCATAGATTTAATTACCTTGCAGTATGAACATTTTTTACAAAACTTTACTTTATTTTCAAAAGCATGGTTATTATGTGTGTCAGCGTATTGCCGACCGCTTAGGGATTAGAGCCAAAGTGGTAAGAACATCGTTTATGTACCTAACCTTTGTAACTCTTGGGTTTGGTTTTGCGCTCTACTTATTTATAGCATTTTGGATGCGCATTAAAGATGTATTATATACCAAACGCAGCTCAGTATTTGATTTATAACCTATGGCAAACACTATAGTAAAAGTATTCCGCTCAAAAATTAATATTGCAATTATCCTTTTAATTGCATTGCTTTTTATTGGTGTGCTCGGTTTTAAAACAATGACCAATTACAGTTGGATAGATTCATTGTACATGACCGTTATAACCATTACCACAGTTGGTTTTGGAGAGGTTATGCCTTTAGACCCAAAAGCAAAAATATTTACCATATTCTTAATTTTAACAAGTGTGGTTATTGTAGGTTATGCTATTAAAGTAATAACAGAATATATACTTACCAAAAACAATCTTGAAGAACTAAAACAAAAAAAGATGCAAAAAAAGATTGATGCACTTTCAAATCACATTATTATTTGTGGTTATGGAAGAAACGGAAAACAAGCAGCTAAAAAACTATTGGCTCACAAGCGCTCTTTTGTTGTTATTGAAGCAAAAAAAGAAACGGTTGATAAACATCAAAGCGAGTTAGTGCCTTTTGTAAATGGAAATGCCAATGAAGATGAGGTGCTTTTAAAAGCTGGAGTAGAGAGGGCAGATTGTTTGATTTCGGCATTACCAAGCGATTCCGATAATGTGTTTGTAGTACTTTCTGCAAGACAAGTAAATAAAGACATTCGTATAATAAGTCGCGCATCACAAGAAACTACCTATGGCAAATTAAAATTGGCAGGTGCAAACAACGTGATTTTACCAGATAGGATTGGAGGCGACCACATGGCATCTTTGGTGGTGGTACCAGATTTATTGGAGTTTATTGATAATCTTTCGATAGTTGGAAAATCCAACATAAATATCGAAGAAATTGCAGTAGAACATTTATATGATACTTCTCAATTAAAAACCATTAAAGATTTAGACCTTCGAAAAAAAACAGGTTGTAATGTCATTGGTTATAAAAACGAAAAAGGCGAATACCTTATTAACCCTGAAGCTGAGCTTGAATTAGTGCCAAATTCTAAAGTAATAGTTTTAGGGCGACCAGAACAAATACGTAAGCTAAACACGCTTTACAATATAGCCTTAGATTAGGTTTTCTAGTAAAGAAATACAATGTTAAATTGGTATTATACTTTAAAAACTCAATTTTTTTTAGCATCTTGCTAACTTAAACTAACGATTTTAATAAATTAAACTAACTAATAATTTTAATTATGAAGAAATATTTTCTTTCAATATTTACTTTAATGTTACCACTTTTAACTTTTGCTCAAGAAGCTGAAAAAGGACTTGATGAACGAGTTAATGATGCTTTTATGCCAATAGCAACTTGGTGGGAAGGTTTTGTGTTAACAACGGTACCAATAGGTGGTTATGATATACCATTTGTTGTAATACTTTTAGTTGTAGGAGCAACATTTTTTACGATATACTTCAAGTTTCCAAGTATTACAAAATTTCCATTGGCAATCAATACAGTTAGAGGAAAATATGATGATATAGATCATCCAGTAGTAGAGCCAGCTTATGGTGATTCAACTCCTGGAGGTGATGCAATTGAAACTATTAGAGATGAAAGTCAAGAAGGTGAAGTATCTCATTTTCAAGCATTGGCAACAGCAGTTTCTGGAACCGTTGGTTTAGGAAATATTGCAGGTGTAGCTGTAGCAATTGCTTTAGGTGGTCCTGGAGCTACATTCTGGATGATAGTTTGTGGATTAATAGGTATGGCAACTAAGTTTGTTGAATGTACACTTGGCGTAAAATATAGAGATGTAGGTGATGATGGTACTGTATATGGTGGACCAATGTATTATTTGTCAAAAGGTCTAAAAGAAAGAGGTTTCGCTGGGATTGGTAAAGTATTAGGAGTGGTATTTGCCATCTTGTGCGTTGGTGCATCGTTTGGTGGTGGAAACGCATTTCAATCTAATCAAGCTGCAGTTCAGTTGAGTTCTTTATTTGGAATATCTGGAGGTGCAACTGGACTTATTATAGGAGCAGTACTTGCTGTATTAGTTGGAATCGTGATTATTGGAGGAATAAAAAGAATTGCTAAAATCACAGAAAAAATAGTGCCTTTCATGGCTGGAATTTATGTATTAGCATCTCTTGTGATTATTTTTGCAAACTTTAGTTATATAGATGACGCTTTTGGATTAATATTTAAAGGAGCATTTTCGCCAATGTCTGCAATAGGTGGTTTTGTTGGTGTTCTTATAGTTGGGTTTCAAAGAGCCGCATTCTCGAATGAAGCTGGAGCAGGTTCTGCGGCAATAGCGCATTCAGCGGTAAAGACTAAATATCCTGCATCAGAAGGAGTTGTTGCGTTATTAGAGCCATTTATTGATACTGTTGTTATATGTACAATGACTGCCTTAGTGATTATTTTCTTTAATATAGATGGAGCAAATATGCAAAGTGTATTTGAATACGGAGCCGTGGATGGAAGTAGTGTGATTTTGAACGGAGGCGGACAATTAGGAGGTGTAGATTTAACCTCTCAGGCTTTTGACTCTGTAATCCCAGGATTCTCATATGTGCTTACTATTGCAATTGTTTTATTTGCATTTTCAACAATGATTTCTTGGTCTTATTATGGGCTTCAATCTTGGAAATATTTATTCGGAAAAGGAAAAAGAGCAGATTTAGTTTATAAAGTATTGTTCTTAGTATTTGTAGTTGTTGGAGCAGCAGCTACTTTAGATGCAGTAATTAAATTCTCTGATGCAATGATACTTGCATTAGTGTTCCCGAATATGATAGGTTTATTCTTCTTATTCCCTAAAGTAAGAGAAGAAATGGCTAAATACCTTTCGGCAATCAAAGGAGGTAAAGAATAAACTAAAATAATATATATGAATAAATCCCACTTCAAGTTCACTAAAGGGCAACGAAGTGGGATTTTTTTATTGTTATGTATTGTTGTAATCTTACAGAGCCTGTATTTTTTTATAGACTTTTCCTCAAATGAAGTTTCTATTAATAAAGATGAGTTGGAATTATTTCAAAATGAAATTGATTCATTGCGTATAGCTGAACTGGAAGCTCGTCAAACAAAAATATTTCCTTTTAACCCAAACTATATTTCCGATTATAAAGGCTATACATTAGGCATGTCGCCGGAAGAAATAGATAGGTTGTTAAAATTTCGAGAACAAAACAAATGGGTCAATTCGGCAAAACAATTTCAAGAAGTCACAAAAATTTCCGATTCATTATTAAACGCAATATCAATTTATTTTAAATTTCCGGAATGGGTAACCAACCCCAAACCAAAAACCAGTTTTAATTATCAGAATAATGCACCAAAAAAGGTAGACCAAAAACTGGATTTAAACAAAGCCACTGCAAAACAGTTGCAACGTGTTAACGGAATAGGCGAAAAATTATCCGATAGAATCATAAAATTCAGAAATAAATTTGAAGGCGGTTTTATTGCCGATGTTCAGTTGCAAGATGTGTACGGAATTTCACCAGAAGTTCATGAAAGATTGTTAAACCAGTTTACTGTAAAAACACCAAGGCAAATTGAAAAGATAAATCTTAATACAGCGACCATTGACGAACTCGTGACCATTCAACATATAGACTACGAGATTGCTTACGAAATTTTAGACCAGCGCACCTTACGAGAAGGTTTTAAATCTTTAGACTATTTAACCAAAGTTAAAAACTTTCCAGTCGATAAAATTGAGATAATTAAATTATATTTGAGGCTCAATTAAATTGCATAATTATGGATGGTATGTACTTCAGCGAAGAACATCAATTATTTAGACAAAGCCTTAAAGATTTTTTACAAAAAGAAGTTGTTCCACATATAGAAAAATGGGAAAAATCAGGAACTATTGAACGCTTCATCTGGGAAAAATTTGGAGAAATGGGTTACTTTGGTCTTGCCACACCAGAGAGCTACGATGGGTTGAATTTGGATTTATTTTACACCGTAATATTACTAGAAGAACTACAAAAAATAAACTCAGGAGGTTTTGCAGCAGCTATTTGGGCACATGCCTATTTAGCAATGACGCATCTTAATAAAGAAGCCAATCACGAACAAAAATTAAAATATCTTCAACCAAGTGTAATGGGCAAAAAAATAGGATGCCTTTGTGTAACCGAACCCTTTGGAGGAAGCGATGTTGCAGGTATGCGAACCACCGCTGTTAAGAAAGGAGATACATATATATTGAATGGCTCAAAAACATTCATCACCAATGGCGTTTATTGTGACTATATGATTGTTGCTGCCAAAACAAACCCAGAACTTGGTAATAAAGGTATTAGCATGTTTATTGTTGATAGAGAAACAAAAGGCGTATCGGTTTCAAAATTGGATAAATTAGGTTGGCGAGCATCAGATACAGCCGAAATTGCTTACGACAATGTTGTAATTCCAGCATCCAATTTAATGGGAGAGGAGGGCAAAGGCTTTCCGTACATCATGCAACATTTTGCTTTAGAAAGATTGGTAATGGGCATCAATGCACACGCAAGAGCAGAATATGCCCTTGAATATGCCCTACAATACATGTCCGAAAGAAAAACCTTTGGAAAAACAATAGACAAATACCAAGCTTTACGTCATCGTTATGCCGATTTATATGCCGATATGGAAATTTGTAAAACCTATAACTACTCAGTAGCCTACAGACTCAACAAAGGCGAATATGTTGTAAAAGAAGCAACCATATCTAAACTACGTTCCACTAAAATGGCAGATGAAGTTGCTTATGACTGTTTACAATTTTTGGGAGGCTATGGTTATATGGAAGATTACCCAATGGCACGTTTGTTACGTGACAGTCGTTTAGGGCCAATTGGAGGAGGTACATCGGAAATCTTAAGGGAGATTATCGCAAAAATAGTGATTGATAAGAAGGAATATAAACCTGCAACGAAATAGTTTGAAGTGCTATTTTGGCGAAAATTACACAAGATTATCGCCAGAATAGTGATTGACAAGAAAGAGTATAAACCTGCTACGAAGTAGGTTGAAGTGCTGTTTTGGCGAAAATTGTTCAACAATTTTGCTAAAATGGTAATTGAAAAAAAACTATAAACCAGCAACTTAAAAAAGTTGATAATTTTGAATTTGTAATTCAGAATTAATCCTATATTTGCAATCCGAAAATTCTAAAAGAGAGGAGGTTAAGACACTATGTTGAAAATACCGATTAAAGAAGGAGAAAATATAGATAGAGCTTTAAAGCGTTTTAAAAGAAAGTTTGATAAAACTGGAACTAAGCGAATGTTGCAAACGCGTAAGCAATTTAACAAACCTTCAATAGTGCGTAGAGCTCAAATACAAAAAGCGCAATACATTCAAGGCTTAAGAGATGCAGAACAAATCTAAATTCTTGAAAAACAAATAATGTAAAATCCCGCAATGAATTTTGTGGGATTTTTTTATGCAATACATTCAGCAACGCCGTAAAGTTTTGTATTTTTATCATAGCCTAAAATTGTTATATGTCCTTATCGTCTTTTAATGATTACCTTTTACTGGAAAAGAAATATTCAAAACATACCGTAAATGCTTATGGTAAAGATTTGGAAGACTTCACAAAATTCAACAAAGAAACCTTTAATCAGAATAAAATAGATGAGGCAAACTATTCACAAATAAGAAGCTGGATTATTAGTTTGGTTGATTCTGGTTTACAAAACAGAACAGTAAACAGGAAAGTATCATCATTAAATACGTATTATAAATTTCTGCTTAAAACCGAAACCATAAAAATCAATCCCTTATCAAAACACAGAGCACTCAAGGTTAGTAAAAAAGTACAAATACCATTTTCGCAAGAAGAAGTAGCTATAGTTTTAGATGAATTTAATTTCGATAATACATTTGAAGGAGTAAGAGATAAATTGATAATCGAATTGTTTTATTCCACAGGAATTAGACGCATAGAATTGGTACAACTACAATTAAAAGATATTGATGAAGCCAACAAAACTCTTAAAGTTTTAGGTAAGAGAAATAAGGAACGCTATTTGCCGTTACTAAGACCTGTGTTAAAAACAACAAAAACATATTTAAATAGGAGAAATCAACTGGAAGCGATTGCGGATAAAGAAACTTTATTTCTAACAAAAAAGGGTCACAAAATTTATGAAACACTTGTTTACAGAATAATAAATAACTATTTTAGTAAAGCATCTACTAAGGTGAAAAAGAGTCCACACATTTTAAGGCATTCATTTGCAACTCATTTACTTAATCAAGGTGCTGATTTAAATGCTGTTAAAGAACTACTTGGGCACTCAAGTTTAGCAGCGACGCAAGTTTATACTCATAATAGTATAGCAGAATTAAAAAAAGTATATGCTAAATCTCACCCAAGAAATAAATAAACATTAAAATATTGTCTAACTAAAAACACTAGAATATGAAAGTAAACACGCAATCAGTTAACTTTAATGCAGACCAAAAATTAATAGACTTTATTCAAAAACGAATGGATAAGTTAGATATGTATTACGATAAGGTCATAAAATCTGATGTGTTTTTAAAAGTAGAAAACACAAGTGATAAAGCAAATAAAATTTTTGAAGCAAAAATTCATGTACCAGGAGATAGTCTTATAGTGAAAAAACAATGTAAGAGCTTTGAAGAAGGTACCGATATGGCTGTGGCATCATTACAAAGACAGCTAAAAAAACGAAAAGAAAAGTTAAGAACATATTTATAAAGAAAATTATTCAAAAAATGTTTTGAAACATAAAAAATATATATACATTTGCAGTCCGTTAGAAATAGCGGACTTTTTGTTGCAATAAAAACAACGAAATAAGCCGATGTAGCTCAGCTGGCTAGAGCAGCTGATTTGTAATCAGCAGGTCGTGGGTTCGAGTCCCTCCATCGGCTC
>CAKZMU010000048.1 GCA_937129145.1 uncultured Lacinutrix sp. | reverse complement strand
TATAGTTGCCTACGGGGTATAGCTTGCTCTTCATGAGTTTTATATTTCAGCAATTGATCCTCAACTTGTCTAGGATGAGACACTACCAACCTAAACTCACTTTCAGATTTATATTCGACTCTTTTAATTGTGAAGACAGTTAAACTGTTTTGTTGCCAATCAATAATATCCTTTTCGAAGTCTATATATTGAATTTGTGTCGGATAAACATCCTCTTCATCAATTATTGAAAGTTTTAAATCTTTAATAGCATCAGAATTAAAAACTGAGAAAAAGCCTAATAAATGTGTGGCATTATAAACTGGAGCTTCATCTAATAAAATTAAGTTTTGATCTGCACTACCACCTCTTACAAAAAAACCGGCACTACCTTCACCTGCAGATTTAACCCCAGGTAATAATTGCAATGTTTTCAATATATCTTTCTCACCAAAAGATAAGCTTGCTCATTTTTCAATCGTTGAGGTTGTATCTGACTTTTGTACCCAAGAATTATCACTTTATGGTGGAAACAAAAATAGCCCTCTTAAATCCAGAACCCTTAAACTAGTAGCTCCCAACGGCGGTGAAGTATATGGGGTTGGAATAGATACTCTAATTAACTGGAATGGCGTATCCACAGAAGATGCGGTTTCTTTGGAGTACAGTTACGATAGTGGCACAAACTGGAATCTGATTACAACACAAGCTACAAATTTAGAACATATCTGGACTACTCCGAATGTAAAAAGCGATAAAAAAGTAAATCGCCCAGAAGATATGGTAAATCAATTTGCCAATGAACCGCTTAATTTTGTTCCTGGCTCAAAATTCGATTACAGTAATTCAGGGTATACTTTATTGGGTTTCATCATTGAAACAGTTACGGGTAAACCCTATCAAAAGGTTTTAAGAGAAAAGATTTTTAATCCGCTAAAAATGGAAAATAGCGGATTTTACAAACACAGACCAGTAATTAAAAAAATGTCGTCTGGTTACGATACGTGGTATCCAGAATATTTTGATGTTGACAAATCCGATGAGTCTTCTGCATACGCTGCGGGCGGATTGTATTCTACAGTAGATGATATGTTATTATGGGACAAAGCTTTAGTAAATGAAAAATTACTGCCAAAAAAGTATATGGATATGATTTTTACTAAACACAGTCCAGATGGTAATCATCATTACGGATACGGATGGGAATTAAGAAAAGTAAATGTGGGAAACAAAAATAATAAAATAGAAACACTCAGTCATAGCGGTAGAGTTGATGGATATCGAACAATCTTTACACAAATTCCTAAAACTAATTCTTGCATAGTACTTTTTAGTAATACTAGTAATTCACTTCTGCATAGAATTAACACTGCTATTTTAGCTATTTTAAATGACCAAAGCTATGATTTCCCTTTAAAACCTCTTACAATATTTATGGATAGAATCATTGAGAAAGAAGGAATTGACAAAGGAGTTGCATTTTATAAAGCTAACAGTAAAAACCCAGCCTACTATATTTCTGAAGATGAACTCATTCTATCTGGTTATTATTTTCTTAAACAAGACAATTTTAATAAGGCACTAAAAATTTTCAAATTAGCTACAGAAACTTTTCCAGATAAATGGAACCCTCATCAAAGTTATGCTGAAGGCTTAATGAAAATTGGTAAGAAAAAAGAAGCTCTTGAGAGTTTTAAAATGTCATTGAAACTTAAGCCAAATAATGGAAGAGCAGCACATATGATTGAGATATTAGAAAATGAAGTGAAAGAATAACGAAAGACAAACTTAAGACGTGTATAATTAATTGCTACAGCTGGATAAGACGATGGTCCTTCCCTACTTTTTACTATATTGTATAACGGAATAATAATCGCGTACTTGCACGCAACAAACCATATACAAACACGATAAACGTAACTCGAAATTCACGTCTCTAAAATAAATAATTACTTCCCTCAATTAAACTTTTCTTTACTTGTTGAGTCTATATATGTAAACAAGTCTATGAAAAACTTAACCATTCTACTACTAGCAGTTCTATTTTTTGCTTGTGAGAAAGATGAAGAACCAATTATATTAATTGAAACAAATTGTATTTCAGACCAAGCTTTAGATAATTCGAGAGGTGCATGCGACCAAACATTGCCTTTTACTCCTCAATTTAGTGAATCTGTAGTTGGAACTACAAGAACGATTAGCTCAAATAGTATTCCAAACCATATGGTTGGACTTTTTGGAATGGGGTCTGGGTCGTTAAATCCTAATGCTATTTCTGAGCAAAATGAAACGTATTCCATTACTACGCAACCAATAACCTCTAATACTTTGACGCCTCTTTTATCAACAGAAGGTTCAGGAAGAAATGCTGGACCTCAATATTCTTTTGGAATATTACTAAATGGTGTTGAGTTAGACCCAGTAGCTGCAGAGCCTTTTCCACATGAAGGGCCTATGAGTACAAATGTAAATTGGGAATGGAATTTAGAAGCCTTAAATGTGCGAATAGGTTTAGATTGTAATAATGCTCATGTGCAACCAACAGGAAAATATCATTACCATGGTTCACCAATATTGTATCTGCAAAACTTAAATATTTCTTCAAGTGAAATGACTTTAATTGGTTATGCTGCTGATGGTTTTCCTATTTATTTTAAATATGCTTATTCAAATGCAAATGATACTAACTCATCAGTAGTCGCAATGACATCAAGTTATCAATTAAAATCAGGGAATAGAGGTGGAGATGGAGTGACATCACCATGTGATGATTATAATGGCGTTTATTCGAACGATTATGAATTTATTGATGGTTTAGGAACTCTAGACGAAGCCAATGGAAGAACTGGTGTAACTCCTGAATACCCTAGTGGAACTTATTATTATGTCATTACTGATGATTTTCCGAGTATTCCTAGATACTTTAGAGGAACACCTTCAGAAGATTTTAAAATTGGTGCCTAATGAGACTATTTTTAACCCTTAGTTTTCTGTTATTGTCCTATGCTAGTTTTGCTCATGAACCAAATGAAGCATACTTTAAAATAACACAAATTGATGATAGAACCGAAGTAATCGCAGAGTTTCCTTGGACGTTAAGAAATGCGTTACTAGAATATAATCCAACATTAGAAAATGCTAATAATAAAAGTGATTTTGAGGCAGTATTTATCGAGTACATTAAATCGAATTTTATTTTAACTGGAATAAATGGTGAGAATTTTGATTTTTTAGAATTTAAAGAACTACCAAATGATGGTCATTCGCATCAAGGAAAATATCTTATTGTGTTTAATGGGAACGATTTAAGAAGCATTTCAAATACGTTACTTTTTAATATATACGATAATCAAAAAAATCATCATAAAATAACCATAAACTCAATTGAAGACACTTTTGAAACAACTTTGGGTAATTCAACATTTGAAATTAGTAACACCACAAACTTAGGTCTCAATTATTGGTGGATTTTACTTGTAATTTTACCAATTGCCTATTTCATTTTTAAGTTTAAAAGAAAGCAAATTGTAATGGCACCGAGTATCATACTGATGGTATTGTTTATGTCTTTTTGTTTCTATTCATGTTCTAATGAGAATGTCGCTGATACAGAAGTTGATGTACCTGTCGAATCACAAAAGCCAAATATATTGCTAGTTATTGCAGACGATATGGGATTAGATGCTACTCCAGGATATAATATTGGTAGTATTAAACCAAATATGCCAACTTTAGAGAGTTTGGCAAATACAGGCATTCGTTTTAATAACGTGTGGTCTAACCCAGTGTGTACACCAACGAGAGGAAGTATCTTGACTGGCAAATATGGATTTAGAACAAATGTTTTAAAAGTTGATGATGTTATGTCAACTTCAGAAATTTCAATACAAAATCAATTAGACAGTCAAAATTCAGGCTATAGCCATGCAGTAATAGGTAAGTGGCATCTATCTAGAAACTCCAGTCATCCAAATAATATGGGAGTTGACTATTTCGCTGGACATTTAGGTGGTAGTTTACAGAGCTATTGGGATTGGAATTTAACAGAAAATGGAGTTACAGTTTCTTCAACTGAATATGCAACTACAAAGCTTACCGATTTAGCAATAAATTGGGTTGAAGAGCAAACACAACCTTGGTTTTTATGGTTGGCATATAGCGCACCACATACACCTTTTCATTTACCACCAAGTGAATTACATTATCAAGGTAATTTACCATCAGACGAAGCTAGTATTGATGTAAATCCACTACCATATTACTTAGCTATGCTTGAGGCTATGGATACTGAAATGGGAAGGCTAATAAATTCTATGACAGAAGAAGAAAAAAATAACACCATAATCATTTTTGTAGGTGATAATGGCACACCAAATCAAGTAGTACAAGAATATGCATCAAATAGGGCTAAGGGAAGCCTGTATCAAGGAGGAATTAATGTTCCAATGATTGTTTCTGGTAAAGGAGTTAATCGTTTTAATGCTACGGAAAATGCTTTAGTTAATGCAACAGATTTATATGCTACAATTACCGAAATTGCAGGATTATCTATTAATGAAATAAATGATAGCAAGAGCATTAAAGAATTACTAACTGATGCCGATGGAAGAAAAAGAGATTATATTTACTCGGAAATTGGTAAAGAGACTGGAGGTTCAGATTATACGATTAGAAATATAAGTCATAAGTATATAAAATTTGACAATGGAAATGAGGGATTATATAATTTGAACTCAACTTTTATTGAAGGAACTAATTTGCTCAATACAAATCAATTACCTTTAAGTAGTAGTGATGAAGCAATAAAAAATGAGTTAATACTAAAACTGTCTGAAATTAGACAATAGAATATTTTGCATAGGCACAATTTTAGAAAAGCACTATTTATTTCAACTTCTTTAAAGATTTTGCCACAAGAACAGACACACAACTATCACCAGAAATATTCACGACCGTTCGTGCCATATCCAACGGTCTATCAACCGACATAATCATGGCCAAGGCTATTGCCAATTTATCGGAAGGAAATCCAACAGACTCCAAAACAATCACCAACATAATTATACCTGCACTTGGTGTTGCTGCTGCTCCAATAGACGCTAACGTTGCCGTAAGCACAATGGTAAGTTGGTCGGTCAATGTTAAATCATGACCCAAAACTTGACATACAAACACGGCTGCAATGGCTTGCATTAAACTAGTTGCATCCATATTAATGGTAGCCCCAACAGGACACACAAAACTGCTAATTTCTTGTTCAACGCCTAGATTTTCTTCAACACATTTCATGGTTACAGGCAATGTTGCCATACTGGAACTTGTGGTCAACGCTGTGAGTTGTGCTGGTAATATGCCTTTTAAAAAATATTTAGGTGATTTTTTTGCGTACAGCATAATTAATAGCACATATACACCAATTAATAGCAGCATTCCAAATAGGAGTAGGGTTGCGTATTTTAATAATGCAATAAATAATTCGGCATTGGTGGTTTCGGCAATAAGTGTTGCGATTAATGCAGCGACTGCGTAAGGTGCTGTAAGCATAATAACATCAACCATTTTAAGCATGATGCTATTTACGGCATCTACAAACTTTTTTACAGGTTTGGTTTGCTTGCTTGGTATGAGTAGCATACAAACACTAAAAAATATGGTCACAAAAATAACTTGCAACATGCTTGCATTGTTTGTAAATGCGTTGAACATGTTTTGAGGTACGAGTTCTACGAAGAAGCTTAAAGGGCCTTTTGTACCAACATCTGCCGCTGCTATTTTATCACTCATACTTGCTGTAAAACCTTCGGAAAGGTTGATTAAAGCTTCTGGATTTACGTTGGAACCTGGTGAAAAGGTATTGACTAAAAACAACCCTAAAACAACTGCTAATACTGTGGTGAACAAGTAAAATCCTATGGTTCTTCCTCCAATTTTTGACAAATCGGATAAATCTTTAAAATCAGTAATACCCTTAGAAAGTGAGACAATAACCAATGGAACAGCTATAAGTTTAAGTAAGCTGATGAATATTTGTCCGAGAGGTTTAATCCAATTGGTTACAAATGTTTGCCCTCCAGAAAATTGAATGGCTACTAGACCAATAATGACTCCTAATAGCATTCCTAGTAAAATTTTCCAATGCAATGCTATTTTTTTAAGTTTCATTGTGTCTTAGTTGTTGTTTGTAATTTTACCATCGACCATTACCAGTTTTCTATCCGCCATATCTGCCAATTCTTGGTTATGTGTTACAATAACGAAAGTTTGTCCAAATTCATCACGAAGTTTGAAAAATAAGTTATGAAGTGTTTCGGCAGATTCACTATCTAGATTACCAGAAGGTTCATCGGCAAAAATAATTTTCGGATCGTTTATTAGGGAGCGTGCCACAGCGACACGTTGCTGTTCACCGCCCGATAATTCACTTGGTTTGTGTTGTATTCTATGTGACAAACCTAAAAACTCTAAAAGTTCTTTGGCTTTATTTTCTGCTTTGTTTTTGGATGTTCCTTTAATAAATGCTGGAATGCACACATTCTCCAGAGCAGTAAATTCAGGTAATAATTGATGAAATTGAAAAATAAACCCTAAATGTTCATTTCTAAATTTCGCCAAGTCTTTTTCTTTGAGGTTGGTAATGGATGTATTATCTATAATTAGTTCGTGAGCTTCTTTTTTGGAGGCTTCGTCTAAGGTACCCAATATTTGTAATAAGGTGGTTTTTCCTGCGCCTGACGCACCAACAATAGATACAATTTCTCCTTGTGCGATGTTTAAATCCACGCCTTTTAATACTTGCAAATCATCGTAATACTTATGAATATTTTTAACTGTAATCATACTTTATCTAATGAAGTAAAAATACAGAATTGAAATGTAACCTTTTTATAATTTTTGAAGAATATCACTTTTTGTTTAAGGCGTGCTAGCTGTATCGTCTTTTTTCTTGAAAACACCTTTTATAGAATTATAATCTAAAAAGTACACCATTTTTATAGAAAATGTGTGTTGAATATCTTGGTCGAATAAATCTTTTAGGCTATCGTTAAAGGAATCCCTAGATGCTGACGATGAGTTGAATAATTGATTTCTATATAAAGCAACTAATTGACTTCCAGGAGCAAATTGCCATTCGTAGCTAAGGTCCAAATTCCAAATATTAAAGTTTCTGTTTGGGTCGAGGTCTAAGTTTGTCATGGTGTGTCCTGTACTGGTTGTAAGGTCGCCATCTTCTAATAAAGTATATAGGTTTTCGTCGTAAGTAGCGGTTGACCAATAGTTTCTAAAGGACAGTCTTAATGAATTTAACGAGTTAAAGTTTAAAGCCCCAGAAATTGAGTTTTCTACAGTTTTCACATCTCTTTGCCCAAATATTATTTCGCCATCATTAATGTTGCTAACATAACCTCTATCATTGATTTTTCTTTCGTATTCAAAATTATACTCTATGGTTAATTTGTCACTAAAGCGAAATTCTGGTCCAACTCTAAATCCGTATTCACGTATATCCAATCCTTTTTGAAACAATTTACCATAGCTAAAATTTGCACTTGTTGACAATGGTTTATTACTGTTTGTATATAAATAAGTTCTCCCTTGTACCCAATTTTTAAATGAGAAAAAGCGGTCGTTTTCTTGATCTCGTGGCTCAAAGTAATCGCGTTGTTCTCCAAACATCATGGTAATGTTTCCACCCATCCACATAAGGTTTTTGGTTCTGGTATTGACGTTGATACTGGTTCTGTTTCCTGTAAAATCATTATTACTATGCCTCCAATTAAACTCAGTCCCTGTTCTTATAGAGAAACTATTAAAAACACCAAATGGTTCGAATATTTGGTAACTGAATTTTCCTTCTAAGCTTTTAAAATTATTTCTAACACCAAAACCTAAATCGTTAACATCGTACTTATCATCTCTTATCTTACCCTCGAGTCCATATTGGTAAGTGCCACTTACTTTTCCTACTTCAAATCCAGCATCAAACCCAGTAAAATTATCTTCAACATCACTAATTCTACTCATTTTTCCTTGTCCACTAACTCTATATGTATTTGTTTTGTCTGTTAAACTTAAAAGTAAAGCCGATGCATTTGCATCTCTAAAATCCCCAGTTCTTGTTACATTAGTATTAACAAAACTCACTGAGGAATTTTGATTAAACCGTTGGTCTAAAACAATGATATTATAATTTGTAAAAGGCTCGGTAGTTTGTTCTCGATAGGTTATGGTAGAATCAATTTTTTCATCATTGATATCAAGGTCATATTTTGTATTTTTTATCCTTGCGCTGGTTTTTTCTGTAATGGCATTGAATACACCAATACCCAAACCGTTTTTGTTTCTACCAGATACTTTAATGGCGTTTAACATTTTTACACTTCTTGGGTTGTCTACGATTTCCTCAACTTTATCATCTTCATTAACCAAGTCACCATAAACGTCGTAGCGACCTACTGGAGCGTTTCCAATACGTCGAGAGTAAAATAAATCTCCTTTACTGAATAGGTTAATACCCTCCTTAAAAAACTGACGTTGTTCGTCAAAACGTTGCTCAAAAGGCCCTAAGTTTAACTCGACCTTATCGAATGCTGCCTGACTAAAGTCTGGAATTAGTGTCACATCTAATGTAAAACTTTCGGTAATACCATATTTTACATCCATACCAAAACCAGTATTGCTCACTGTTTCGCCGCTCTGACTAACAGCTGTATATGATGCAAATGGATAGAAACTTAATCGCGTAGGCGGTGTTATATTTTTTAAACCATGTAACTCACCATCATAAATACCTTGTTGCCCAACTGTTCTATCTATGGGACTCCAGCTATAATCCAGCCCATCTTTTCTATATTTTCTATAAAACTGAATTCCCCAAATAGGATCTTCTTGATTTGCAAAGCGAAGCGCTGCATAAGGAATTTTCATCTCAACAATCCAACCATCATCTACGTGTTTTACTGCGCTATCCCAAACAGCATTCCAACCTCTATCACCTCTTGGGCCTGGGCCACCACCTCGTCTTCCGCTAGATCCTCCAACAATATCTGCTTGAGTACCTGAACTCATGACATAGAATTTTATATCATTTTGAGCATCGTTATTAGGGTTAAATGTGACCCCAAAATAATCGGCTTGACCAAAATCGTCTCTTGGTGAAAATACTTTTAAGATGTCTTCAGGATTGTCATGTAAGTATGCAGAAATGAAAATGGCTTGATCGTTATACGTTATTCTAACTTCTGTTTTTTTATTGTCTGGAGCTTTTACTCCCATTTCTGGGTCGTATTGCACAAAATCGGTAGCCACTTTAACGGTACTCCAAATAGGATCGTCTAAGACACCATCAATTTTTGGGGCTTTGGTGGTTTTTGTAATGTTTAGCGATTTTTTTTGTTGTGCTGTTGCTAGTGTAGCCCAACAAAATAGGGATAAAAAGAAGAGCGCTCTTTTCATTGGTTAGTGATGATTTGTATAGTTTAGTCTTTTTTTCAAACTACAATTCTTAAAAAAATTGCAAAATATTTTCAAAACTACACTTAGTATCGTAAGTATTGTCCTAAGTAAATGTTAAAAAAAAGACCTATTGTATTAAAACAACAGGTCTTTATGCCGAAATAATTTTTCTTTTACTAGCTATTTTTCTTTTTAAGCATGCTTTTAATATTGTTATAGTCTATGTAATACACCATTCGTAATGAGAAAATATGTTCTATTGGTTGGTCGAAAAGCGTATTTATGCTATCAAAAAAGTTTTCTTTAGACATACCATTAGAATTAAATAACGAATTTCTATAAAGGGCAGTTAATTGGCTTCCAGGAGCAAATTGCCATGAGTATCTAAAATCTAAATTCCATGTGTTGAAATTTACATTTGGATTAAAACCAATGTTTTCGATGTTATAACCAGTAGTGTTTATAGTACTTCCATTGTTTTGTAAGGTGTATAAGTCGTAATCGTAATCAACGGTTGACCAATAATTCCTAAATGTTAATGATAGTCCATGAAACGAATTAAAATTATAAGTTCCAGAAATACTATTAACAATTGTTTTTTGTAAACGCTCTCCAAAAATAATGTCATCACTAATTCTCGTTACATAACCACGACTACCATTAGCTCTATTGTATTGGTATGAGTATGACAAACTAAACTTATCTGAAAGTCTTATTGTAGGGTCCACAGCCCAAAAATGCACAAACACATCACGATTTTTATCAAATAATGTAGCAAACCCTTGACGTGTCATGAACGAGAATTTTTTTGCTCTATTGGTGCCAATCCAAGCGTTCATATTGAAACCATTGTTAAATGTAAAGTAACGTCCGTCAGTTCTTGGTTCCCAATAATCAAACTGTTTTCCAATTTCCCAGTTTATGTTTCCACCAAAATTGAAGAGTTTTTTTGTTTGTGCATTAAAGTTGACACCTATGTTTTTGCTTGTGTAGGTACTTGGTCTAAATAAACGTTCGTAATTAAACCACATGTTTATTCTAAAGTTATTTAGCTTTTCGGTAGGCTTAAATGTTTGGTAGGAAGCGTCAGCAGAGAAGTTGCTAAAGTTATTTCTAAATTGTATTCCCATATCATTAATGTCGAATTTTTTATCGGCCATTTCATATTCTACTCCAAATCTATAATTTCCGCTTATTTTATTAAAACCTAAACCACCGCTAAAACCAGTTGTTGTTTTATCTAAACCTTTGTAATTTACATTACTAACTTTTAAAGCACCTTCGTAGTTAAAAGTATTTTTCTTATTGTTTATGTCGAATAATCCAGCAGTTACATTGGCATCTCTAAAACCACCATTACGCATTACGTTGGTGTTTACTAAACTAACTGATGAATTACCATTAAACTGCTTATCAACCACCAATATGTTATAGTTTGCAAGCGGTTCTACTACTTCTTTTCTGGTATTTTGAGTTGTATTATCTTTAATAGTTGCTTCGGTTTTCTCGGTAACAGCATTGAAAAAGGCAACTCCTAAACCATCTTTTGTTCTCCCAGAAAGTTTTAAGGCATTTATTACTTTTACATTATTTGGATATTTTGTGACGTCTTCGTCAACTCCAACCGTAGGGTATGAGCTTGGTCGATTACCAATTCTTCTAGAATAAAATAAATCACCTTTACTAAAGAGGTCAACCCCTTCGGTAAAAAACTGTCGTTGTTCAGAGAATTCTTGCTCAAAAGGACCAAGATTTAATTGTACATCATCAAACCCTGCTTGACTAAAATCTGGTACTAATGTAGCATCGAGGGTGAAATTTTCTGTGATACCGTATTTTAAATCCATTCCGAAGTTAAAATCGCTATTATTTTCACCATCAAAACTTCTTGTTATTGCTGAAGTAAATGGGTAAAAACTTAACCTAGTAGGAGGGTTAATATTTTCTATACCACGAACTTCGCCATGCATTAATCCAATTTTTTTTCCAGAAGCTAAGTCTATTGGATTCCATGTGTATTGGCGATTATCTCTCATATACCGTCTATGATAGTTTATTCCCCAGGTTTGAACACCTTTATTGGAAAAACGTAAAGCGGAATACGGGATTTTAATTTCGGCTATCCAACCATTGTCAACTATTTTTACAGCACTGTCCCAAACAGCATTCCAGCCCCAATCTTCATTTCCATCAGAAGTAACGATGGCATCAGCTTGTGTTCCTGTGGTAAACACTAAAAACTCTGTATCGTTTTGACCATCGTTATTTGGGTTTACAGAAATTAAAAAGAAATCGGCTTGCCCAAAATTATCACGTGTAGTAAATTGTTTCATGATTTTAGATGGGTCGTCTTGCATAAAGGCTGCAAAATATACAGCATTATCGTCGTAAGTAACTTTTACAATGGTTCTTTCGTCTGCTGTTTCTTTAACTCCAACATCTGGTCTAAATTGGATGAAATCTTTTGCTTCTTCAGCTTCTTGCCAAGCTTGGTCATCAAGAACACCATCAATTTTTGGTGCTATTTTAGCTCTTTTAATGTTTACTGATTTTTTTTCTTGGGAATAGATGGTTGTGATGCACAAAAATGCAATTAACACATAAAGGATGTTTTTCATTTTTTGATTGATTAGATGAATGTACTCTACAAAGACTATTTAAAATCTTGGATGTTACAATTTTTATAAAATTAGAATAGTATTTGTTGCTTTTTCATAAGTAAACGTTAAAAAGAAAATTATAGTGTTAATACTTTTTATATGATTTTCTAGTAAATAGAAATTATGCTGGAGGATTTAATTTTAGTTATCACACAAAACTTGGTATGTTTATTGTTATAGAATTAATGAATTTTAAATTAAATTTTCACTATGAATAAGTATAAAAAACTTGCTATAAGCTTGGTGTGTGATGCCTTAGGGTATGTATCGTTTGTGTTCCCGCCGTTTGATATAGTTTGGGCACCATTGGCAGGTTATTTAATGACAAAACTTTACAAGGGTAGAACTGGAAAAATTGCTGGTGCTATTGTGTTTATTGAAGAGGCTATGCCTTTTCTGGATATCGTACCAACGTTTACTTTAATGTGGTTGTATAGCTATGTTTTTAAAACCGAAGAGACAGTTATTGAGGTTTAATCCCAAATTTGTGGTCTATCTATACCAATAGTTCTTAAATAGCTTAGCATTTGTCCAGTATGTACAGATTCATGATAGGCTATTCGGATTAAATAATCACCAAGAGTTTTACTTTGCCCAACCTCTTTTCTTTCAATTTTAATAGTTTCTAAATCAGATTGATTAAGGCTCTTAATCATATTTAAAAAATGGGTTCGATACGTTTCAGCAAACTCTAATTCCTTTTTTAAGCCTGAATATTCTAACTCTTCCCAAGGCGATTTATATTGTCCTAAGTTTCCTCTATTCTCGATTATTTTATGGAAAAGATGCTCGCCTTCCAATACATGTCTAATCATTTCAATGATTGTAAAGGCATTATCATCTGGCTTCCAATGTAAGTGTTCATCTGGAATTCCTGTCCATAGTTTGATACTTCTTCTTCTAATTTCTGAAAAATTTAGCAGTATAATTTCAATAGAATCCATGGGCTTTTATTCGACACGTTTTAGAATAATTGTTGTATCTCCATCAAAATTTGAAGGTCTCGCTTCGTCAAACGACATTGCAAACATCATACTGTCTGCATCAATAAACTTTGCGATGCAGAATAATTGTTTTTGTTCTCCTGTTTCTAGTTTGGTGAGAGTGAAATCTACTTCAATTGGGTCTGTGTTATTATTGACTTTATAAGTCATTTTGCCTTTTTCGCCATTCATTTCAAACTCTTTTCCGCCGAGAACTTGTCCTTCAATTTCAAACGATGCATAACCTTCTTTATCGAAAATAATATATCCTATTTCTCCATTTTCATCTCCAAGCCATTTACCAACAAAATCTGTTGTTTGGTTGTTAGAGTTAAATGATGTTAGCGTAATAATTAATAGAAGTAATAGTAGCTTTTTCATGAGACATTTGATTTAAAAAACTAATATACTCTATATTATATTGATTTAATAGGGTTTGATTATAATTAGTGAGGTTGAGTTTGATTGTTTAGAAATAATAAGACTTTATCAAAGTATTTATCTCCACCTATTTTCCAAACATTTGAATGGTTGGCTGAATCTATTTCTAAAAACTGCTTGTCTACACTCTTTATATTTGAAAAATTCTCCTTGGCGTATTTTATATTAATTCGCCTATCATTGTTTCCATGTACAACTAAAATAGGTTGCTCAATGTTTTTGCAATATTTACTGGGTTTAGCGTCGTTTGGGTCAAACTCAGCTATACTACCAGTTCTATTAACTAGATAGTTTGAAAATGGAGTAAAACTGAAGCCTAAGTGGTAGTCGAAATAATCATTAACAATAGTTTTAAAATCTGAGAAAGTACTTTCAATAACTCCAAATTTAATTCTTTCATCAAACCCCATCGCTTGTAAACCGACAGCGCCACCCAAAGATTGTCCCCAAACACCTATGTTTTCTAATTTTTCATTTTCAACTAAATAGTCGATTAATTTTTTGACATCTCTTTTTTCGTTTACTCCAAAAGAACAGAATTTACCCTCACTTTCTCCATGAGCTCTTAAATCTAAGGCAACAGAATTAAATCCATTAGTAGATAAGTAATTGCTTAAATCGTTAAAATGACTTTTGTTTGACCTAATTCCATGTAATAGAATAATAGTTCCTTTGGTAGAGTCTAAACACGAATAAGTTAAAATGGCAGACATTTTGTAACCGTCAAAAGAGACTCCATAGTTATAGCCTTTCTGTTTACATTAGGATTGTTATTTTGGATTAGTTTGTGGCTTACGTTTTGGTTTCGTTTGATTAAGCCAACAACAGGGTTTCTAATCTCTGAAATAAGTCTAGGGATGAAAAAGTGAATAGTTATCATCCCTAGAATTATAATAATAATAGTTGCACGTTTAAAAATTTTTACTCTTCGATTTTTTGTCATTTAAAAACGTATATAAATTATGTTAACTTTTGTTTATAATTTATAACTCAACGCAAAACTCACGTTTCTACCCATATTATAAATACCATCTGGTTTTAGGCGTGATAAATGATTAACATAGGTTCGGTTGGTTAAGTTATTGCCAGAAACACTTAAAGACATAATATTATTAAATACTTTAAATTCACCACCAATTCCAGCACTAAATAGTGAATAACTAGGTGTGGTTGTTTCAAAATCACTAACATTACCTTGCTCAAAATAGGTGTGTAGTTTAAGAAAAGCGTAACCTTTTTTAAGCCAATTGTCTTTAAGGTCTACGCGAATAGTATTGGTTAATTTATTTGCTGGTATAAGTGGTAAATAGCTATCGTCTTGTAGCTTTCCTGTTACTGTTTCAAAAGTATTTTCAATATGTAACCAATCTAATGGATGCGGATGAAAATGTAAACCTACTTCTCCACCAAATAACTTAGCATCATTTTGTAAATAGACGAATACTGGGTCGTCATCTATAATATCACCCTTTGGTGATAAGAATATATAGTCGTTTACCTTATTATAAAACCCGTTTACAAACAGTTCCATGTGAGGTGCATTATATTCTATGGCAACATCTACTTGAAAATTCTGCTCGTTGTTTAAGTTGCTATTACCAATTTCGTAGCGATTGGTACCTTCGTGACTTCCATCAGAAGTTAATTCCGCTAAATTTGGTGCTCTAAAGCCTGTAGCAAGATTTACTCTAGTAGTTACTTCATCACTAAAGTCTTTTTTAATACCAAATGCACCATTAAAACTACTAAAATTTCTATTGATACCGTTTTCAACATCAATTATTCTATTGTCATAACGCGCACCAAGTTGTAAGTCCATTGTCTCAAAATGAATATGTGAGGTAGCTAGTAATCCAACATCATTGGTAGTTGCGTTAGGAATTAAAACTTCTTCGCCATAGTTTGTGTTTGTTTGCGTCATTCCTTGTACACCAACTATGGTTTCAAATCGACCATGTTTTGGCAACTTGTATTTAAGGTCGTAATTGAAAGTTTTTAGCTTCATTTGTAATGCAGCTTCCAACTCTTCCTCATCCTCATGGTCATCGTGGTCATCCTCATCATCATGATCGTCTTCGTCATCGTGGTCATCCTCATCATCGTGGTGGTGATGCTCTTCAAACTCTTTACGGTTGTTATAGATATACCCTAAATTGAGCTCGAAACTTGAATCTTCCAAGAATAGTTTTGACTTTGAACTAAATATGTGATTTTGAATATTTTGATTTGGTAACAACGGATCAGTGCTTGTGTTTTGTACACCAACTTCTTCAGGAATCCCTAATTGAGAGGTGTTTAAGTTATATCTAAATTCGGTATTGAAATTAGTTTCTTGGTAACCCATAGCAACTTTGAAATCTTGTTCTTTAAATCTAGAATTGGTTACACGATAGTCTTTGGTTTTATAGTCTGCATGTTCGGTAATGCTTCCTCTAAAAATAAGTTTGATATTATTAAAAGAACTTTTGTAGCCAGCGTTGGTGTTATAACCTTGTGTATTTGTAAAATAATTAAAGTTAATATCACCACTTTTAGAGTTCGATGGTGCAAACTTCTCTGGATTTATATATAAGACACCTCCAAGTGCGTCACTACCATAGAGTAGGGAAGCTGGTCCTTTTATTACTTCAATACTTTCTACACCTGCATCACTTAAGCCCAATCCATGTTCGTCACCATATTGCTGGTTTTCCAATCGTACACCTTGTGCATATACAAGTACTCGATTACTACTTAAACCTCTAATAACGGGTTTGCCAATACCAACACCTGTAGATATTGTTTCTACACCCGAAATAGTATTAATACCTTGAGAAAGTGTTACGGCACCTGTGGATTTTAAATCACTTATGTTTTTTTGCTCCACTTTCATTACATTATCTCGTTGTAATTTATGAAAAGGGGTAGAAAGGATAACTTCTTCCATTTCTATTGCCGAAGGAAATAGAGCAATTTTTAAATTGTCTTTTACTGGTAAGGTAATAGACGCATCATAAGTTTCGTAACCAATGATAGAAACTATCATTTTATGACTACCATTTGGTAAATCGTAAATAGTAAACTCACCATTTTCATTTGTTATGCCACCTTTTTCTAGGTTTGGAAAATAGATGTTGGCAAAGGGCAGTACTTCATGTGTATCTATGTTAGTAACTGTTCCTTTTAGTGCGTTTTGGGACTGTATAGGTAAATAAGCCACTATTGCTAGCAGCCAAAATATATATGATTTCATTTTAAATTTGTTTAGTGTTTATAAAAAAAGTTGGTACTAACACTAAACAGTTGGAGGGCCTCTTAAACTAAAGGATAATCGTTGGTAATCGCTTATAAATTGATACTGCGATATAATAGGGATACTTATTTTTTTTATAAGTAAGTCTTTTGGGTAATCAAAAACAACAGCAATTTGCGGGTTTGTTTTAAACTTGTAGAATTCACAATCTAAATTGTACTCATGAAAATGTGTGCTTTGTGGTGTGGTACAAATTTCATGTTTATGGTTTTCAAATGCATGAGCTAATTTTACAAAAGAAGGCACTAAAAGCGTTATCACCAAAGTGATAATTAAGCTCTTAAAAACTGTACTTTCTTTGTAGTTACTCATTCATCTTTAATTAATATTCCTAATCCAATTCGCTTTGCTAATCTTTTTAAAAAATCTCTAAAAAAAGCGTACTGACCAAAAACCCAAGCAATAGTAATAAGAATTATTTGGTAAAATATTAGACCAATAATAATATAAAGTATCCAATAGACAAAATCATTTAGGTTTTCTTTAGTAATTCCAATGATTTTCATAATGGGTTTACCAACAAAAACAGATGATGTTCCAGTAATTGCGAATACAGTAAAAATGCGAATCATTTCCCATTTATGGTCAACAATCCATTTGTTTTCTAATCTTTTGAAACAGAAAAGAAAAAACTTTAATAAAATAAAATAAAATACTACAGATAGTATGACTAAGTAAGGAATATTAGTTGCTTCATGTCTATCAAAAAAAATACCTGATAATTTATACGAACTATAAGCGAGTAGTAAAACACCAATAAAAGGGAATATTAATTGCCAATTATGTTGAATTTCCCAGCGCTCTTTAAATTTTTTCATAGCACATATTAAAATGTGCTGCAAATATAATCTCTTCTGCTAAATTCTAGGAGTAAAACTTGTTAATTGTTGTTTATGTTGTAATTGAAAATATATAAAGTAGTTGTAAAGTTTATAGTTTACTTCATAGCCATAGTCAATTTTAGGGTCGTAATCAATTCTCATTTCATATAAGTCTGGATTATATCTTTGAGGTTGAATTACTCTATTGTTCCATTCCATTACAAGTACTTTGTTTCTTGTTTCCATAAACTCTTGTGAATAATACCCTTCAGGTCTTGCAGTACCTTGTAACCATGAATAAAAACCAGGGTCTATAATAGTTATTTCGTACTCTAGTTCGTCATTAGCGATTCTAACAGTATCTTGCTCTGTTACTGTAATTTCATTATTTGCTTTTGCTTTTTCAGGAGTTTTACAACTCACTATACCAAAGGAAATCAATAAGATTAAAACTATATTTTTCATTTTCTTTGTTTTTGCTTTATAAGTTACAAAAATCGTTCCGAAATTTTTAATTTTTAACACAAAAAAAGCTAAATATCAAATAGATACTTAGCTTTAATCAAAATATAGATTGGTTATTATTTCCTTCCAAAAAGACCACCTAGTAGTCCTCCAAGTCCGCCTTTCTTTTTATTTCCACCACCTAATACCATTCCAGCTACATCATCAATAACGCTACCATCACCATCGGCATCTAAAATAGACTCCAAAAAACTTTGTTCTTGTTGTGGAGAATTTCCTTTTAATAACCCTCCTAACAAACCTTCAAGACCACTTGGGCTTTGAACTTGTTGTTGTCTTTTTTGTTTTCCTAAGACCCCCATTAAAATAGGTGCAGCTACTTTTAAAATTTGAGCAACAGAACCAGCGTCTAGACCAGATTTTTTACTTAAAGCATTTTCTACATTGCGTTGTTTATTTCCTAAAACATGACCTAAAATTTTGCCACCATCATTCATGACATCATTAGAAACTCCTCCTCCAAAAAGGCCTCCTAAGTTGTCTAAAATGCTTCCGTCGTGTTTGTTTTCCAAAGCTCCTAAAAGTCCTTGTGCGCCTTCAGGGGTTGCTGCGTTACGCTTCATAGCTTGCATTAATACTGGCAATGCCATGGTTAATACGTCGCCTGTTTTGTTTTGGTCTTGACCTGTTTGGTTTGAAACACCACTAACGATGGTTCTTCCTAAGTCACTGTTTAATAAGTCTAAAATTCCTGACATGTAATACTGTTGTTTTAATTTAACACCAAATATGAATAAATGGTCTAATGGTTTATAAAAATAGATGTTCAATGTACAAAAAAAGTCTAAACATCTATTAGTTAGACCCTTTAATGTGTAATTGGTCACATTAAATAATAAACCCTCAAAGTATTAATTTGAGGGTTTATTATTTATGATTTAAACTTAAACTCTATTTTAGAATATCTATTATTTGCGAAGCTAACTCCGTACCAATTCTGTCTTGAGCCTCGTTTGTAGCTGCTCCTGTATGAGGTGTTAATGATAGTGCTGGATTCATTAATAGTTGTACTTCTGGTTGTGGTTCTTTTTCAAAAACATCCAATGCTGCCCTGGCTACTTTACCATTTTCAATAGAGTTTACAAGAGCTACTTCGTCTATTACGCCACCACGAGCTGCATTGACAAGAATAACACCTTCTTTCATCATAGCAAACTCATTAGCACCAATTACATAGTCTTTTTGTGCAGGAACGTGAAGGGTTATAAAATCAGATTGTTTTAAAACAGAATCTTTACTAATGGTTTTTATGTTGAAATTTAGTTTTTGTCCATCAAAAAAGTCTAGTTCTAAATTGGCTTCTTCAATAAAAGGGTCATAAACAATCACATTCATACCAGAACCTATTGCTACTTTAGCGGTAGCTTGACCAATACGACCAAATCCTAAAATACCAATAGTTTTGCCTTTAAGTTCAGTACCTTTTGCATAGGCCTTTTTAAGGTCTTTAAATCTTGAGTCTCCTTCAAGAGGCATATCCCTGTTAGCATTATGCAAATAACGAGCTAGACCATATAAATGAGCAAAAACCAATTCGGCAACTGAGTGTGACGATGCTGCAGGTGTATTGATGACATTAATGCCTTTTTCTTTGGCATATTCTACATCAATATTATCCATACCAACACCACCACGACCTATAATTTTTAATGATGAGCAGCCATCAATAATATCTTTTCTAACCTTGGTAGCGCTCCTTACAAGTAATACATTAATTTGGTGTTCATTAATATAATTGACTAACTGCTCTTGTGCTACGGTAGTTGTGTTTACTTCAAAACCAGCTGCTTGTAGTGCATCTATTCCACTTTGTGATATTCCGTCGTTTGCTAATACTTTCATTTATTATGCTTTACTTTCTAATTCACTCATTACTTCTACTAACACTTGTACGCTTTTTAGCGGCAATGCATTATACATTGAGGCTCTGTAGCCACCAACACTTCTATGACCATTAATGCCATTAATACCAGCTTCTTCACACATAGTATCAAACGTTTCTTTTAAATCTTCGTTAACTAAAGTGAAAGTAGCATTCATTATAGAACGGTCTTCTTTAGTTGCATAACCTTTAAAAAGAGGGTTTAAATCAATTTCAGAATACATTAAACGTGCTTTCTTTTCATTTTCCTCTTCAATAGCAGCAATTCCGCCTAAGTTTTTAAGCCATTCTAAATTTAGCATCGATGTATATACTGCAAATACTGGAGGTGTATTAAACATACTACTTTTACCAATGTGCACTTTGTAATCCATCATTGAAGGTATTTTTCTCGACACTTTACCAAGAATATCTTCTTTCACCACTACTAAGGTCGTTCCTGCTGGTCCCATGTTTTTTTGAGCTCCTGCGTAAATCAAGTCAAATTTTGAATAATCCATTTGACGAGAAAAAATATCGCTACTCATATCACATACCAATGGAATTGGGCAATCTGGAAACTGTTTTATTTGTGTTCCAAAAATGGTATTGTTTGATGTACAGTGGAAATAATCGTAATCAGCTGGGATATCGTACCCTTTAGGAATGTAGTTGTAGTTAGCATTTTTTGACGATGCTACTTCATAAATATCATCATAAATTTCAGCCTCTTTAATGGCTTTATCACTCCAAGTTCCAGTATTTAAGTAACCAGCTCTTTTTTCCAATAAATTTAAAGCAACCATTAAAAACTGCATGCTTGCTCCTCCTTGAAGAAACAGGGCTTTATAACCTTTTCCTTCCAATCCTAGCAATTCTAAAGCTAAAGCTCTTGCTTTCTCCATAATATCGACAAAGTCCTTGCTTCTGTGTGAAATCTCGATAAGTGATAATCCGCTGCCATTTAAGTCCATGACAGCTTCCGAGGCTTTTAAAAGTACTTCTTGAGGGAGAACACAAGGTCCTGCGCTAAAATTATGTCGTTTCATCTATTTATTTTTTTTGCATGGCAAATGTCTGAATTTATTGCCGATTAAGCATTAATATTATCATAATTTTGTCATCAAATTTTTAACAAAAACGCTATGGTGTCAACATTATCGGCATAGTCCCATAATTCTGGTCGCTGTGTATTACCAAATGCAATTTCAGAATCCGTAAAACCTGATGCTACAATACATTGTATGTTGTTTTTGTCATTTTCTAGCTTTTCTTTCAGTTGCGCAACAGACTCATAATGCTCGTAAAACACAGTAGCAATAGGCGAGGTGTAGCTTGCATCTTCTTTTATCATTAGGAAGCCGTTTTCAAGCATTTCAAACTCGCTCATTAAATAAACCGCTTTGTTATAATCGTAATTATTGGCATATTTAGCTTGATTGATTATTGGATGCCATTTGTAAATCGCTTCAAAAAAATCTTTAAAATCATAGTTTTTTGGTACAAAAAGCTTTGATACGTTGCGGCAACCCAAACCGTAGTATCTAAAAATATCATCTGATAATGCTTCAAGTTGCTCTTTGGTTTCATTACCTGTTAATACTGCAACCGAGTTCCTGTTTTTTCTTATAATTGATGGCTTATCTTTAAAATAATATTCAAAATAACGCGCTGTGTTATCGCTTCCTGTAGCAATGACTGCGTCGAAGCCTTCTAGTTTATCTTCAGTAAATGTTATTTTTTTCTTAAAACCAGGCTCTACATGTTCTAAATATTTAGCCAAAAAAGGTAGTAAATGCTTGTCGTTGGATGATTGTTTCACTAACACCTCGTGACCAGATATTAAGACCGAAATAAAATCGTGAAACCCAACCAACGGAATATTTCCTGCCATAATAATGGCAACTTTTTGTGAATTTATAGCATTAAAGTTATACTTTTCTAACCATTTGTTAATATTACTGTTAGTTAATGATTTAGACCACCCTTCAATTGCAAATAAAATATTTTTTTTAGTAAACCAACCATTATGTTCTTGAGCCAATTTTATTTGGTGCTTAAAGCCATCAAAAAACAGGTCGTTATGTTTTACGTGGTCTTGTTTTTCAATTTTTTCTATAGTGAATTGACCTAGAAATTTACCAAGTTCAGCAAAGGCATTTATACGTTGTTGTAAATTCATTATAACGTTTGGTTATGAATTGTTTTGGCTTTATTTTTGCAGTCGCAAAAGTAAGCAAACTAAAAAGAAAAATTGTTATGGCTATCATAATTACGGATGAATGTATAAACTGTGGAGCTTGCGAACCTGAATGCCCAAATACTGCTATTTACGAAGGTGCTGATGATTGGAGGTATAATGATGGAACGAGCCTAGAAGGTAGTGTTGTGCTACCAAATGGAAAAGCTGTTGATGCAGACGAAGCGCAAGAACCCGTTAGTGATGAAATTTATTATATAGTACCAGATAAATGTACAGAATGTAAAGGATTTCATGAAGAACCTCAGTGTGCTGCGGTTTGTCCTGTGGACTGTTGTGTCCCTGATGAAGATAACGTGGAGACCGAAGAAGTACTTCTAGGAAAGCAAAAATTTATGCATCCTGATGGGTAAATTAAAAATGGATAAAGAATAATTAAAATCCTGAGCGTTTGCTCGGGATTTTTTGTTTATTGAAGTCAACATATTCAAGTATTATTATATCTTTAGCCATAAGCCATCCAACCAATGATAAAATTCTTTCGAAAAATACGATTTGAACTTATGGAGAAAAATAAAACTGGAAAGTATTTAAAATATGCTATTGGTGAAATTGTACTTGTTGTAATTGGAATTTTAATTGCACTTCAAATTAATAATTGGAATGAACATCGAAAAGTACAAAAACTAGAAGCACAAATTTACACAGAACTAAAAAGTGATTTACTGCAAACTAGAAATGAAATAAAAAAAACGATTTCTAAACATAAAAATATATTCAAATCAAGTCAACAACTTATAACTGATATTTATAATAAGAAATCAAATTCTCAAACAATTTATGAGTCTTTTACAAATTCCAGTGCTGACTTTCAAATTATTCCTAAAACAAGTGCTTTTGAAAATTTAAAAAACATTGGATTAAACACCTTATCTAATGACAGTCTGCGCATTACCATAACCAATTTATTTCAATTAAAACTAAAACGATTAGATGATGAACTTGGAATGAAACAAGCTGAATTTAATATGACAAAGCTTATTCAACCTTTTCTATTCAAATATTTGATTGCAGATTATAGTCAACCAACAAAGTATGGGTTTAAACATTCTGACTCTATATCTATTTACAAATTAAGAATAAATGATTACGATAAATTTTTAAACGACAACGACCTTTTGAAGAATTTGCAGTTATCACTCTTCAATAGAGGTAGAAAAATTGATGAAGAAACAGAAACTATTAATTCAATAGATAATGTGATTAACGGAATTGAGGAAGAACTTGAAAAATTGAATAAATAACGAAAGCACAATAACGTTAGCCTTCATCATGAGAAACCACTAACCAATGATAAAATTCTTTAGAAAAATTAGACAAAATTTACTTTCAGAAGGAAAAACTGGAAAGTATTTTAAATATGCCATTGGAGAAATAATTCTTGTGGTTATTGGGATTTTAATTGCATTAAGCATTAATAATTGGAGTAATAATATTCAAAAACGAGATATAGAAAATGAGTATTTATTATCTCTACAAACTGAATTTAAGACAAATCTTGAAAAGATAAACGATTGTATTTTAGAAAATAATAAAAGAATAAATTCTGTTGAAGAAATGCTGACCCTATTTGATAGTAATGTTCGAGATACTATTAGCGATAAAGCTATATCAAATATGATGTATTCGGTTTTTTCTGATGAAGCAACCTATAATGCATCAAATGGAGTATTAACTGACATTATTAGTTCAGGGAGCCTAAACTTAATTCAAAATAAAAAACTAAGACAACAACTTGCCTCTTTCGAAAGTAAATTAGATTTTTCAAAACTAGTATTAAATTCTGTTACTTCCATGAAGGATAAACTAAAAAACCAATTAGGTAAAAACGGAAGTATCCGAAAAGTACTTATAGATAGAGGTGTAAATTTTAAACACAAATCAATTACTGATTCGACTAGCAATAGGCAATTATTTAGTATGATTGAATTTGAAAACAGCCTTCTAGATTACTATCTAACAATTAAAGCATCTAATGGACAAAGGCTTTTTGGTGGAATAAAAGAGCAAATAGAACAAATTTTAGCTGACCTTGAGTTTGAAATAAAAAAATAACGAAAGCACAACAAAGTACTGTGGTAAAAAACAATCGTGGATAAGTTTATTACTGAGTTTCCTGAAATATTAAAACGAATTCATACACACCTTAAGTTGTATGCAAGCTGAAAATTTAAAACATAATGCAAATGATTGCAAGAATCTGGAAAGGAAAAACAAAAATTGAACATTTAGAAGAATATACAGATTTTATGAAAGCAAGAGCTATTCCTGACTATTCACAAGTAAATGGATTTATTAAACTAACTTTTTTAAAACGAACTGATAAGAATTACGCTTATTTTGATTTAATCACTTTTTGGAAAAATATGGATGTGATTAAAGGATTCGCTGGAGACGATTTTGAAAAAGCAAAATATTATCCTGAAGACAAAAACTATTTACTCGAGTTTCCTGAAAAAGTTACTCATTATGAAGTATTCGCTGAATAAGTTAACGTATAATGAAATAGCGTGAACCAAGTAACTTGCTTTCGTTTAGTTGGAAATATGAATAACAAAAAATGCCTATTTTTATAAAGAATATAATTCACATAAGCTTCCTAGACTTTTTTTATGAAAAAACAATATTTACTTTGTTTGGTTGTCGTGTTAATGGCATGTAACGATGCCTAGCAAAACAAGGAGCACATAACGCTTATTCTCTTTGGTTGCTCTACATTGTGAGTAGTTAAATTTCTAGTTGCTAAATAGTGATTGTATAAGTAAGCAGAGTGGGTTGTACATTTTAATTTACATTGAATAAGTTTATTGGCTTTATGACGTTTTAAGGTTAACTTCGTATAGCGAATTCATACACATCAAAAGTTAACACCAATTTAAAATCACAAAAAAATGAAGGTTACAGCAGAAAAAAATGAAAAAGTTGCCAATATGACATTTGCATCTATTTATCCTCTTTATTGGAATAGATTGGAAAAACATGGTAGAACAAAAAAAGAGTTCCACCAAGTATTAGAGTGGTTTACTGGTTTTGACGAAAATAAATTGCAATCACTTATCAAAGAGAAAGTAACGTTTAGAACGTTTTTTGAGAAGGCAAAAATCCATCCCAATGCATACATGGTTAAAGGAGTTGTTTGTGGTTATCGAATTGAAGAAATAGACGATGAGTTTGAGTTGTATAAACAATGCAGACAAATGGAAAAGCTAATTGATGAATTGGCAAAAGGGCGTAAAATGGAAAAAATTTTGCGAGAAGAAAAGAAATAAAACTTGTGTTAGTAAAGTGTGCCATTAATTTGAGTTTTCATCGAAAAATCATACACGATACGTTATACGAAACTATAAAAATATTTTATTTTTGATTCTCCTCACTACTCTTAAAACGCTTCATTTCTTCTAAAGGTTCTATGGCATTATAGGCTTTCCAAATACTTGGATCGTATTGCTTAAGTGTTTGGTAAGGAATGTCTTCAGGTTCGGTAAACGATGTAAATGTGCTTTGGTTTAAACTAGATTTATTAATAATAAATAATTCCTGTTTAGATTTTGCACTACCCTCAATTACAAAATTAAAACCTACTTTATTTTTAGCACGACTATTTTCAATAAACTTGATAGGTCTATTTACATAAAAATAGCGTCCTTCTTCTTGTTTAATATATTTTGGACTATAAGTGCTGTCTATGTTTTTTTGAAAGATAATCGTGCCTTTATTGATGTTTTCTATATACTTGATACCCAAGAGTAGCTTAAGGTTAAATTTCTCACCTCTTTTACCTTTACCAAAGTCGTAATCTAATTTAATAACAGCAAAAGTCTCATCTGCAATGTAAAGCTTACCAGCATATTTGGCTTTTGCTCTTCTGGGTTTAAACCCAATAATGTACACCAACTCACCATTAAAACCTGTTACGTCAATAAACTCATATTTATATAAATCTGGATTGATAATTTTTTTCATAAACGAATCGTCATAAGTTTGCGCATCATGTAATAAACCATGAGTTTCACCTTTAAGGTTTTTTACATCATACATTTCCTCAAAGTCCTTATCATCATTATTAGATTTTAACGAGAGAGAGTCTTCAACTTTAATGATTCCTGTTTTTAACTTATAAGTAAGAGTGGTGTCTAAGTATTTTAAAATTAAATCTTGTGCTTTTGTTTGTACATTATCTAAAGAGAAATTCTTGCTATTATCAACTAGACTTGTTGCTTTCTTAACATCTAATTTTGCCTCTTTTCTATTTTTAATCATTAAATCACCCAAATAATCCTGAAAATATACTGTGCTATTGTTGATGATATTTCTTGTTAAAGAGTCAAGGCTTTTATTAACGCCTTCGTGTTGTTTTCTTCGCATTCCAGAAGCTTTGGTAACTTTGGCTTCAAAACGGTCAAAATCGGCATAAGCTGTATTACGATGAAAAAACTGAACAGTTTGATTATCGTGTTTGTAATTTTTTGAAATATTGTTATTTACTTTTTGGATAATATCATCAGCATCAGGTGTGGTATTACTTAAAAACACTTTTGATAATTCATCAATAAATTCCTCTAGAATAACAATATTATTATTCTTTTTTATATCATCTATTGAAATAGTTTGTGACGCAAACCCAAGGCAACTAAAGGTGATGCTGTCTGACGAAACATCTTCTAAGTTTATTGTAAAAAAACCTTCTTCATTGGTGATAACACCAGAATTTTCAGCAGTTTGAACCGTTGCAAAAGGAATAGGATTATCATTTAAATCTACAACTTTAGCAGTTAAACTTTGGCTAAATGTGAAGTTGGTAATTAGAAATCCAAAAATTAAAAGATATGTTTTCATGTGATGATTGATGGTTTTATAAACTAGACGATGAAATTACATATTTGTAACGATTAGAATTTAAAATTCTTGTTAAAATAGTTACATTTGCCACCTCAAAAATAAATAAATGAAAGCTGGAATTGTAGGATTACCAAATGTTGGAAAATCAACCTTATTTAATTGTTTGTCTAACGCAAAGGCACAAAGTGCGAACTTTCCGTTTTGTACGATTGAACCAAATATAGGCGTGGTAAATGTACCAGACACAAGACTTCAAAAATTAGAAGAATTGGTAAACCCTGAACGTGTATTGCCTGCAACGGTAGAGATTGTGGATATTGCTGGATTAGTAAAAGGCGCTAGTAAAGGGGAAGGTTTAGGAAATCAATTTTTGGCTAATATTCGTGAGACTGATGCTATTTTGCATGTCGTGCGTTGTTTTGATAATGATAATGTGGTACATGTAGATGGTAACGTTAATCCAATTAGAGATAAAGAAACTATAGATTTTGAATTGCAATTAAAAGATTTAGAAACTGCCGAAAAGAAGCACGACAAAGTAAAACGTGCTGCAAAAACTGGGAATAAAGAAGCGCAAAAAGAAGAGGCTGTACTTATTAAGATTAAAGAAGGTCTTGAAACAGGAACATCAGTAAGAGCTTTAGAATTTAGTGATGAAGATTATACAGCTTATGTAAAACCTTTACAGTTTATTACAGACAAACCAGTAATGTATGTGTGTAATGTTGATGAAGGATCTGCTGTATCTGGAAATGCTTATGTAGAGCAAATAAAAGAGGCTGTAAAAGATGAAAATGCCGAAGTATTGGTACTTGCAGTTGGAACTGAAGCAGATATTAATGAATTGGACGATTACGAAGAGCGTCAAATGTTTCTCGAAGACATTGGATTGGATGAACCAGGAGCTTCAAAATTAATTCGCTCTGCATACAAACTTCTAAATCAACAAACCTATTTTACAGCAGGTGTTAAAGAAGTAAGAGCTTGGACAATCGATATTGGTGCTACGGCTCCACAAGCTGCTGGTGTGATTCATACCGATTTTGAAAAAGGTTTTATTCGAGCCGAAGTTATTGGTTATGATGACTATGTTCACTATGGTAGTGAAACAAAAGTAAAAGAAGCTGGTAAAATGCGAGTAGAAGGGAAGCAATACGTTGTTAAAGATGGCGATGTGATGCACTTTTTGTTTAATGTGTAAAGAGCCTAGACCGCTTCGCTGTTAGAGCTTAGAATAAAGATGCGTCATTGCGAGGAGTATGCGACGTGGCAATCTCTCTATAAATAGTTTTTCATAGTAATAAGATTACTACGTCCTTCGTCCTCGTAATGACAGTTAAATTTAAATTAAGATGCCTTTAATTGAAATCAAAACTCTTATTAATGCAGACATTAAAACATGTTTTGATTTAGCTCGCAATATAGATTTTCATAAAGAATCATTACAAAATTCTAACGAAAAAGCCATTGCTGGAAAAACCTCGGGCCTCATAGAATTAGGTGAATGGGTCACATGGGAAGCTAAACACTTTGGTATTACACAGAGGTTAACTTCAAAAATCACTGAGTTTGAAAATCCAAATTACTTTATAGATGAAATGGTTTCTGGGGCTTTCAAATCCTTTAAGCATGAACATCTTTTTCAAGAATCAAACAATCAAACTCTAATGATTGATAAATTTCATTTCGAATCTCCTTTTGGTATTTTTGGACGTTTTATTAATTTTATTTTTCTTAAAAAGTATATGACGAATCTTTTAGAAACCAGAAATTCTTTTCTAAAGAAAAAGGCTGAATCATTATAATAGATTTTCTCAACAATATTGGCTATTTTTTGTTAATTACTTTGTAACTTCATTGTTTCATTTTTTACAGTGTTGTGTTATATTAGCAGCCTGTCAAAATTTTCAACAAATTTATGTCTCAAGAAACCAAGTATACTGAAGATAATATACGCTCGCTCGATTGGAAAGAACACATCCGAATGCGTCCTGGTATGTATATTGGTAAATTGGGCGACGGTTCTTCGCCAGATGATGGTATCTATATTCTTGTAAAAGAAGTGTTAGATAACTCCATTGATGAATATGTCATGGGAGCTGGAAAGACTATTGAAATTTCCATTCAAGGCAATAAAGTTATCGTGCGTGATTATGGTCGTGGGATTCCGCTAGGAAAAGTGGTAGACGTAGTGTCTAAAATGAATACTGGAGGAAAGTACGACTCAAAAGCATTTAAAAAATCTGTTGGTCTTAATGGTGTTGGTACCAAAGCAGTAAATGCGCTTTCAACCTATTTTAGAGTTGAATCGACACGTGATGGAAAATCGGCATCAGCCGAGTTCGAGCAAGGAAACCTCACAAATGAAGAATTACTGGATGACACGTCACGACGTAAAGGAACAAAAGTATCCTTTATCCCAGATGAAGGTATCTTTAAAAACTATAAGTACAGAAATGAGTATGTCGCAAAGATGCTCAAAAACTATGTGTATCTAAATCCTGGATTAACCATTGTTTTTAATGGCGAAAAGTATTATAGTGAAAACGGATTGAAAGATTTGTTAAGTGAAAACATCAAGGAATCTGACCAACTATATCCAATCGTACACTTAAAAGGCGACGATATTGAAGTGGCCATTACACACAGTAAAACACAATATAGTGAGGAATACCATTCGTTTGTAAATGGACAAAATACCACGCAAGGAGGAACACATTTATCGGCTTTCCGAGAAGCACTGGTAAAAACATTACGTGAGTTTTACGGTAAAAACTATGACGCTTCCGATGTTAGGAAATCGGTAGTGTCAGCGGTGTCCATAAAAGTGATGGAACCTGTTTTTGAAAGTCAAACAAAAACCAAATTGGGTTCTACAGACATGGGAGGTGATTTACCAACTGTTAGGACTTACATCAATGATTTTGTAAAAACAAAATTTGATAATTATCTGCACAAAAATCCTGATACAGCTGAGAAAATTCAACGTAAAATTCTGCAAGCAGAACGTGAGCGTAAAGAACTATCTGGTATTAGAAAATTGGCAAAAGACAGAGCTAAAAAGGCAAGTTTACACAATAAAAAATTGCGTGATTGCCGTGTGCATTTTGGTGATACCAAAAAAGACGGTTATTTAGACACCACCTTGTTTATTACTGAGGGAGATTCGGCTTCTGGATCCATTACAAAATCGAGAGATGTAAATACTCAAGCGGTTTTTAGCCTTAAAGGAAAACCATTAAATTGTTATTCCTTAACCAAAAAGGTAGTGTACGAAAACGAAGAATTTAATCTTTTACAAGCTGCCTTAAATATAGAGGATGGGCTGGAAGATTTACGTTATAACAACGTTGTAATTGCCACAGATGCCGATGTAGATGGAATGCACATTCGTTTATTGTTGATTACTTTTTTCTTGCAATTTTTTCCAGAACTTATTCGAGAAGGACATTTATTTATTCTTCAAACTCCTTTGTTTAGAGTTCGAAATAAAAAGGAAACAAATTATTGTTATAGTGAGGAAGAAAAGAGAGCTGCCTTATTAAAATTAGGAGCAAAAGCAGAAATCACTCGATTTAAAGGATTGGGAGAAATTTCGCCAGATGAATTTAGATTTTTCATTGGTGAGGATATAAAATTAGAACCCGTAATGTTGGGTAAAGACACCACCATTGAGGAGTTGCTAACCTTTTATATGGGCAAAAACACACCAAAACGACAAGAATTCATAATTGATAATCTTAGGGTTGAAAAAGACATTGATGACCCGGTGGAAATAGAAATAGGACATGAGGATTAACTCGAACAGGGGGTTTAAATTTTTAAACCTGATTTATATTTTATGCGCGTTTAGCATACTATTTGATTTTTTAATATTGAATATAGATGGCTCTTGGCGTGGTGTTTACAAAACTTCGCCTTATGCTATTGGAATATTAATATTCTTGATTTACAGAGGATTACCAGTGTTTAGCTACGATAGTGACGGGGAAGTTTTAAATTTTACAGCTTCCGAACCAAACTTAAGTTCCTTGGGAGGAATTGCTAGAACGCATTTTGAATTTCCGAAAAGGAAACTCCACA
>CAKZMU010000047.1 GCA_937129145.1 uncultured Lacinutrix sp. | reverse complement strand
CAGCGTCAACATTTGTGCTCCTCGCACCAGTGCTTATGGTTGATGCTAGCCTATCTGCGGCCGCAGCAAAATCTCCCGCGGCAACCCTTTCAAACCTATGAGAAACCCATAGCGCCCGATTACAGCTCGGCTGAAGCCTGGTTAGCCCAACCTGATTTAACCCAAGACCCTTTTGTGCATCCGAGCGCGGGAGGCGATGTTTTTGTCGTCGTGCCTAGCGTTTATCGCGGCGGTAAACATTGGGTGCTTCGCTCTGATGATTTGAAACGGAAAAACAAATTACAACGCATTGTGCGCCCGAATTATGTCACGCCTTACGGCAGCGCGGGACGCCTTTTTGCGCCCTATTACCGCCAGGCATCGCTCTATAGTTTTATGACCCAGCGCGAAGATGCGCGAAAAGCCCAAGACTTTGCCTATCAAGATGTGAAACGGGCCTTTAAAGTTTTTCTTGAAAACTCACCGCCCGAACGACCCATTATTTTGGTCGGACATAATCAAGGGGCAAGCCATGTTCAGCGCCTTTTGGCCGATTTTTTTCAGGGCGAGTTACAAAAGCGCCTCGCCGCCGCCTATGTGATCGACCACCCTCTTCCGCTGGACAGTTTTGAAACGACGCTCACAGCCCAAAAGCCATGCGAGGCGGAGCTTGGAAGCCGTGTCGTTGGGATTAATATCGATCGCTGCCTGCAAGTTCTTTTTCAATTTCTTTTTCCCTTTCGATTCGTTCAAGTTTTAACCGTTCGTTTTCTGCTTGAATTTCTTCTTGTTTGATTCGGTCGGCTTCAGCTTTTGCAATCGCTTCTTCTTTCTCTTTTTCGATTCGGTCAATTTCTGCTTGGTGAATATCTTTTTTTGATTTCAAGAAAATATTCCAAACATCACTTTCCATGCTTGATAAATCCCGTAGGTTGGCATCTTCCAAATAGGGTGCGATTAATTCAACCCGTTCTTTCTGAAGAAGTGCAACCCGTTCTTTTTCCAAGTTTTCAAAATGCTTTTCGGCGTTCATCAACTTAGTTTCCATTGCTTCATTTACCTGAACTTCCTTTCTTTTGATTGCATCAACAAACTTTCCACCAGTTAAGAAAAACTCTTTGTTGACTTTGTGCCAATTGTTAATTCCTTGCGTTCGGTTTTTTTGAATCTTCAAACGTAGTGCCTTAAATTTTGGAATATTTTCTTGAAGTAATTCAAGTTGTGAAAGTTGTTCAAATTCAACTGCTAATAAATCCCGTTCCGCTTGAATGGTCGAAAGCCCCTTTGTAAGTTTTGCCGCTTCGATTGGGTTGATGCCGTAATCTTCAGCTTTGATAATTTGCTTTTCCATGTCGATTAAAATTTTAAAGTTTTGAAAATAAAGTAAAAATTAAGATTAGGATTAAAGCGCAAACAAATATCTCGTTTGCCGTTTCTTCCTTGGTTGGTTTTTGAAAGTGTCTCATAGTGTCGATTGATTTTAAATTTGAGCGTGACGAAATGCCACGCCCTTAAATGGTTTTGAAATAGTCTTTATGCGTTGACGTAAACGCCTGTAAATCTTGTTTGATTCTTTCCGTAAACGCTGACAACGCCAACGGTTACAATTGATTTAATACACGGCTCTAATTCAACTGGAAAGTCAGCCGTCAAAATAAAATGAATGTCGCCGTCTGTTTCTTTGATTTCTTCAAAGTTTATAAAATCGTTGTACCTTACGCCGCCACAAGCTAAAGCGGTTTTTATTTTTTGCTCATTCTCTTTGCGTTCTTTTTCAGCGTCCAACATTCTAGCCAAAGGGAAAATTGAATCCCGAACGTCTGCCATTGTTTCGTAGATAAAATCAAACATATTTCTTTTGTAGCCTTCAGAAGGAAATTCTCCATATTCCGCAATATCGTGACTAATAACAGGGCATTCAACCATAACTGTTTCCGCTTCCATGTCGTAACTATCAATCGTGCCGTTCAAAATAAGTAGGTTACAATAGTCCTCAATAGGAACGAAAAGCCTTACCGTTTCCTCTTCGTATTCTGCTACGAATTTAATTCGGGTTTGGTTGTCATCCATTGAAGATTCTAAATTGACAATTTCGTTTGCTGTTGATGTTGAATTATTCATGTCGATTTTATTTTAAGATTTAAAGGAATATCCCTTTTTATTATAAAACAAATCTACGGGTTATTTTATTAGCAAACAAGTACTTTGTAATAAAATATTGTTTTTATTTTTGACGCAAAAAAAGCGGCAAGTTTTTAGGCTCACCGCTTGGCGTGTTGATAGTGTAAACGACGGATTAAAAACTAAGCCCAATCAATCCCATCTTGATTGTCGGAAAATTTAGCATACCATTTGGGGTCGGCTTCTTCTAAAATGCAATGTCTTTCAATTCGGTCTTTCTTAATATCATTAATTACAAACTCTTCAAATTCCGCCCACGTCTCATTGATTCTTTTCCCTGACTGGAATACGTAACCACGAACCTTTATCTTTTGGTTTTCAGTCAATGCGTCATCATTAAAATGTTCATTCCCTGAACGGGCTAACAATCGTTTTTGGTTTTCAACTTCTTTTGCAACTTGATTCCATGGAACGGAAACAATAAATTTATTTAGTGCATCATGTTCGATTGCTTCGCCCGTTTGCTCGTTGGTTGGAAGGACATAAATGTTTTCAATTTTTGCCGCATACTCCCACATTAAAACCATGTCAGATATTTTGCTCCAAGCTGCCGACAAAACCAAACCTACAAAAAGTAAAATTGCGGTTGACTGTGGCGGCTCTGAAATGTTTAAAATAACTAATGCAAAAACTGCAAAAAAAACTAAGCTGATATTTTTCATTACTTGTTGATTTGAGTGTTGAAGGTTGCGTTGCCTTCTACGTTGATGAAATAATTATTTGTTGTGGCGGTGTTCGTTTTGCGTTTCGGTTCGTGTCTTGGTTCGTAGTCGTCAAACTCCACTTTGTCTGTTTGTCGTAGTGCGTCAATCAAACCCGTGACACAACCGACAACCAAGGCAGCGACAAACCAAACGGCATACTTGACAAAGTTTGTCACGGCGTACACTATGACATACACGACAACTTTTGCCACGTCAATAATTCCAACCGTGACAAATGACAAAAAACCTGCCAAATGGTTTGTCCTGTCTGTCGTGTCAATATTTATTTTGTCGTGTCGTGTCGTGGTTTTTGTGATACGTTGATAAGGCTTGACAAAATAGTTTTCGTTTGTCGTGTCAGTTGTCAAACTGTCCTTGACAACTGGACAAACTTTGTCATTTGTCACGCTGTCGGGTGTCGCTGACAGCAAGTCAATTAACTTTTGTCGTTCGTCGTTGACTATGACAAACTCAATTTGCGGTATTTTTGCGGTGGGTTGCGGTGTCAATACCGCATTTGGATTGTTCATAACTTGTTGATTATCAATGAAAATACCGCAATTGTAACAAAATGCGGTTTTTTTGCAGCACTAGCCCCTATCGTGTGGGGGGAGGGGCTGTTTTGGCTCGATTGGCAGCGGCTTCTCTGACACGTGGGGCGATTCCTTCAACCCAACTCTTTGACATCCCTAAAATCAAGGCAATGTCTTTGTTTGAATAGTCACCCGACACGACATAAGGTTTGACTAAACGAAAATTAACAACGCTTATGTTTTTGTCGTGACAAACTGCCTTGTCAAAATTGTCAAGTGTCAAGGCTTTGAGTCTGACAGATTTCTTTTTTGTCACTTCCCATTCTTCGGATTTATCCGTTGACGTTTTGACAACTTGGACAACTTTGTCTTTACCCCAAGTTGTCGTTGTCACGTTGTCCACCGTGTCCACGTCAACAGCTTGGACAAATTGGGGTTTTGTCTTTTGTCGAAATGGGTGCGGTGTCGGAGTTGGACAAAATAGTTTTGTCAAGAAGTTGATAAACATGGGATTATAATTTAAACTTTCTTCAAATGTTTTTTTGCTTCTTCCTTTGCCAATTTTGCGGCTCGTTCAATCTTGGCTTCAATGCCTTCTTCAATCATCTTGATAGAAAGTTGGGACAAAAGCGTTTGGCAAAATTCGGCAAAATTTAAATCTGCTTTAGCTTTGCGAATCATCGCTTCGGCAATCTTTTCGGGGTTGCCCGTTGCTCCAATCATGTAATCCATATTGTCCGCTTCCCGTTCCCCTGAAATTACTTTTGGGATAGTGGCAACGATGATTGCCCCCGCTTCTTCTTCCTTGTCTGCTTGCAACCTTTGCACGCTTGAATGAACTTTTAAAATACTTTCTTGGATGCCTTGACGCATTTTTACAAATCTTAATTCTTTCTTCTTACTCATTGTGAATTTATTTAGTGAATAAAATTATTTTTTGATACTTATATGTGGTTCCAAGTTCTGCCTGTTTTTATATCCTTTATTGCTGTCGGTGTTACCTCGTATTTCTTAGCTAATCTTGTTAGTATTCCGTAGATGTATTTGTTTTTTAATTGAAATTTAATATCTATTACTTGTCTTTTTGTCAACTTACTACGTACTGATTTTTCGCCTTTGTTATTTACTAATCCCATTTTTATTGCGTGTTGTGTGTTTTCTTTTGCCGTGCAGTATTCTAAATTTGAGAGGAAGTTGTTTTGCTTGTTCCCGTCCTTGTGGTTGACATGTAATTTACTTTTTCCTCGAAAGCAACTCATTACTATACGGTGGATGCTGATATTTTTTTGCTTGCCGTTTTCCCACAATGAAACATATTCATACCCATTGGTGTCGTTCAACGGCTTTAGTTTTCCCCTTTCGCCTGTTCGATTGAAATTCAATGAGAAAATATTTTCTATCTGACGTTTTATTGTAGGGTAATTGTTTTAAAAAAGTGAGGTGTTTAGCGAAAAAAACATTTTTTTTAATTAAAAACCTCAAATACAGTTAATTGCACTTTATTTTTTTATCATTATTTTTTTGATGCTATTTAATGAAGATTCGTACTTCTCTTCCTGCATTTTTTCTAGTTCCTTAAAATTATTCATAAGCTATCTTCTTTATAAGTCTCTTTGTACGTTTTTCTAAACTTTTGCTTTGCGCGTTTGATTTTCATTTTTATAGCGCTTTCTGATTTATCTAGAATGCCTCCAATTTCTTTAATCGACATTTCATCTTGATATTTCATTAAAAGGATGGTTTTATCTCCTGAAGGAATTTCATCCAATATTTTCTTTAATCTTTTCACATTTACCTCTAGTAAAAATGAATCTTCAACTTCTTCTTCAACATCTAGGTTTTCTATAAAATCATCGACATAGACACTGGGATCTTTCTTTTTTCTTCTTAGATAATCAATACAATAGTTATAAGTAATTGAATATATCCAAGTAGAAAACCTACTTTTTCCACTAAACTTGGCCAAATTCATCA
>CAKZMU010000046.1 GCA_937129145.1 uncultured Lacinutrix sp. | reverse complement strand
GAAAACTAAAAGATTGGGGATTTATCTGTTTGTTTTTTAAATGAAAAATATGGGAACAAAATTCTAAAAAAAAAAATAGAAGACGATGAAATTTTAAGTTTTTTTTTCGCATGTTTAAATCTCGATGAAAATACAAATTTATTTTTAAAACTTCCCTTTTATTTTTATGAAAAGCTACGAAACAAAAATTCGTATTAGATATGGTGAGACCGACCAAATGGGCGTTGTTTATCATGGCAATTATTCTAATTTTTTAGAGATAGGAAGAATCGAATGGCTAAGGTCTCTAGGTGTGTCCTATAAGCAGATGGAGCTAGACGGCATAATGCTTCCCGTGATTTCGTTATCTTTAAAATATAAAAAATCAGCTTGTTATGACGACATAATTTGTGTAAAAACTATTTTGAAAAAATCACCAACAGCAACCATAGAATTTGATTATGAAATCACAAATGAAGCAGGTGAAATTTTAACATTAGGGAATACAATTTTAGCTTTTATCAACATGAAAACGAATCGCCCTACAAGATGTCCAAAATTTATTTTAGACAAACTGCAATTTTAATCGTTAAACTCACTTATTTTAATTTCAAAAAGACGTTCAAAAATCTCAAAAATTGACTTTGCTTCTTTTTTTCTAACCGAAATATGTATTTGACAGTCTAATTCCAGTTTCTGATTGACAATGTTTAGTTGTTTTTCTTTTATCACTCGCATCACCTTATTCATGTTTTTGTAATCAAATGTAATAATGTAATCAATATTGATGGTTCTGGTGACAATTTTTGAACTTTCTAGGGCTAATTGCGCCGCAGTTTTATAAGCATTAATCAAACCACCAACACCAAGTTTTACACCACCAAAATATCTAACCACAACGATTAGCACATTGGTGACGCCAAAGGATTGTATTTGTCCATAAATTGGCATTCCTGCACTATTGCTGGGTTCCCCATCATCATTAGCTCTGTAACTTATGTTTTCTGTGCCAATTTGGTAGGCATAACACCAATGTCTTGCGGAATGATGTTGCTTTTTTAATGCTTCAATATGATGTTTTACATCATCTTCAGAGGTAACAGGAAAGGCATATCCAAAAAACTTACTGTTTTTATCTTTAAACAGCACTTCGTTTGAAGGTTTTGTAATTGTTTTATATGTGTCGTTAGTTTCCAAATTAAGCCAAAGTTACTAATAGAATGGAAACAATTGCCAAACTAATGCCTATCCAATTCTTTTTTGATATGGATTCTTTAAATAAGAATAAACCAAATAATGTTGAAACCATTACAATGGCTACGTTGTTAACCGTAAACAAAGTTGAGCTTTCAAAACCTTCATATTGTAATGCTTTTAGTAAATAAATAATGGAGTAGTAGTTAATTGCTCCTAAAATTACACCACCAAATACATTTTTTATTTCAAACTTGAATGACTTATTTAACGCTTTATAAATTAAAATAAGGAATCCAATACTACCTGCACAAGCAAAAATTGTTGCTGAAAATATTGGAATACCATTTTCTGGTACATAAGCAGTTTCAAAATATTTAATTGAAGCGTCAATAACACCAGACCCTAAAAATAGTAGAAAAGGCAATAACAAACCTTGTCTCGTACTTATTGATGATTTTGCTTTAACAGCAGTAAGATATACTGCGAATAGCGCTAAAATTATTCCTATAAGTTTTTGAAAACCTAAACTTTCATTATAAGCGTATAAACCAAAAATCACTGGAATAATGACACTCATTTTTCCAGCAACTGAGGCTACAGATAACCCATTACGTTGCGCAGTTAATGCCATTAAATTAAAAACGGAAATAAAAAGGAAGCCAAGAAATATTGCTCCATAAAACCAATTAGAATCAAGTATTTCAGACGTGTTAATTTTTGAGTCATAGCTTAATATCCCAAAAATTGAAGCTGTAATATAATTCACAACAATTGCTTGTAATGTATTGATTTTAAAACGATTAAATAGTTTGAAAATCACAAAAATTGCTGTTGATGCAAGAATACTAAGTATTAAGTAAATCAAAATAAATCTTTCTTAATGGTGAATAATTGGGTTACGTCTTCTTTTCCTGGAATTAAATTCCATGTGTGAATACCAAGTTTATTGGCAGCATCTGTGTTTTCTTTTAAGTCATCGATAAACAAACATTCATTTGATTGTAAGTTATTTTCACTTAACACGAATTCATAAATCGAAGTATTTGGTTTGCTTAAATTAATTTCTTGAGATAAATAAAACTTATCAAAACAGTTTTTAAAGCGTTTATATCTTGCTAAGCCCATATTTTCAACGACTTGTTCAATGTGTAAATCACAAGTGTTGCTAAGCAGTATAAGTTTGAATTTATTTTTTGAAGCAAGTTGTTCAATAAAATTAAGACGATGCTCAGGGAAATCAAGAATAATACTATTCCATGCTTTGGTGAAATCTTGAGTTGCTATGCTTGGAAATTTCTTATTAAACTGATGAATAAACTCATTAGTAGAAATATAGCCTTTTTCATATTCTGAAACAATATGGTACATATCTAATGTAATAGTTTCAGGAACACCCAATTTGACCAATTCTCGTACAATAGCTTGTTTGTCTAGATTGATAAACACATCGCCAAAATCGAATATTAGCGTTTTAATTGTTGACATATATTTTTAAAGTATCGTTCATGATTTTCTCTTCGGAAATTAATTTTCCTGAAAATTTTGGTGCGTTTACACCTTCTTTAAAAACTGATTTACCAGAGAATACTCTTGCTTCATCCCAAAGTCCAGCATCAATAAAAAGTTGTAATGTTTTTGCACCACCTTCTATAATAACTGAATTGATATTAGCTTCATATAATGTATTGCAAATAGCTTCGGCAGAAGTCTCTTTAATCAGTAGTGTTTTTGCTTGATTGTCAAATACATTAAAATCTTTTGATAGCGTTTCTTTTTTGTCCAAAACAATTCTAATAGGATGTTTACCTTCCCAATCCCTCGTGGTTAAACTAGGGTTATCTTCCAAAACTGTATTAGTACCAACCAAAATAGCTTGTTCTTCTGCACGCCATTTGTGTACTAGTTGCCTTGAATATGCATTGGTTATCCAAACTGGTTTTTGTTTGTCCTTATGTAATGGAGCAATAAACCCATCCGCAGTTTCAGCCCATTTTAATATAATGTAAGGGCGTTTTTTATTATGAAAAGTAAAAAATCGTTTATGATGTTCTTTGCATTCATTTTCTAAGATGCCAACAGTAACATGGCATCCAGCTTTTTCTAATCTAGTAATGCCTTGACCAGCTACTTTGCTGTGTGTGTCAATAGTTCCAATAATAACTTTTGGAATTTGGAATTTGATAATTGCATCTGCACAAGGAGGTGTTTTTCCAAAATGCGAACAAGGTTCGAGCGTCACATAAAGTGTCGCGTCTTTTAAAAGCGATGTATCGCTTACCGAATTAATAGCATTTACTTCGGCATGCGCACCACCATAAGGGCTTGTAAAGCCTTCTCCTATAATTTTTTTATTGTGAACTATCACACAACCAACCATAGGATTTGGAGCTGTGGCGCCTAATCCATTTTTAGCGATAGCAATGCATCGAGATATGTATTTTTCGTGTATCTTCACTTCACAAAAATACTATTAAATAATCGGTAATTATAAATGATTATTAGAGAAATTAAACCAGAAGATAATGCCTCCATAGAAGCGATTATGACAAATTGTTTTAAGGAGTTTGGTTTGCCAGTTTCTGGGTCGTCACTTGAAGATGATGATGTTAAAAAAATGTATGAAGGCTTTCAATCAAGCAGAGCAATTTATTATGTGATTGAAGATAACGGAAAAGTATTAGGTGGAGGCGGTGTAAAACAATTACAAGGTGCTAATAACGACACTTGCGAATTGCAAAAAATGTATTTTCATCCAGATGCTCGTGGTAAAGGATTTGGGAAGCAACTATTTGATTTATGCATAAAAGCCGCTGAAGATTTTGAGTATAAATATTGCTATTTGGAGTCGGCTTCACAACTTAAATCTGCTATTAAATTATATAAAAAAAACGGATTTAAACATTTAGATAAACCACTTGGAAATACAGGACATACCATTTGTGGTGTCTATATGCTAAAAGAACTACTATGATATTAAAATCACTACGAACTTACTTTAACAATGCACTTTTGGGATATTATCCTGATACTGAAATTCAGTCGTTTTTTAATATCCTTTCGGAGCATATATTAAAGATGAACCGAGTGGATATTTCTCAAAATTTATATGCTGTCGTTTCTGGAAAAAAATATGATAAGTTTCAAAAAGCAATAGATAGGCTAAAAAATTATGAACCCATTCAGTATATTCTTGGTGATACAGAGTTTTATGGATTAAAGTTTAATGTGAATCCTTCTGTGTTAATTCCTAGACCAGAAACCGAAGAGCTAGTTAGTTGGATAATTGATTGTCATTCTGAGCCTTACGACTTAGCTCAAGACAGGCTTCGCAAAGAATCTGAAATAAAAATTCTGGATATTGGTACTGGAAGTGGTTGCATAGCTATTGCCTTGGCAAAAAACTTACCAAATGCAAAAGTTTTTGCATTAGATGTGTCTGGAGAAGCATTAAAAATTGCTAAAAAAAATGCTATAAATAATGAAGTTGATATAGAATTTATTGAAGCTAACGTTTTGAATTTTGAGCATGAGTTTTTCTTTCCCTTTGGGAAAGATGTCTCGCAGAGACAGAAAGGGATATTTGATATTATTGTCTCAAATCCACCTTATGTTAGGGAACTTGAAAAAGAAGCTATGAGTGCCAATGTACTCGACCACGAACCTCATTTGGCATTATTTGTAAAGGATGATGATGCCTTATTGTTTTACAGAAAAATTGCAGAATTATCGAACGGTATTTTGAAGCCAAATGGAAGCCTCTATTTCGAGATTAACGAAAGTTTAGGCTCAAGTACCAAAGCATTACTGGAAGAAAACAGCTATAATAATGTTGAATTGAAAATGGATATCTTTGAGAAAGACAGAATGATTAAAGCAATTAAAAATGAATAATTTAAAAGCAGTTGCAGTATTTTGTGGCAGTAGCGAAGGAAATGACACGAAAATAATTTCTGAAGCTGAAGCCTTAGGAAAAACCTTAGCCAACCAGAATATTACCTTAGTTTATGGTGCTGCAAAAATTGGCATTATGGGAAAAGTTGCTAAATCATCCCTTGACAATCGCGGAAAGGTTATTGGCGTGATTCCTGAATTTTTAAAGCTAAAAGAAGTAGTGCATTTGGGTTTGAGTGAACTGATTACAACAGATAATATGCACGAACGGAAATTAAAAATGCATGAATTGTCTGACGGATTTATAACACTTCCAGGAGGTTTTGGGACGTTTGAAGAATTGTTTGAAATCATTACTTGGGCGCAATTAGGCTTGCATCAAAAGCCAATAGGCTTGTTAAACATTAATGGGTTTTATGATGATTTGATTAAGATGTTGGAAACCATGGTTGCGAAAGGACTTTTAAAGATTGATAATTTAGAATTATTGATTGTTGAAGACGATATTGATAGATTATTAGATAAAATGAGAAACTATAAGCCGCAACCAATTCCAAAGTGGTTGAAACCTGAAAGAACTTAATTGCTTGGAGCTAGAAGTATAGTTTAAATGATGTTCAAAAATTTACTACTAAAGTCAGGTCGAGCGGAGTCGAGACCTAATTCTTATGACTAAAAACCTCTCGACTCCGCTCGAGGAGACATTTTTAATCAATGAACTTATTAAGCGTTTTTATCTTCAAACCCTCTAACGTTTTAGCGTCGGTTTCAAATATGATTTCAATTTGTTCATTTGGAAGTAAATCAAAATAGTTATCACTAAAATGCCCTTTTGATTCGGAATACAAGAACACATCTTTTTGAAGTGTGGTACTTGAAAGCTTAATCTTAAATCCAGATGGAGTTTTAGAAATTTTTTGAGTGATTTCTGCTTTTTGGAGTTTTAAGTTTTTCGGTCTTGAAAAGTAGTAAAGCCATCGATTGTTTTTATTTGTAATAACTAAAACTGAATTGGTCTTATCGATATTTAAAGTACTTAAATCTAATTCGTTAATAAGGTTGCTTGAATTTGTATTGCCACTAACTTCTTTTGATGTTCCCCAAAGTATATTTCCATTGAAATCAATTATTTGCATTCCCAATTCTAAATTTACGTTCTCCAAATTATCATTAATAATAAATGTTTTTAGCACATTATTCTCAATTTTTGAGGACACCAATACATTCTCAAACGCCTTTTTAGTCCTGTAGTGCAGTGCTTTCCAGTTCCCGAAAAAATCAATGCTTGACCAAGAAATGGATGGCCAACAATCGTTTAATTGCCAATACAACGTTCCCATGTTGTTGGGTTTTGCACGACGTTGCGCTTCTAATCCTTTGGTAATGCCATAGGCTTGTAATACTTGACTCATGTACACATAATCTTCTGCATTAGTTGGTACAGGAAAATCACGAGCCATATATTCATCAATTAACTGAAATCCTCGAATATGCTTTTGATGGTTTTTGAATCCGCTAGATGCGATGTCTAACGAATCACTTTGGTTGATATAATTAATAACTTCATAACTAGGAAACGACTGAAACCCAAACTCACTCATAAATCTTGGTACACGTTCTTCGAGATGTTCAAATGGATAGGCATCATGCCAAATCCACCAATCGTGAGCGTCGCCTTCAAATTCGTATTTTGGATTGCCTCGACCATACTTAGGCGACGATTCCCAATAATCTGTATTCGTTAAACTAGCTACTTTATTTGGTAGAATAGAATTAAACACTTTTAAATAATTATTCCAGATTTCCTCTTTTTCTTCTTTCGAGCGCCCATCTTGCCAACCCCAACGATGCCATCCTTCGCTATTTTCGTTATTGCCACACCATAACGCAATGGAGGCATGGTTCCTTAGTCTTACTATATTATCTCCAGCTTCATTAGCAACGTTGTCTAAAAAATCTTCATCTCCAGGATACATGGCACAAGCAAACATAAAATCTTGCCAAACCAGGATTCCTTTTTCATCACATAAATCATAAAAAATATCATTCTCGTAAATACCTCCTCCCCAAACTCGCAACATATTCATATTAGCTTCGACGGCATCGCTCAGTAATTTTTCGTAATGCGCATCAGTCACTTTATTTTGCATACTGTTTTGCGGAATGTAATTCGCGCCTTTGGCATATACAGGAACATCATTGACTTTAAAATAAAACGATTCGCCAATACTGTCTTTTTCGGTAACGAGTTCGATGGTTCGTAAGCCAATTTTTGTGGATATACTATCTAGAATTTTTTCATTATCTCCAACAACGACTTTTATATCATATAAATATGGCTCGCCTAAATTGTGTGGCCACCAAAGTTTTGGTTTTTCAATTTCAAAATTGATTTCTAATTTCTGATTTCTAATTTCTGATTGTTGAACTACTAGAGAATCATTTAGATAAACATTGTAAAATAATTCGTTGTCTAGAGAGGTTTTGTTTTCAAGTTGAATTTGAAGTTTAGCATTAGAATCAGAAAGTTCTTGCTGATGTATATATACATTTTCAATCTTAAAATCATTCCAAGCTTTCAATGTAATTGGTCGCCAAATTCCAGATGTATTCATTTTTGGGCCCCAATCCCAACCATATTGAAATTGTGCTTTTCTCGTGAAAATACGATTGCTTTCTGGTAAGGTATATCCTAGTTTAGCTTTCTCTTGCTCTTCATATTTTGCAGTATTTTCAAAAACAATACGCAGTTCGTTATCAGATTTCAATAGTGATTTGACATCGACTTGAAATTCATGGAACGCATTATTTGTTTTTAAAATCAAACTATCATTCAAGAAAACAGATGCATAGGTATCTAATCCTTCAAAGTTGAGTTCAATATGTTTCTTTTCAAGAGTTTCGTTATCTACTGAAAATGTGCTTTTATACTCCCAATCGGTTTCTGATATCCATTGTAAATCGTGTTCGTTATTCCCAATAAAAGGATTTTCAATCAATTCATTGTCTAATAAGTCGGAATGTACATTACCAGGAACGGTTGCAGGACTCCAATTGGATTCTGTTGCTTTTTTAAATTCCCAATTAGTATGCAATTCAATGGTTTGAGGCACATCATGTTTAGTTTGACAACCAACACAAAGGAGTATTAACAAAAGAAGACTATATCGCATCTAAAATGGCTTTTATTTTTATTGGGTCGGAATAGGTTTGCGGTTCCGAAAATAATGATTTTTTGATTTCCATTTTTGAAGATGCAGACGCATGAATTTCAGAAAAACCAGCTTCCTTAAACAGTTTTGCGTTACTTGAATTGATGCCGCTTCCTGCTAAAATGGTAATTCGCCCTTTAGCTTGTTTGTTTAGTTGTTTTAATAGTTCAATGCCTTGTTCCGCTGAGGTTGCTTGACCAGAAGTCAGCACTCTATCAACACCTAAATCGATGATTTGTTCTAGTGCTTCAAAAGGGTTTTCGGCAATATCAAACGCACGATGAAATGTGAACTGTAGTGGTTTTGAAAGCTCAATGAGTTCTTTTGTTCTTTCTATGTCAATCGTATTATCTTTATTCAAAATACCAGAAACGATTCCAGCACAACCTAAATCTTTGCAAAGCTGAATATCATGTTTTATAATCTCAAATTCCTCTTCAGAACACACAAAATTCCCACTTCGAGGTCGTATTAATGGATAAACAGGAATAGAAAGCGTATTCATTACTTGCTTCAACAAACCATAGCTAGGTGTGACGCCTCCAACTGAGAGTTCTTGGCATAACTCTATACGATGTGCTCCAGCATCTTGTGCATTTTTAGCTGATTGGTATGAATTGGCACAAATTTCTAAAAGCATAATTTTATCTGTCATTGCGAGACCTTTAGGTCGTGGCAATCTGTTCATTATTAGTTATAGTTTTAAAGTGGATTCCGCATCGAGTGCGGAATGACAAATTTAATGTCACTTCGAGTGATTCCGATTTTTTCATCGGAATTGTATCGAGAAGTATTAATTGGTTCTCGATACAAAATTGTTGCACAATTTCACTCGAACAGACATATTAGTTTATAATTATTTCATCAATAAATGTCCAAGCTTTATTGCCAGCACCTTGTTTGCCTTCTGGAATGATACCATAGTTTGGGATTCTCAAACTAATAATTTTTCCTTTTTCTACTGGACTTATTTGTATATCTACTATTTGCGAATTGGATTTAGGTATTTTTATAGTTTTAAAAAGGTCATCACCAATACTTATTTGAATTTCCTTTGGAGCATAAATCCATTGCCCTTGTCCATTATGAAATCTTGTTTCTATAGAATTAATGTCTGTTTCTTCACCTAAATCAATCATAATCTCGATATCTTCTCCCGAGAACCCTAACCATTCTTTATCACCATAACGTGTATCGCTTCCAGAAATCCCATTTACCAATCCTTCGGCTCCACTTCCAGGATACGATTTGTTGAGTGCTTTATTGATGCTGATTTTTTTTCCAACAGCTTTATGAAAATTTATCTCTTGCGAAAAAGTCTCTCCTAATTTACCTTCAGAATTAAACACTCCTGCTTTTAGGGTCACACTTTCTGTTATAGGTATTGGGTTGTTGTATGTTTTAGAATTTGTTGTAGGTTCCGAACCATCTAAGGTATATCGAATGGTTTTTCCTTTGGAAGATGTTTCCAGTTGATAAGCTGGCTTATTGTTGTTTGTTACCAATTTTCCTTCAATTTCATATAAATGATTGGCATAATTAATATCTAAAGCATCCATGCGTTTATGAAAATGCTCCACTCTTGACACAAACTCTTTGTAATTTCTTTCTTTGGGATAAGACCAAATAACTTCACTCAATGCCAATATTCGTGGAAACACCATGTACTCGACTTTTTGGGAAGTCTTCATATATTCTGTCCACACATTACCTTGAGCGCCTAACACATATTTGGCTTCTTCTTGTGTTAGTTCTTCAGGAATTGGGTCAAAACTATAGACTCTTTCTAAAGGCGTAAAGCCTCCAATAGCCAATGGTTCGTCTTTGTTTTCAGATTGATAATGGTCAAAATAACAATGAGAACCAGGCGTTAAAATAACGTCGTGATGTTGTTTGGCAGCTTCTATGGCACCATTAAATCCACGCCAAGACATAACCGTAGCATTGGGTGCCAAACCACCTTCCAGAATTTCGTCCCAACCAATAATTTGTCGGTCTTTGCTATTTAAGTATGTCTCGATTCTTGAAATAAAATAGCTTTGTAATTCATGCTCATCTTTTAAGCCTTCTCTTTTAATAAGTGCCTGACAATAGTCACAGTTTTTCCATCTGGTTTTTGGTGCCTCATCTCCACCAATATGTATATATTTACTTGGGAAGAGTGCCATAACTTCATCCAATACATCTTCTAAAAAAGTAAACGTTTCCTCTTTTGGGCAATAAATATCTTCAAAAATGCCCCATTTTGTAGCAACTTCCACTTGCTCTCCTGTGCAACCCAGTTCAGGGTAAGCAGCAATGGCTGCTTGACTATGTCCTGGTAATTCAATTTCAGGGATTATGGTCACAAACCGATTTTGCGCATAAGCAACCACGTCTTTAATTTCCTCTTGCGTGTAATAACCACCATATTTTTTGCCATCAAATTGTTGTGGTTGCGTGTTATAATGGTCAATTAAAGTTTCGTTTCTATAAGCGGCAATTTCTTGCAGTTTCGGGTATTTTTTTATTTCGATACGCCAACCTTGGTCTTCGGTTAAATGCCAATGAAAGGTGTTCATTTTTAACATGGCAAGGGCATCAATGTATTTTTTAATGAAATCTACCGAAAACATGTGTCTGCCAACGTCTAAGTGCATCCCACGATACGAAAATTGTGGCTCATCCTTGATAGTTGTACAAGGTATTGCTATGTCATTTCCTTGAAATGTGCCATTTTCAAATTCTGGAGGCAAGAGTTGTCTTAAAGACTGCACCGCGTAAAAAGCACCTTGGTCTGTTTTGGCTTTTATGTTGATGTTTTTTGGTAGAACTTCAAGAGAATAGCCTTCATCCGAAAGAGTTTCATCTTTGGTAAATGAAATTTTGTTGCTGCCTTCTAATTTTATATCGCTACCTTCTTTTATGTAAGATTTCAAGAATTCAGCTGAAACCTTAAAATTATCATCATAATCAATTCCGGTAGAATTATTTAAAACAAAACTACCTTTGCCTAAAGTTTGTTCTTGTGGTTGCGGAATAATTAAAACTTCTAAAGTTGCATTATCTTGGTTTTCACAATTGAATAAAAAGCTAATAAAAACCAGAATGAGTAGTGTTTTCTTGTAATCCATTTTAGTATATTTATGAGCTTTAAATATAGCGTAAAAAAGATAACTTTTCTGAAAAATATTTAATGGATATTCAACAGCAAATTAAAGCATTAAGCGAAGAGCTTCGCAAGCATAACTATAATTATTATGTCCTTGATAATCCTACCATAAGTGATTATGAGTTTGATATAAAACTAAAGCAACTTCAGGAGCTGGAAGCAAAACACCCTGAGTTTGCAGAAGCAGATTCGCCAACAAAACGCGTAGGAGGAGAGGTGACCAAGAATTTTGAAACCGTTGTCCATGAGCACCGCATGTATTCGTTGGATAACTCCTATTCCAAAGAAGATTTATTGGATTGGGAAACACGCATCAAGAAAATGGTGGATGGCGAGGTGCAATACACTTGCGAATTAAAGTACGATGGAGCGTCCATAAGTTTGACTTATGAAAATGGACGACTTTTAAAAGCAGTTACTCGTGGCGATGGTACACAAGGAGATAACGTTACTGCTAATATTAAGACCATTAAATCTGTTCCTTTAAAGTTGAAAGGCAATTATCCTGCAAAATTTGATATTCGTGGTGAAATAGTACTGCCTTTTGAGGGTTTTAATAAAATGAATGAAGAGCGTATTGAAATAGGCGAAGAACCTTATAGAAATCCAAGAAATACAGCCTCAGGAAGTTTGAAACTGCAAGATAGCGCTGAAGTCGCTAAACGACCTTTGGAATGCTTGTTGTACAGCATTATTTTATATTCCAATAATTCTCCCTTTGGGAGAAATGCCGAAGGCAAAGAGGGACTTAATACACAATTTGAAAGTTTGGAACTAGCAAGACAAATGGGTTTTAAAGTCCCAGATGCTGCAAAATTGGCAAATTCCATTGATGAGGTTTTAGAGTTTATTGATTATTGGGATACACATAGACACGATTTACCTTATGAAACCGACGGTGTGGTTATAAAAGTCAATAATTTGCAACAGCAAGAAGAGTTGGGTTATACAGCTAAAGCTCCACGTTGGGCAATGGCTTACAAGTTTAAGGCTGAACAAGTATCGACTAGGTTAAATGAAATTACGTATCAAGTTGGGCGTACTGGAGCCATAACACCTGTGGCAAATTTAGAGCCTGTGGAATTGGCAGGAACGACTGTAAAACGAGCCTCTTTGCACAATGCAGACCAGATTGAAAAACTGGATATAAGAGTAGGAGACGAGGTGTTTGTGGAGAAAGGTGGCGAGATTATTCCTAAGATTATTGCTGTGGATTTCACAAAGCGTCCAGCAGATTCACAGCCAACACAATATATAACACATTGTCCTGATTGCGATACAGAATTGGTACGAACTGAAGGCGATGCCAAACATTATTGCCCTAATTATAATGGTTGTAATGTTCAGGTAATTGGAAGAATTCAGCATTTTATTTCTAGAAAGGCGATGGATATTGAAGGTTTGGGAGGCGAAACTGTGGCGTTATTAGTTAATGAAGGATTGATTACTAATTATTCTGATTTGTATGAGTTGACCAAAGAGCAAGTAATGCCACTGGAACGTATGGCAGAAAAAAGTGCTGAAAACTTAATAAATGGCATTGAAGCTTCAAAACAAATTCCTTTTGAGCGTGTGTTATTTGCATTAGGTATTCGATTTGTAGGTGAAACTGTTGCCAAAAAACTGGCAAAACACTATAAAAATATAGACGCTTTATCGCAAGCCACGATTATTGATTTGGTAACGGTTGATGAAATTGGTAACAGAATTGCGGAAAGTGTGGTTGATTTCTTTGCTTCAGAAGAAAACAGAATGATTGTAGATAGATTGAAATCATTTGGTGTGCAATTGGCATTATCTGAAGATGTTTTAGCAAATCAAACGAATAAGTTACAAGGACAGACTTTTGTTGTGTCTGGTGTGTTTGAAACTGTTTCAAGAACCGAATTAAAGAAACTTATAGAAGATAATGGAGGCAAAGTATCGTCATCAATTTCTTCCAAAACATCGTATTTGGTGGCTGGTGATAAAATGGGACCTAGTAAACGTACTAAGGCTGAAACACTTAATGTTCCCATAATATCAGAACAGGATTTTTTGAACATGTTAATTTAGAATTATTCTAAATAATTCATTTTATCGATAAAAAGTATGATTTAAACGTTTAATTGCGATATTTTGTTATATTTGTCTCACAAATAGACCCCAAATCTATATGCAAAAGACTAAAATACTACTAGGTGTTATCATCGTGCTTACCATAGCATTTCTTGGTTTCCAAATATTTGGCTTACAAGATGTTGGTGGTATTGTTAGGTCTTTAATATTGCCATTACTTACGGTTTTGTATTGTATGTCTAACAGGTGTAAAACATCTTATTTCTTTTATTTTTTGATATTGTATTCTATTTCAGAATTTATGGGTGTCTTTTTCCCTCTAGCAGAAAACTCGATTACAATTGACAATATTCTTTACTATGGTGGGAATCTATTATATATAGCTGCATATTTTTGCTTGAGTATTGGGGTTTTAAAAACTATGAATTTGACCAAAATATTTAATCGTTTTCCTATTCATATTTTAATACTATTGGCTTTAGATGTGTACAGTATTGTATTAGTTACTGATACTGCTTATCAAAGTGATTACTTATACGGAATTATAGATTATTCATTAGAATTGCTATATAACTTCTCTGTAATGTTCTTACTAACTGTGACATTAATAAACTATATCAGTAGAGATTCTAAAAAGGCAATGAATTTATTGTTAGGAGCTATTTGTATAGTGTTTTCTGAAGTTATTCAAGTTGCCTATTTCTACGTTTCAGAAAAAAATATTTTGAGTATTGTCTATTCAATTTTATTGGTATTTGCTTTTGGTTTCTTTTACTTGCAATCTGGCATGAGTTATATGAAAGCAAAAAAATACGAAGTGCTTGAAAAAATGAAGGCTTAATACTTTTTTAAAAACAGAATATCTTTTCTGTACATATATAGTACAATAGCTGCCAAAATAAAAGTTACTACAGCTGTAATAAATAAAACTCCACCATCATTTCTTACTTCAATACCTAATTGTGTTAAGTGCATTAGTATTGCACCGCCAATTATACCCAAGGTTAATGAGGCTCCAATCCAAACCGTTTTTGGGATTAATAATAAAATACCAGCAATAAGTTCAACAATTCCTATACCAATCCTTCCGTAAGGCTCTAAACCAACTGTTTCAAAAATATACACGCTATCTTCGTGAGCAGTAAATTTAAATCGTAATGTTTGAATTAAAATGATTGCAATAACTATTCTTAAGACTAAAGGAATGTATTTTTTCATAACTGTAAATGTTAGTTGTCTCTTTTAGACGACTAAAAACAAAACACTTACAACTAAATTAAAATTATACAATTATTGTAGTACCGTTAGCAGATTTGCTTTTATCGCTATCAAAGTAAAAATCGACTTTCCCTAAATACAAGCCATAGCAACCCACTTGATTGACCAATACGTTTTTGCCAACGCTATTTTTTTCAATGGTAGGTTTTGGTAAAAATGTATGCGTATGTCCTCCAATTATTAGGTCTATATCTTTTGTTGCTCTTGCAAGTGTTAAATCTGAAGGTTTATCAGGGTTGTTGCGGTAATTATATCCTAAATGTGATAGGCAAATAACTAAATCGCAACCTTCTTCTTCTTTTAGAATACGACTCATATCCTGTGCAATTTCAGTTGGATTTAAGTAAACGGTTTCCTTATATAAATCTTTGGTTACCAAGCCTTCCAACTCAATTCCTAAACCAAAAACACCTATTTTAATTCCGTCTTTAACAAATGTTTTATAAGGTTTTACATGCGTATTTAAATTGGTGTTGGAAAAATCGTAATTAGCAGATATAAAGTCAAACTTAGCATGCGGTAATTGGGCATACAAACCATCAATACCATTATCGAAATCATGATTTCCAATGGTTGCTGCATCATATTTTAACATACTCATGAGCTTAAATTCCAACTCACCTCCGTAGTAATTAAAATAGGGCGTACCTTGAAAAATATCGCCAGCATCCAATAGTAAGGTGTTCGGGTTTTCTTTTCTAATATTTTCAACCAAACTCGCTCTTCTGGCAACACCACCTTTATTTGCATTTCTGCCATCGTCTGGACCAAAAGGGTCTATATGGCTATGTACATCGTTTGTATGTAAAATGGTAATTTTTTTCTGAACAGAACTACTGCTAAAAGACGATAAAGTTAAACCACCCAATCCAATTAAAGCACTACTTGCAACGGTTTGCTGTAAAAAATCTCTTCGTTTCATATTAGGTTAGTTTGTTTTAATAAATCTATTATCAGCTTTCAAATCCAATGTATCTACTTTTTTAAAATAATCAATCAACACATTTCTAATTTTATAGTCAAGTACATGCAACGAATCACCTTGTTTAAAAAATAACATATTACTACCACCATTATATAGGTAGTCATTTGTAGCTACATAATATGTTTTGTTATCATCTATGGGCTCGTCATTTATTTTTACATCCAACAGCTCAAAATCACTATTTAATTTAATGGTCATACCAGAAAACGGATGTGCGCGTTTGGCTTTTTGAAGGTACTCAACCATTTCTTTAACCGAACTTCCCTTTAACCCTGTAACAACAACACTATTCTCAAAAGGCATTATTTGATAAGCTGTTCTGCTAGTTACATCACCTTTAGAAAGAATAGAGCGAATACCTCCATGATTTAATAAAACAATGTCAATATCGTTGCCTGTTCGTGTTTTAAATACAGGGTTTGACATTTCAAGAACGGCATCAGCCATAAAATTACCAATGGCTGTGTTTAGTTCGCCATCGTTTTTTGTATAGGTGCCAACCGAGTATGCCAGCACACTATCAAGGTCGTTGTTTACGTGCTCTCTAAAAGGTTTAATAAAATCTTCAAAATCTTGGTTTCCAGTAAGTGAATCGTTTATTTCAATTCTTTCGCCTTCAATTCTGGTAAGATGCATGTCTTGTTTGCATGACATTAGAAGAATTAAAGTAATTATACCTAGAAAATATTTGTTGTTCATTAATACGTCTTGTTATTTCTGTTACAATTTAATACAAAGATGTTATTTCTATCACAAATATATTGAAAGTAAGTAATTGTAATAGTTTTAATCTTGATGGTTTATTACATTTGTATAAACGCATAAATATAAATGTTTTTAAAGCGATTTAAAGAAAAATCAAACCAAAAATATATTAACAGTATATTAGAATCAAGACATGTTGTTGCCGATTCACGTAAAATAGAATCTGTTGGGATTATTTTGAATTTTGATGAATTTAATAATTATGATGCGTTTTTATCGTTGTTTAAAGAGATAAAAATTTTAGAAAACAAAGTAAAGTTTATAGCTTTTATAACAGATGAAAAATTAACACCAAACAGTTGGGATGCATTTTTTAACCCTAAGAATTTTGGTTGGAAAGGGAAGATTGAAAATGTTGAACTTGAAGAATTTGTAAACACCGAATTTGATGCGCTCATAAGCTATTACAAAGAAGATAGTTTAGAATTGAATTTGGTAACAGCGTTATCTAAAGCCAATTTTAAAATTGGTATTTCTGGAAAAGATGACCGATTGCATGATTTTATAATTAATGTAAAACCAGACGAGATTGAACTGTTTAAAATGGAATTAATTAAATATTTAAAAGTACTTAACAAAATACAATGAACACATTAGTAGGAACAGGAGTTGCATTAGTGACTCCATTTAATAATGAATTGAATGTAGACCACGACGCACTTTCTAACATTGTTAAATTTAATATAGACAATGGTACAAACTATCTAGTAATAAGCGGTACTACTGGAGAAAGCGGCACAATTACAAGACAAGAAAAGCTAAATATAATTGCGACAGTAAAAAAAGCAAATGCTGGCAAGTTACCTTTGGTTTTGGGTATTGGCGGGAATAATACTGCAGCGGTAATTGAAGAAATCAAGAGTACAGACTTATCTGATTTTGCAGCCATACTTTCTGTAGCGCCGTACTACAGTAAACCTACAGAAGAAGGCTTTTACCAACATTTTAAAGCTATTTCTTTGGCTTGTCCAATTCCAATTATTTTATACAACGTACCAGGGAGAACTGCAAAGAACATGTTACCTGAAACCACATTGCGATTAGCTAGAGATTTTGAAAATATTGTTGCTGTGAAAGAAGCAGGCAATAACCAACAGCAATATTTAGAGCTTTTGAAAGATAAACCAGAAGATTTTTTAATCATATCCGGCGATGACGATTTGGCTTTAGGAGTTGCACTTGCAGGAGGTTCAGGTGTTATTTCGGTGTTGGGACAAGCGTTTCCTAAAGATTTTTCAAAAATGATACAATTAGGTTTAGAAGGAAAAGCAGATGAAGCCTACCAATTGCACAAAAAATTCATGGAAATCACCAACTTGATATTCGAGGAAAATAATCCAGCAGGAATCAAAGCGGTTTTTGAGGCTTTAGGCTTATGCCAAGATACCGTTAGGTTACCTTTAGTGCCAGCTACAAAAGATTTAAAACGTAGAATTAGCAACTACGTAAAACAGTATTAAATTATTTAAAAGTTAAATATTACTTAAACCTTATTCAGTAAGGAAATGTCGTTATATTTTAGCTTAAAATAATTGTTTTTAAAATACGTTATAAATGCTTACTTTTGCATCCTGTTTAAAATCTATGAAAAGACTTATTTACATATTTATAATTGCTATAACTTTTAGTTCTTGTAGCGAATTTCAAAAAGCCATAAAATCCGAAGATGTTGCGTTAAAGTTCAAAATGGGAACCGAGCTTTACGATACTGGCAAGTACAGAAAAGCATTGCGTTTATTTGAGCAAATTGCTCCAAAGTATAGAGGGAAACCTCAAGCGCAGAAGCTTATGTTTATGAAAGCTATGGCACATTATAATGTTGGTGATTACTATACGTCGAATTATGAAATGGAGCGTTTTGTAAACTCTTATCCAGAAAGTGAAAAGGCTGAAGAATTAGCATTTTTAGCAGCTAAGAGTTATTACCATTTGCCTCCAGTGTACAGTAAAGAACAAAAAGAAACGGTCGAGGCGATAGAGAAAGTGCAAACATTTATCAACACCTACCCAAATTCTTCATACTTAGCTGAAGCCAATCAAATGGTTAAGGAGTTAGATTTTAAGTTAGAAAAGAAAGCATACGAAATTGCAAAACAATATCATACTTTAGGACCACATAATAGAGATTTTGAAGCAGCTATTAAGGCATTCGATAATTTTATACTAGATTATCCAGGAGCAACTTTTAAAGAAGAAGCTATGTTTTATCGCTTAGATTCGGCATATAAATTGGCTATTAATAGTGTAGAATACAAAAAAGAAGAACGTATAAAAAATGCTATTTCATTTTACGATACTTTTAAAAGAAGATTTGCAGATTCAGAATTTATTGCAGAAGCAGATAAAATGAATACGGAATTAAAAGAATTACAAATACAATACGAAAACAAAGGTTAATTATATAAAGATGGATTTAAAGAAAGTAAATGCTCCAGTAAACACAGAGACGTACAATAGAAACGAAATTGATGCGCCTACTGAGAATATTTATGAAGCAATTTCTGTTATTGCAAGAAGAGCAGAACAAATTAATACAGAAATAAGAAAAGAGCTTATTGATAAGTTAGAAGAGTTTGCTACATACAATGACAGTTTAGAAGAAATCTTCGAGAACAAAGAACAAATTGAGGTGTCTAAATTTTACGAAAAATTACCAAAACCTCATGCATTAGCTGTTCAAGAATGGCTAAACGAAAAGATTTACTACAGAAATACTGAGGCTGAGAATCAAGAATAATTAGTGATGTCTATCTTAAGTGGCAAAAACGTACTTTTAGGCATAACTGCTGGTATAGCTGCTTATAAAACAGCGTCGTTAGTAAGACTATTTATAAAAGCAGGTGCGCATGTTAAAGTGGTCATGACACCTGCTTCTAAAGACTTCATAACCCCTTTAACCTTATCAACATTATCTAAAAATCCAGTTGTGTCTTCATTCACAAACGAAGAAGACGAAAACGATACATGGAATAATCATGTAGAATTGGGTTTGTGGGCAGATTTATTTTTAATTGCTCCAACGACTGCAAATACGTTGTCTAAAATGGCTACAGGTAATAGCGATAATATGTTGTTAGCAACTTATTTATCGGCAAAATGCCCAGTGTACTTCGCTCCAGCAATGGATTTAGATATGTACAAACATGAGTCCACTAAAAATTCGTTAGAAAAACTTCAAAGCTTCGGAAATGTAATGATTCCTGCAACTAGCGGTGAATTGGCAAGCGGATTAGTAGGTGAAGGTAGAATGGCAGAACCAGAGGATATTGTAGCTTTTATTGAAAATCACATACTTTCAGGATTACCTTTACATAACAAAAAAGTACTCATTACAGCTGGACCAACGTACGAAGCTATTGACCCAGTTCGTTTTATTGGAAATCATTCCAGCGGGAAAATGGGTTTTGAAATAGCTAAAGCAGCATCACAGTTAGGAGCTGAGGTTATTTTAATTACTGGACCAACGCATCAAAAAGTGAATAGTAATCTAATTAAAACCATTCCTGTTGTAAGTGCTCAGGGCATGTATAATGCTGTTCATGAAAACTTTGATAATTGCGATATTGCTATCTTATCTGCTGCAGTTGCCGACTATAAGCCAAAATTTGTAGCCGATAAAAAAATAAAAAAGAAAGATTCTACGTTAACCTTAGAGTTGGAAAAAACGAAAGATATATTGGGTTCGTTAGGAAAAATTAAAGAAAAACAACTACTAGTTGGGTTTGCTTTAGAGACCAACAACGAACTTGAAAATGCAATTGGAAAGCTAAAATCCAAGAATTTAGATTTAATTGTATTAAATTCGTTAAACGATGAAGGTGCAGGTTTTGGTGGAGCCACCAATAAAGTAACCATTATCGATAAAAATGAGAATAGTGTTAATTACAGCCTAAAATCTAAAGCAGATGTTGCTAAAGATATTATGCAAAACATATTAAAACAATACCATGCGTAAACTACTACTTATAGCCTCAGTGTTTTGTTCGTTTATCGTAACTGCCCAAGAATTAAATTGCGATATTATTGTTAATGCGCAACAAACAGGTAACGAAAATGTACAAGTATTTAGGACTTTAGAAACTCAGTTAAAAGAGTTTGTAAACAATACTAAATGGACCAATAAAAATTTCTCTCAAAACGAGCAAATTAGTTGTAGTATGGTCATAAACATTACAAGTTATAATAGTGATGTTTTTCAGGGCTCTATACAAATAAGGTCTTCGAGACCAGTTTTTAACTCATCGTATAGTACGCCAATTTATAATTTTAACGACAAGGATTTTTCATTTAGATACCAGGAGTTTCAAAATATTAACTTTAATCCTAATCAATTTCAGTCAAATTTAGTGTCTGTATTAGCGTATCATATATATGTCATTTTAGGTATGGATGCCGATTCTTTTGCATTAAATGGAGGTGACCAATATTACCAACAAGCTAGAACAATTTTAAACTATTCGCAGCAAAGTAACTTTAAAGGTTGGAAACCTGAAGACGGCTTACAATCGAGATTTGTGTTAATCGATAATTTGTTATCACCAAGATACAAAGAGTTTAGAAATACGTTGTATAACTACCATATTGGAGGTTTAGACACGATGCATTTAAACCAAAAAAATGCAAAACAAAAAATTTCAGATGCCCTTTTTGGACTTGAAGCCATAAACAAACAACGACCAAATTCTTTTATTACACGTGTGTTTTTTGATGCAAAAGCCGATGAAATAGAGAGTGTTTTTACCGATGGACCAAGCATAAGTATTACCGATTTGGTGGCATCTTTAACAAGAATGGCACCTAACCATTCCAATAAATGGAGAAACATTAATTACTAAGCTTACATTAGCATTTTATGGTTAAATTTGCATCTCATTTCTAAAATAGATAATGAAACGGTTCAACTCTTAAAGTAATTATTTTTGCTAACAAACTTATCCATAAAAAATTACGCTTTAATTGAAGATTTACAAATATCTTTCAATAATGGTTTAAGTATCATTACTGGTGAAACAGGTGCTGGAAAATCAATTCTTTTAGGAGGTTTATCCTTAATCTTAGGAAAACGAGCTGATATTAGTAGTGTAAAAAACGCTTCAAAAAAATGTATAGTAGAAGCAACTTTTGATATAGCAAACTACAATTTAAAGCGGTTTTTTAAAGAAGAAGATTTAGACTACGAATCTGAAACAATTATAAGAAGGGAAATTTTGCCTTCAGGTAAATCAAGAGCCTTTATAAACGACTCGCCAGTCAATTTGAGTATACTTACCCAGCTTGGTAATTATTTAATCGATATTCACTCACAACATCAAACCTTAGAGTTGACAAACGACGATTTTCAATTTCAAATCATTGATGCTTTAGCCAATAATATTGCCTTATTGGAAGATTATAAAACGACCCTAAAATCTTTCAACACCCTAAAAAATGAATTACAATCATTAAAACTCCAAAAGGCTGAAGCACTTAAAGAATACGATTACAACCTGTTTTTATTCAATGAATTAGAAGAAGCGCAATTAGTTTTAGGAGAGCTTCAAGATTTGGAAAACGAATACGAATCGTTAAATAATGTTGAAGAGATTAAAGAAGAATTGCTCTTATCAAATCAACTATTAAGTGAGGAGCAAATAGGAATTTTAAATAACATAACCTTACTAAAAAATAGCCTTCAAAAACTATCCACTTTATCAAAAACATACTTAGAACTCTACAACAGGGTAAACAGTGTTTTAATAGAATTAGATGATGTATTTGGTGAGATTGAAAATGCACATGGGAATTTAGAAGCAAACCCAAATAGGCTAGAGGAAGTTAATAATAAACTTCAAAAAATTCATAATTTATTGTTGAAACATTCAGCATTAGATATTGATGAGTTAATTAACATAAAAGAAGAACTGTCAAACAAAGTGTTGGCAACAGAGACTATTGATAATAACATTCACGAAAAAGAAAGTGCTTTAAAGGAACTAGAGTTGTCGCTAAATAATTTAGCTGTAAACTTACATAAAAAACGAAACAAAGCCATTCCAGAATTGTCCAATCAATTAGAACATATTTTGGCTGACCTAGGTATGGAAAATGCTAAATTTAATATTTTGATGATAAAAGAAGATGATTTTAGCAATAACGGAAAGGATAAGTTAAGTTTCTTATTCACAGCCAATAAAGGCGGTGAGTTTAAACCTTTAAAGAAGGCAGCTTCAGGAGGGGAGTTATCAAGAATTATGTTGGCTGTAAAATCAATTTTAGCAAAATACATTCAATTGCCATCCATTATGTTCGATGAAATTGACACAGGAGTTTCAGGCGAGATTTCTAATAAAATGGCTGCCATAATGCAACAAATGAGTAAGTCTATGCAAGTATTTACAATTACCCATTTGCCACAAATTGCCGCAAAAGGAGATACACATTTTAAAGTTTTTAAAGAAGATATCGACAACAAAACCATTACGCAAATGGTTAGGCTAAATGCTGATGAGCGCATTGTTGAAATTGCACAAATGTTAGGTGGAAAAGAAATGTCAACATCTGCTATTGCACATGCTAAACAATTATTGAATTAATAGTATCTTTGCTAACTCAAACTAACTAAACATTATAAATATGTCATACAATTTATTAAAAGGAAAACGAGGAATTATATTTGGAGCATTAGACCCTAATTCTATTGCTTGGAAAACTGCCGAAAGAGTTCATGAAGAAGGAGGGACGTTTGTGTTGACCAATGCGCCAATCGCTATGCGAATGGGTCAAATTAATGATTTGGCAGAAAAAACAGGCTCTGAAATTATTCCTGCAGACGCAACGTCACTAGAAGATTTACAAAACTTAGTGGAAAAATCTATGGAAGTTTTGGGAGGCAAGTTAGATTTTGTATTGCACTCAATTGGTATGTCTGTAAACGTTAGAAAAGGACGAGCTTACACCGACCAAAATTACGACTGGACTCAAAAAGGAACAGATGTCTCAGCCATGTCGTTTCACAAAGTGATGCAAACATTGTATAAAAATGATGCCATGAGCGAATGGGGAAGTATTGTAGCCTTAACGTATATGGCTGCACAACGCGTATTCCCAGATTATAATGATATGGCAGATAATAAAGCCTATTTAGAGAGTATTGCAAGAAGTTTTGGCTACTTTTTTGGACGCGATAAAAATGTGCGTGTCAATACGATTTCTCAATCGCCAACGCCAACTACAGCTGGAAAAGGTGTTAAAGGATTTGATGGTTTTATTGCCTATGCCGATAAAATGTCACCACTAGGTAACGCAACTGCTTTAGATTGTGCAAATTACACAGTTTCTTTGTTTAGCGATTTAACAAAACGTGTTACACTTCAAAATTTATTTAATGATGGAGGATTTAGCAATATGGGAGTGAGCGACGCTGTCATGGATACGTTTATTGGTGAAGAGTAAAAAATAAAGCAAAATATTTTTAGAAGACCCTGATAATCAGGGTCTTTTTTGTTTTTACCACTTATCTGTTCTATATGCGGTTTTTCATCGAAAATAAGAACGTTGCTAATCGGTTTAACGTAAATTTTTTATCGTTTAACGAATAATAGTTTACAACTTCCCTTTTTTGTAGTAATATGCACCTGATTTACCTTAATCATAAAAAAAATAAACTTAACAAAAAGTAATAATATGAAAAAAATTACACTACTAGTCCTATTTATGTGGACATCTTTATTTTACGGACAAGAATATTTAAGCGAAGACTTCGAAGGTTCTTTTTTGCCTACTGGTTGGACAGATGTAGCTGGAACAGGTGACGTTGCAGGTTACCCTTGGGCTGCTTCAACGAATGCTTCTAATTCTGGAACACAATCGGCTTTTTATAATGAGTTGTTTAATATATCTCATGGTGAAAACGTTGGATCTCCAGATGCAAAAAATAAATGGATGGTAACTCCTGCTATGGATTTTACCTCTTCAACTAATCCAGAATTAACGTATTATGAAACAGTTAGATTCCCAGATTTCGCTGCAACAATAGGAGTATATTACTCAACTGATTATGCTGGAGATGCAACTACTGCAACTTGGGTAGCTATCAATACTGCGTTTGATTTTGCAAGTGGAGAAGATTTAGTTTGGAAAATTAGAGGAGCTTTTGATTTATCTGCTGCAAATGGAAATTCTTCGGTTTATATTGGATTTAATTACCAAGGAACAAGTGATTCTGAATGGTTTATTGATGATGTATTGGTAAGAGAAGCACCAACCTGTGTTGAACCTTCTTTTGGTAGTATTTCTAATGTTATGTCTTCTAGTGCTGATTTTTCTTGGACAACAGGTCCTGGAGGAACAGAAACATTATGGGATGTTAACTTATTAGATATTTCAGGTGGAGATACCGATCCTGATGTTGATGGTACAGTAACAAATACACCAGGAGTACCTAGTGCTAATCAATTTACATTTACATCTTTAACAGCAGGAAATTCGTATGCAGCTTATGTAAGAGCAGATTGCGGTGGTGGAGATAAGAGTGAGTGGACTGGTCCATTTGCTTTTGATACATCTTCAAGTAATGACGACTGTTCTGGTGCTGAAGAATTTACACAAGAAGTAGAGATTGCATTACCAGGAAGTGCTACAGCACATAATGGAACTATTAGTGGAGCAACCAATTCTGGTTTAGCAGCTGAGACTTGTAATGGTACAGCTGGAACAGCAAATGATGACGTATGGTATAAGTTCGTTGCAAGAACTGGCGCAGTAAACATCACTTTTGAAAGTATGGATTTTGATGGCGTTGCAATTTTATACTCAGGAACTTGTGGTTCGTTGACTATGATTGATTGTGCTGATGACACCTTTAGTGCATCTAACGACACAGAAGAAATTGATGCTTCAGGTTTAACTGCTGGAGTTACTTACTATGTTAGAGTATTTAGTTGGGATGCAACACCTGTGGCTGATGGAAGTTTTACAGTTAAATTCTGGTCACCAGAACCATTATCTAACGATGACGTTGAAGATAACTCAATTGAATTTAGATTGTATCCAAACCCAGTACAAGACAAGCTTAATTTAAGAGCTCAAGATAACATTGAAAATATCTCAGTATATAATATGTTAGGGCAAGAAGTTTTACGTCAAGCGCCTAATAAGAATACAAGCGAAGTAGATATGTCTGCTTTACAATCTGGTTCTTATTTTGTGAAAGTTACTATTGACGGAGTAACTGAAACTAAGCAAGTAATTAAAAGATAATAATCTTTATATATAAATAAAAGCCTCGTTTTTCGAGGCTTTTTTTATACCTAATTTTTAATAATTTAATAGCTTCGCTTTCGTTACCTTTGCATCAATATGACAGCAAACGACATATCATTTATAATCCCAATTTTTAACAGACCAGAAGAAGCCAAAGAACTTTTGGAAAGTTTTATTGCTTTAGATGGTAATAAGGATTTTGAAATTGTGATTGTTGAAGATGGTTCTAAAATTAGTTCTAAGACTGTTGTTGAAGACTACAAACCCCAACTGAATATTTCATATTATTATAAAGAAAATTCAGGACCTGGGGATTCAAGAAATTATGGTATGCAAAAAGCTAGAGGGAACTACTTTATAATATTAGATTCCGATTGTGTGTTACCAAAGCAATATTTGACCAATGTTCTAAGTAGTTTGAACAATACTTATGTAGATTGTTTTGGTGGTCCAGATGCAGCTCACTATTCGTTTAGCAACATACAAAAGGCTATAAATTTTGCAATGACATCTTTTATTACTACAGGAGGAATTAGAGGTAAAGCGTCCAGTATTAACAAGTTTCAGCCTAGGAGTTTTAATATGGGAATTTCTAAAAAAGCATTTGAAGCTACAGGAGGTTTTGGTCGTATTCACCCAGGTGAAGACCCAGATTTATCCATCAGGCTATGGAAATTGGGTTTTGAAACTAAACTTATCCCTGAGGCTTACGTGTACCATAAACGAAGAATATCATGGTCTAAGTTTTATAATCAAGTCTATAAATTTGGGTCGGTAAGACCAATTTTAAACACATGGCACCCTTATACAAAAAAAATAACGTATTGGTTTCCTAGTGTGTTTTGTTTAGGAGTTATCATCTCTTTAGTTGCATTGTTATTTAATATAACGTTACCAATCTATTTGGTTTTAGGATATTTTGGATTAAGTTTCATTATCGCAATAGTTAGTACCAAAAATATAATTGTAGCAGTATTATCGCTGTTGGCAATAGTGATTCAGTTTTTTGGTTACGGTTATGGGTTTTTAAAATCGACTTTAAAACTCATGTTTAGTAATAAAAACCCTGAAGAATTATTTCCAAACTTATTTTTCAGGAAAATATAATGAACCTTTTTAAGCAAAATATACTATCGTACCTAAAGAGTAAAAGACTTAATGTTTTTTTACTTTTTGTGGTATTGGCTTTTTTGTTTTCTGTGCTATCAAAATTATCTAAAGAATACACGCATAGTTTTACTTTTAAAATTAATGCGATTAATGTACCAGAAGAACACGTTATTTTAAACGATTCAACTAATGCCATGACCATTGATTTAACAACTTATGGTTTTAAGCATATTAAATACTATTTAACACAACCAGAAATAGATGTAGATTTTAGTAATTTAAGTAAAACGCCTTCACATTACAAATGGATTGAAGCTAACGAGTTATCTAAAATAATAAATCAATTTGATGCAAATATCGAGGTTAAAAATATCACTCCAGATACTATAAGCTTTAAATACGATGTGAATTCTGTAAAGATGGTGCCTGTAAAATTAGTTTCAAATATTAAGTTTTTTGCAGGATACGATGTTGTTGGCGACTATGGACTAGAACCAGACTCAGTAAAAGTCATTGGGCCAAAATCTGTGGTAGAAGCCATTATTGATATTAAAACCAAACCGCTTAATTTAGAGAACGTAAACTCTAATATTGACCAGGCTATTGAATTAAACTTACCTAACAATTCAGAAGATATAAAAATATCTAAAGGCACAGTTCGAGTAAATGGAAACGTAGAAAAATTCACCGAAGGCACGATTGATGTACCAGTTAGTGTTATAAATACACCAGAGAATGTGAAAATTAATTTCTATCCAAAAATAGTTCCTGTGGTTTTTTATACAAGTTTGAGTGATTTTAAATCTATATCTTCTAGTAGTTTTTTGGTGCAATGTGATTTTAAAGACATTAAAGAAAATAGTACGTATTTAATTCCACGAATAGCAAAACAACCTGAAACAATTAAATCAGCAAAGCTAAACGTAAAACAAATTGAGTTTATAATAGTTAAATAGTTTTATAATGAGCAAAATTATAGGGTTAACAGGTGGAATAGGTAGCGGAAAAACAACCGTTGCCAATATGTTTTTAGAGCTTGACGTTCCTGTATATATTGCAGATGATGAAGCAAAAAAACTAATGAACAAATCCAAAATAATTAAAAGAAAACTATTAAAGTTGTTTGGAGATAAAGCCTATGTAAACGATACCTTATACAAACCGTTTATTGCAAAAAAAATATTCAACAATAAAGAGTTACTTGAAAAAATGAACGCTATTGTGCATCCAAAAGTGGCTACACATTTTAAGCGTTGGGTTGCAAAGCAAAAAGCGCCTTATGTAATTAAAGAAGCGGCTATTTTATTTGAAAATCAAAACTATTTGCAATGCGACGCCATTATTTTGGTTGTTGCAGATGAAGATACTAGAATACAACGTGTTATAAAAAGGGATAACTCTACAAAAAAGCAAGTTAAGGCAATTATGAGTAATCAATGGCCTGATGAAAAAAAAATAGCCTTATCGCAATTTGTTATTAAAAACAATACGTTGCCTAATACACGAAAAGAGGTGAAAAAAATTCATAAAAAGATACTCACGACCATTTGTGAAACCTAAAATTTAACATTTGTGTTAATGTAAGGTTAAATGGTATTCTATCTAAATGTTAAAATGTTAATTTTGAGTGATGGGTAAGAAACTATTCGTCTTATTGGTAATATTAATGAGTTTGTCGCTTGTAGGGATTATTTTTGTACAAGCCTATTTTATTAATAATACCTTTAAAAACGAAGAAGAACAGTTTACTTTTAATGTAAAAAAGGCACTTACTTACGCATCAACTAAAGTAGTTGAGAAAGAATATGATTTATATCTTGAAAAGCTTGAAGAAATGATAGCTCAAGGCATTGAACCAGATTCTACAACGATAAGTAATATTTGGGCCAAAAGAATTTACGGTAATTCAGACCAAATACTTGTCTACAATACGAGTGTTGTAGAAGAAAACTTTAAAGTGCCACCGCTCTTTGACATAGGTTCTGACAGTTCCAGCTTTAGTACTTATACAGGATATTCAACCAAACAGGTTTTTAAAAATACCGATTTGGATAATGGTTTAACTATTGCGCCAGTAGAGACAACGAAAAGTATTTATTCATTAAATAAAACACAATATGCAGCCTTTGAAGCACAATATAGAGAAGAGGCAAAAAATACACCTGTCCATTTACGTGTTTCAAAAGAAACCATAAAAAAACTGTTAAGTAAAAAATTAAATGAAGATGGTATAGATATTAATTTTGAATACGCCATTTATCATAAAGATTTAGCAACAAAAGTACAGTCTGATAACTTTGAATCACAAAAGTATAAAACAACTGGAGTATCAATTTTTTTAGATAACAATGATGAAAGTGAGTATAAACTATACATTAATTTTCCCGAAAGGAATAAATTTATTCTATCATCAATAGTTGGAATGGCATTATTGGCAATAATCTTTACAATCGTTATAATTATTGCCTATTCAAGTGCTTTGTATCAATTAATAAAACAGCGTCAAATATCACAAATAAAGACCGACTTTATTAACAACATGACGCATGAGTTTAAAACACCCATTGCAACCATAAACTTGGCATTGGATGCTATACGTAATCCAAAAATAATTGGAGATGAAGATAAGGTAAAACGTTACCTTGGTATGATAAAAGACGAAAATAAACGTATGCATGCACAAGTTGAAAATGTGCTTAGAATATCTAAACTAGAAAAGAACGAACTTAACATTAGTAAGGAACGTGTTGAGCTACACGACCTATTAAACGATGCGGTTGCACATATTGAATTAATTGTAGAAGACAGAAATGGTTACGTAAAAACACATTTTGAAGCCACAAATTGTGATGTGCTAGCCAATGAAACGCACTTTACTAACGTTATAGTAAATATGTTGGACAATGCTGTAAAGTATTCCAACGATGAACCTAAAATAGATGTTTATACAGAAAATGTTGGAAATAGCATTTTAATAAAAATACAAGATCAAGGTAACGGAATGCCAAAATCCGTTCAAAAAAGGGTGTTTGAAAAGTTTTATAGAGAACACACAGGTGATGTACATAATGTAAAGGGACACGGATTGGGTCTTGCATATGTTAAAAGAATAGTCGATGACCATCAAGGTCACGTATCAGTAGAAAGCGAAAAAGGAAAGGGTAGTACCTTTATTATAAAACTACCACTAATATCATAAAATAGCTATGGAAGAGCAAAACAAAAAAATACTTTTAGTTGAAGATGATCCAAATTTTGGAACCGTGTTAAAAGACTATTTAAACATGAACGATTACGATGTTGTTCATGCTAAAAATGGTATGGAAGGGTTTGAAAAATTTAAAAAAGATGATTACGATTTATGCATCCTTGATGTCATGATGCCTTACAAAGATGGATTTACATTGGCTAAGGAAATTCGTGAGAAAAATACCGATGTACCAATTATTTTCTTGACTGCAAAAGCCATGAAAGAAGATGTTTTAAAAGGTTATAAAGTAGGTGCAGATGATTATCTAAACAAACCATTTGACAGTGAAGTATTGTTGATGAAAATAAAAGCTATTATGCAGCGTAAAGCTACTGATAGTGTGGCTGACAGCAAACAATTTGAGTTTGTGATTGGTCAGTTTCATTTAAACTCTAAATTGCGATTTTTAAAATATAAAGATGGTGAGCCAGTAAAATTATCGCCAAAAGAAAATGAATTATTACGTTTATTGGCGTTGCATGAAAACGATTTAATGCCACGTGAATTAGCTTTGACTAAAATATGGCGCGATGATAATTACTTCACATCAAGAAGTATGGATGTTTATATTGCCAAATTACGTAAGTACCTAAAAGTTGATGAAAACGTCGAAATATTAAATATTCATGGCGAAGGGTTTAGACTTGTAGTCAATCAAAAATAGTAAGAAATTATTTAAGTAGTTAATTAAAAATCTGCTATTTTGAGTTAATCGAAATTTAGCAGATTTTTTTATACCTAGTATTTTTCAAAATCATCAATTGAAAAGGCATTCTTATACGATTTTTCGTCAATGGTATTGTTTTCGTTTGAATCGTAATCCACCAAAAATTTCCATTGATTATTTTCTTTAATAATAATGACATGAAACTTACCGTAATACGATTGCTCATTTTGTAAACCCTTGTTAACTGTGAGTTTGTAAATACCACGTTCAGAAGCTTTAGTGTCATTACAAATACGTTCTAAAAACCTAAACGAGATTGTTTGAGGTGTTTTATTGGTTGACCAACGGCTTTCATAACCACTTATATAGTCTGTTTTATTTCTCAATAATTTCGAATTACCGCCCACTCTTACTAAGTCTTTAGAATGTAAGCTTGCAAACAATTCATGGTCAAACGTTTCAAAAGCTTTAGTAAAATTTGCCCAAATATCATTATTTATAGCATTTAAGCAATCATTGTCTTGAGCTTGTAATTGGCAGGTTACACATATAATAAGTAGCAGCGATTTTAGAACTTTCATTTAATCTAATTTTGATTTTATTTCAGCTATAATATAATCAATATCTGTTTGGTAATCAAACCAAAGAGTATCTTCATTCTTTTTAAACCAGGTTAATTGGCGTTTGGCAAAGCGTCGTGTGTTTTTCTTTATTTCAGATATTGCAAACTCTAAATCCCATTCACCTTTTAAATATTTGAAAAGTTCTTTATAGCCAACTGTATTGAGTGCATTTAAATCTTGGTGATTTTCTAATTTTTTCACTTCTTCAAGCAGCCCTTCATCCATCATCATATCTACACGTTTGTTAATGCGCTCGTAAATAATCTCTCTATCGGCAGTTAAGCCAACTGAAATTGTTTTAAACTCGCGAGGCGACTTTTCTTTATTTAAAAAAGAAGAGTAGGGTTTTCCAGTTCCTAAGCAAATTTCCAATGCTCTAATAATACGATGCGGATTATCTACAGCCATAGAGTTGTAAGCCTTAATATCCAATTCTTTTAGTTGCTTTTGTAGGCTTTCAATTCCGTTGGACTTTAATTCATTATTTAATTGTTCTCTAATGCTTGGGTCAACATCAGGAAAATAGTCTAATCCTTTTGTCACAGCATCTATATACAAACCTGAGCCACCAACCATGACAACTACATCATTATTATTAAAAAGTTGATGTAAACAAGAAATGGCATCCTTCTCAAAAGCACCAACATTATAATTGTTCTTTATAGATTTATGATGTATAAAATGGTGTTTAACTTGGTTTAATTCATCAGGCGTTGGAGCAGCAGTACCAATGTGCATTTCTTTAAAAAACTGCCTAGAATCTGCCGAAATAATTTCTGTTTTAAAATGTTTGGCTAGTTTGATACTTAAAGAAGTCTTGCCAATAGCTGTAGGTCCAATAACCGAAATAAGATACTTATTCATTTAATTTATTTCCGCAGCTATAACAATGGTTTGCTTCGTCACGATGCTTGTTAGCCATACAATATGGGCAAGCTTGTGTGTTTGTTTGTACATTGTGCCTAGTTGATTTAACAACTTCAGAAGATACAATGCCTGTAGGCACAGCAATAATAGCATAACCCATAAGCATAATAAATGAGGATATAAGTTGCCCAAGAGCAGATACAGGAGCAATATCACCATAGCCAACAGTAGTTAAGGTTACAATAGCCCAATAAATACTTCTTGGTATGCTTGTGAAACCACTGTCTTGACCACTTTCTACCAAGTACATAATGGTACCAAGAATAATACAGAGTATAAAAACAAAAAGTATAAATACCGATAATTTTGCACGACTTGCTTTTATGGCTCTAGCAAGATTTGTGGATTCACCTATATATCTCGCTAGTTTTAGTATTCTAAATATTCGTAATAAGCGTAAGGCTCTTAAAGCTACAAGAGAGTGCGCACCACCAACTAAGAAAAACGATAAATATTTTGGGATAGTTGACAATAAATCAATAATACCAAAAAAACTAAAGATGTATTTAAGTGGTTTTTTTACGGTAATGATTCTTGCAATATATTCTAAGGAAAAAAGAATGGTTATTACCCATTCGGCTGCATTTAGAAAGTCATGGTATTTCTCGTCAATACTTTGTATGCTCTCCAACATTACAAAAACAATACTGGCAATAATGACCATAAAAAGAGCAATATTGAAAATCTTACCATTGGGCGTATCAGCTTCATAAAGTATTTCGTGAAGTTTGTGTTTCCAGCTTGTATTTGAATTGTTATCTGACAATTATTTTATTTTTTATAAATGTAATGAAAGTTTAACTATTTCTTTTTTAAAACAAGTAATGTATTGGTTTGTGTATTTACTATATGGCTCATTAATTTCTTTAGGGAGTCATAGTACTCAACAGGATATCGTCTTTTTTTAAGATTAATTTTAAACGACATGACAACTTTATTTCCATTCATGTTTATGGCAAATGTGTAATCTCCTGCACCTTCAGGCAAGGTCGTTTTTTTGCTTTGAGGAATTTCTGCTAACTCATATTTATCACCTAAATCTAATTCAAAATTATACATGTATGCCATTCTGTACCCAAAATCTATTGGGTAGGTTCTATCTTGAAGTTTAAATGGGTTTGAGGAAATAAACGTATCTATAAATGGATTAAGATAAAATGTTTCAGAACTTGTGTCTAGGTCTGGATATTCGATTTGAAATGACTCTTGAAACATTTTACTATTGATGGATTTATCTTTAACCTTATGTTCAATAACATCCATTTCAACGTGATTATTATCAAAATTTTCTAAATAACCCTCTGGGTCAGGGAAATACTCTTTTTTCTTATTTAATGCAAAATAATTACTATACCTAGAGTTTATAGTACCATTTAATATATTGTTTTCATCAAAGTTTAAATTAACTTGATATTGAATAATTGAAGAGCTTATGCTTACAATATCAATCCATGAGCTCCCTTTTTTTAATGTTAGTAGTCTTCCATAATCATTTAAACACCTGTACGGTAATTGCCCAAAACTTAAATACTTATCTGTAGCGTCTAATAGATAAGTAACATCATCTATGGTTACTTGTGTTATTAAATAGTTAAACTCAGACAAGACTGGATATAATTTTGTTGCAAACCCTTTCTCTCTTGTAGATAATATTACAGGAGTAGATTCTATGTTATTTGCAGTAAGTAAATTGTGTAATAATAAGTTTATTTGTGATACATTACCTGATTTGTCTTTTACAATGTCCTTGATAGATGCAGCTGTGGATTGCAAATACTCTTCATTCCAAGTAAAATTATCTTGAACATAGTTATAAATGTTTTTTGCTTTTGTTAATTCATCTTTTTCTTGTGTTATGGATGCATCTAAGAGTTCTTTTACATGACTTTCTCTATTAAACTGTTTACCAATACTTGGGTGAGATTTTAGTTCTTTATCTACATCTTTCCAGGTTTTTGTAAACCTTTCGACAAGACCACTAAAATTTACAACTTTTTTTAATTCGTAGTCAATTCTAGATAAGTAGTTTTTACTAGAAGTCATGTAATCTTCTTCAATAAATGCTGGAATATCCTTCATTACATATACGGTATTTGTGCAATCGGCAGTTCCAGTGTTAGTTAAAGCCATTCCACTAGCATTTGGGTTAGTTGATAGACATTTTTTTTCTAATGTACTCTCGTTTTTATCTAACTTTAGTGGACCTACAAGTTTAATTCCATATTCATAATTCCCTGGAACACTAGTGTTGTATTGACTATAAAGTTTAGGAATATCTTCTTGAAAATCCCATTCTTTATAATTAAACATAAAAGGCGATTCCAACCTATAACTATAAGCTATAACACTACCTGAATTAATTTTTGGTAACGTAAATTTAACTATAGTATAGTTTTTATTATAAACTTCTCTAAAAACTTCACTTTCCCGAATAGAAGTTTCCCGAATTTGACCGTTTTCAAGATTATAGGTTTTTGCTACTATTTTAGTGATTTTTTCTTCTCGCCTTTTGTCATCGCTGTTGTATAAGTAAACTTCAATAGTAGATTCGTTTTCACCATCCTTATTTAAAATTTTCACTTTTTTTTCAATCTCTGTAATTAGATTATAGGTTTCCCTGTGTACGTAGCTATTCCCTTTTTCATAAAGAACGAGAGCATTAGCAGTAGAATCCATGGCACACACATTTGTTTGTAAATCTCCTTTGGTTACTTCAAAACTGTTTGTATTAAAACCATTTTGAGCATGTAGCTGAAATAATAAAAGTAGTGTGAGCAGGTTAAGTATGTTTTTCATGATTATTTAGGTTAACTATTTTTAATTTATCTCGTTTTCGTCTTAAATAGGTTTGAATTATATGTTGCGCATCACGATTATGCTCCATAGGCGTGATAATGTTTCCCAACACCTCTAAATTATTGATTTGATAATTTAAATTATAAAAACCAAAGCCCTTAAAAATACCATTTTCTATTAATACAGCACTTCGTTCATCTACTTCACGTCCGCGGTCAACAATTACCATGCTCTGGTTATCAAACATATAATAATTAATAATACTAGACACTCTTTTGTTATAATCTTCAAAATGTTCTTCATCTACACAAGCGCCATGGCATTGTTTTATGGTATAATTAAAACAATTACTACTAGTGTAATGTAACCCAGAAAGTTTTTGACACAAATTATGTTCATCGACTAATCTTGACACAAAACTTTTGGCACTTCGCATATTAGAAAATGTTACAATTGGTGTTCCTTTTCTATTTACATTAGATGCTTTTAAGTTGATATAGCCATTATCATCAGTAAAACTGTACAATCCATGTGAAAAAATTGAACGCTTTAAAGCTCTGTTAAAAAAAGGCTTGTTGCGTTTTATTTCTTCATTTTCTTTTAGTAATGCCACAAGTTCACTTCCTGTGTCTTCATAGGTCACAGCAACTACTTGCAGTTGCATTTTTTTTGATTTATGATTAGTGCTTGTAAAATGTTGGTTGACACGTTTTCTAATATTTTTACTTTTCCCAATGTAAATAATGTCGCCATCTTTATTGTGCATGTAATACACGCCTGTAATGGACGGAAGACCATCTATAATATCCAGCAACTTAGGCTCCATTTGGTATTTTGGTTCTAACCTAATGGATTCCTTAATAATATTCTTGCTTAAATCTTTAGCAAGTAACATTTTAAACAATTTTACAGTGGCTTGAGCATCACCAGCTGCTCTATGTCTGTCGCTAACAGGAATACCAAGTGACCTAGTAAGTTTCCCTAAGCTATAGGAGTCCTCCTCTGGTATTAAATCTTTTGAAAGCTCAACAGTACAAAGGGTTTCTTTGCTAAAATCAAACCCTAAGCGTCTAAACTCGGTACGTAAAATTCGGTAATCAAATTGTGCATTATGAGCTACTAAAATGGTGTCTTGGGTAATTTCGACAATACGTTTTGCCACTTCGTAAAACTTAGGAGCATTTTTTAGCATATTGCTGTTAATGCCTGTAAGATTTACTACAAAAGGTTGAATTTCTCTCTCTGGATTTACAAGCGAAATGAATTGGTCTACAACGGTATGACCATCAAATTTATAGATTGCAATCTCAGTAATACCTTCTTCATTGTACTTTCCGCCAGTGGTTTCTATGTCTAAGATTGAATAAATATGATTGTTTTTTGTGTTAAGCAGAAAATTATAAACTTTTACTGCGACTTAAAGCTATTAATTATAATTGCGTACTCCAAATATACTACTTCCAATTCTCACCATAGTGCTTCCGCAATCTATAGCAAGTTTATAGTCGCTACTCATACCTATGCTTATAATTTTGAATTCCGAATTTTGAATTTTAAACTCATCAAAAACAGTTTTAAGTAATCTAAATTCTTTTTGTAGTTGCGTGTCATCATCAGTAAATGTAGCCATTCCCATTAAGCCAACGACTTTTATGTTTTTCAACTCTTTAAATGCTTCAGATGTTAAAATATCGCGAGCCTCTTCAGTTGTCATTCCAAATTTAGAATCCTCGCTCGCTATTTTAATTTGTAATAAGCAATTTATAACCCTATCGTGCTTCTTAGCTTGTTTGTTAATTTCTTTTAAAAGTTTAAAGCTATCAACGCCATGAATTAACGATACAAACTCTGCCATGTATTTTACCTTGTTGCGCTGTACATGACCAATCATGTGCCATTGCACATCGTTTGGCATTTGCTCATGTTTATCAACCATTTCCTGAATTTTGTTCTCACCAAAAATGCGTTGTCCTGCATTATAGGCTTCCATAAGGTCGCTTACTGGTTTGGTTTTAGAAACTGCTACTAAAGTAACATGCTCAGGAAGTTGAGATTTTATATTGTTGAGATTTTGTGGTATTGACATTATTTTTGTTTAATTAAAGCAGTAAACTTTTTGAAATCTTCATCTAAATAGAAGATGTTTTTTGGAACATAAATAAATTGTCCTTTTGAAATGTAAATCATCCAAAAATTTGCATTTGATACAATTTTTTGAATAGTTTTTGGATTTAATTTAGTTTCATTGTCGTTTCTCTTGAAATAGATAAAATCGTCATCAAAAGATAAATCCGTTTTTGAAAATATTGGTAAATGATCTTTCGAATTAGCCCAAAAATAAAGAGATATAAAAACTATAAAAGGATAAGCAAAGGCAAAAATTGAAAAGAATGTACTAAAACTATCTTGACCAAATTTTTCCAAATGAAATATACCCAAAACAATTAATAACAAATAAATCCACCAAGGTTTTTTAAATCTTTTTTTAAGTATGATTTTTGTATATTCTTTTTTTGAAAGGGAATATTGCTTTGTTTGCGTCATTACTTTAAGAACTGTTTAGCTACCTTTTCAGCTTTTCTACTCTCAGAATAATCATAAAATCCTTCTCCAGATTTCACGCCTAATTTCCCTGCGCGTACCATATTTACTAATAACGGACAAGGTGCATACTTAGGATTTTTAAATCCGTCGTACATTACATTAAGTATAGATAAGCACACATCCAAACCAATAAAGTCTGCTAATTGTAATGGTCCCATTGGGTGTGCCATTCCAAGCTTCATAACTGTATCAATTTCTTGAACACCTGCAACACCATTATATAACGTTTCGATAGATTCGTTAAGCATTGGCATTAAAATTCTATTAGCAACAAAACCTGGGTAATCATTCACTTCAACAGGAACTTTACCTAAAGTGCGAGACATTTCCATAATGGTATTTGTAACTTCATCACTTGTGTTATAACCACGAATAATTTCAACCAACTTCATGATTGGAACAGGGTTCATAAAATGCATGCCAATTACCATTTCTGGCCTTGAGGTTACAGCTGCAATTTGTGTGATTGAAATAGATGAGGTATTTGTAGCAAGAATAGTATCTTCTGGACAAGCTTCATCCAACTGCTTAAATATTTTTAGTTTTAAGTCAATGTTCTCGGTGGCAGCTTCAACCACTAACCCAGCATATTCAACACCTTCGTTAATACTTGTATAGGTTGTAATATTGGCAAGAGTTTCTTCTTTTTGTGCTTCTGTAATTTTTTCTTTAGCGACCATTCTGTCTAAATTTTTGGTAATGGTGTCAATTCCTCTTTTTAGAGCTGCGTCGCTTATATCTATTAATTGAACTTTAAATCCGCTTTGTGCAAATGTATGAGCAATACCATTTCCCATGGTTCCAGCTCCAATTACTGCAACATTTTTCATCAATTTTTTATTTTTAGTTAAAACAATGTATTATTTGAGTTGCAACACGTAACGCTTCGGTTCCGTCATGCAAGGTTACTATTGGTGTTGTATTCGTGTTTATAGCGTGAGCAAATGTTTCAAGCTCATCTAATATCGCGTTGTTGTTAGAAATTTCAGGATTATCGAAATAGATTTGCTTTTTAACGCCTTCGGCATTTTGTAGTATCATATCAAAATCTCCTGGATTTTCAGGAGCGTCTTTCATTTTTACTACTTCGCATTTTTTTTCTAAAAAATCTACCGAAATGTAAGCGTCCTTTTGAAAGAAGCGTGACTTCCTCATATTTTTTAATGATATCCTACTTGCTGTAAGGTTAGCGACACAACCATTTTCAAACTCAATTCTTGCATTGGCAATATCTGGTGTGTCACTAATTACTGATACACCACTTGCTGATACATGTTTCACTTTAGATTTAACCACGCTAAGGATAATATCGATATCATGAATCATTAAATCCAATACTACAGGAACATCAGTACCACGAGGGTTAAACTCTGCCAAACGATGCGTTTCAATAAACATTGGGCTTTCAATTTGGTCTTTAACGCCTATAAACGCAGGATTAAACCGCTCTACATGTCCAACTTGTCCTCTTAAATTATGCTTTGCTAAAAGTTCGCGAATTTCTTCGGCTTCTTCAACTGTATTTGTAATTGGTTTTTCAATAAACACATGTTTGCCTTTGGCAATGGCTTTAAGCGCACAATCGTAATGTGATAGGGTAGGTGTGACGATATCAACCATGTCAACGGCATCGATTAAAGCATCAATCGAATTGAAATATTTGTAACCAAACTCAGCTTCAACATTTTTCGCATTGGTTTCATCGGCATCGTAAAAGCCTACAAGCTCATATTTATCAGATTGATTTAAAAGTCGTAAATGAATTTTCCCTAGGTGGCCAGCACCAAGTACACCAGCTTTTAGCATGTTTGTCGTTTTCAACAAAAATAAGATTTTTTATACTTTTTTTAGGTTGATTTTTTATTTAAAATTTAAAGGAATCTTGTTTTTTATCACTAACATTTTGGCTAATTTTAGCAAGCAAAATTACAACCATTGAAAGATACATTTAAACATAAAGGACTTCGACAAAAACTCGTTGAAACCATAAAATCTAAAGGCATAGAAAACGAAAACGTACTACAAGCCATAGGAAAAATCCCTAGACATTTGTTTATGGATTCTGGGTTTTTAGACCATGCTTATCAGGATAAAGCATTTCCCATTGCTGCCGACCAAACAATTTCGCAACCTTATACAGTAGCTTTTCAAACTGAATTATTGCAAGTCAATAAAGGCGATAAAATTTTGGAAATTGGTACAGGTAGTGGTTATCAAGCTGCTGTGCTTTGTGAATTGGGAGCAAAACTGTATAGCATTGAGCGTCAGCAAGAATTGTTTAAAAAAACAAGTAAGTTTTTACCTAAATTGGGTTATAGACCAAAAAAGCTCATTTTTGGCGATGGTTATAAAGGCTTGCCAGAAGAAGCACCTTTCGATGGCATCATCGTTACTGCTGGTGCACCATTTGTGCCAAAACCTTTATTATCACAATTAAAAATAGGAGGACGATTGGTAATTCCTGTTGGCGATGATGTGCAAACCATGACCTTGTTTATTAGAAAAGGCGAGAAAGAATTTGAAAAACACGAGTTAGGAGATTTTCGTTTTGTGCCGCTTTTAGAGGATAAAAATTAGGTTAAGGTTTTCACCATTCTATAATCATCCATAACAAAGCCATTTCCAATATCGATAACAATCGCTTCTACATTCTTAAAACCTGATTTCTCGTAAGTTTTTATAGTATTTACGTTGTTTTTATTAACGGTTAATGAGATACTTTTACATTGATACGTTTTGGCTTTCTTTTCAATAAACTTAAAAGCATCTTTACCAATGCCTTTACCTCTAAATTCTTTTAGAAGATAGATTTTACTTAAAAACAAATCGTTGTTGTTCTTTTTAACAGATAAATAACCAACATTCTCACTTTTATATGTAATAATATAATACTCGTAACCTTCGTTAGCTTGCTGTTGCATAGCTTGACAAGTTTGAAATTTTGCAACCATGTACTCCACTTGAGCTTTTCCAATAATAGGTAAATAATGCTCATGCCAAACTATGTTTGCTAGTTTGGCAATGGCATTAAAATGGGTTTTGGTTGTTGCTAATTTAAAATCTGTCATTAGTTTTCAAACGCTGAATGTAAGGCAGATGTTCCTCCAACAATAGGTAATGTTAATGAGGTTTCATCTAGCTTTATAGTGAGTTCAGTTCCTGGTTCTGGCTGTAAGGTAAACTCTTTATCACTAGAAAAAATCATCAAACCTATTTGCTGTCCTTTTTTAATAACTTGGTCATCTGGGTTTAAATCAAAAGTAACGGTGTAAAATTTGCCTTTTTCCAAAGGCTCACTTTCTGTTAATGATTTATGGTTTTGTGGGTCTGCCCAACCACGATTAATAATATTGTCGGTTATTTTTGCTCTTCTGCCTTCTTGCCAAGGTAACGATACCAACCATACGGATAAATTGGCTGCTGGCTTATTGCTGGACAATGTGACTGTTACTTTTGGAATTCCAGAAATATGCACGTCTTTTGTAAGTTTTGGCGTTACATATAACAAACGATGGTTTGTAATGTCTGCTTGAGCTAAACCAGAGCCAGAAAACGAATAATTATCAACTAAGGTTTCAGTTTTATTGGTAGTGATTTTTTGAGTACTTAAACCACCTTTTTTTGGTGCTCCAGGACTTAAATACAATTTGACATTTGAAGCATCAGGATTAGGGTAATCCTTATAAGCTGTTGGTTTGTCTCTAGCATCATCTTCACGAACTATCCAAGCACGCGCATCATTTTCAACACCATTATCAATACCATGTAGGTAATGTGTAAACCAACGATTCATCATTGTCATTGGTGGAGGTCCTCCATGACCATTTTGATGGTAATATATTTGAGTTGGCAAGCCCATTTCTTTGGCTTTTTTGTAGATTCTGTAACTGTGTTCAGGCATTACATTCCAATCGTTAAATCCGTGAGACATTAATAACGCAGCTTTCATTGGCGCCATATCGTTTAGATAATCACGTCCTGCCCAAAATTCGTTATAATCTCCAGTTTCCCTATCCATACCATTTTTCATTTCGGTGTCTCGTACCATGGCATTGCTATATTCCCTTTTAGTCTTGAAAATTTGATTAGGCATGTTAGCATCACTAACTTTTGTATTTTTCATTGGTGTAAAAGGTTCTTCACCACCACTATGAATAAAATCGTAAAGCACATCAATATCTTCACCTAAATAGCCACCAGGAGAACGTACCAATCCGTTTGAACGGTAATAATGATAGTAAGAGGTGTTTGGTGCAACAGGTATGATGGCTTCTAAGCCTTCAACACCAGTTGTAGCAGCTGCTAACGGAATAGTGCCGTTATAAGATGTTCCTGTCATTCCTACTTTTCCTGTGGACCAATAAGCGTCAACCGTTTCATTGCCATAAGGTGTTGTGTAGCCTTTTGTACGACCACATAACCATTCTACCACAGCTTTAGGTGCTAAGCTTTCATTATCACCACCAACAGTTGGTGAGCCTTGTGATAAACCTGTTCCAGGTGAGGATGAGTGTACCACAATATAGCCTCTAGGCACCCAAGTTCTTATTTGTGAGTTTGAAATAATCGGTCGTTTTCCAGTTCTAGTAACCTCTGGATTTACTCGTGGTTTTGGGGTCTCTCCTAATTCATGTTTAACCTCCCAAAATACGCCATCAACATCTGGTGCTACGCCTGCGTAATATGGACTGGATTCATAAACCACAGGGAGTTTTAAGCCTTCGGTATCAGTTTGTTTTGGTCTTGTTACGGCTACGTGCATTCGGTCTAGTTTGCCATCGCCATCAGTATCAAACGAGGTTTCTACCCACAAGTCATGACGTATCCAATCATCAGGATTTTTAAAGGCGTCAACAATTTGGGCTTCGCCATCTTTAAAAATGGGTTTTGCTTTTTCTTGCGCTATTGCTGAAAAAACAACAGATAGCGTTAATAAAAAAATGTATATGTCTTTTTTGAAAGTCACTCTCATTGGTACTAGTATTTATTAGGTAAATATTGTTTCGGAATTGGGTTTTCTTTTGATTCTTGCATCCAATAAATATTGATAATCCACCATCTATTTCCGTCATTTAATAACTGAATACTATTAATACCTCTCATAAACGGCTCTTTGTCTTTTTTACTTCTATACGATTCGTAAGTGCTAAATACTTGTGTGATATTGCCAAACGTATCAACTTCACGTTGTAGTTCAATTTCATGAAATCCATTTTCAACCAAGTAATTTCCTGAGGTGTTTACATAATCATCTGGTGTCATAAAACGCGCACCTACTTGTGCTTCTCTGTTTTTTCCTGAAGGAATTAATTTAGCATCTGGATGAAATAGAAATCTAAATAAATCCCAGTCCCTTGCTTCTCCTTTTTCTCCTGAAATTACTGCATACAAGGTTTCAAGTGTACTATCTAATGTTTTTACTTTTTTAGCATAGGCTTCATTGTTTTTTTGAGCAGTCAATGTTGTACTGAAACAAAAAATAGCTCCTAAAATGAGTAGTTTTTTCATGTGTATAATTATTAGTTGAAATATTTTTATTCGAATTTTATAAAATTCCTTTAAAGATAGTAAGATAAAGCGAAACTTTTACCTACCTGAAATTTTTCTTAATTCGGTCTAGATGACGTTTGTTATCCCTGTCTTTTATGGTATCACGTTTGTCATACAGTTTTTTTCCTTTGGCTAATCCTATATCTAGTTTAGCAAAACCTTTGTCATTTATAAACAAACGCAACGGAATGATAGTAAGACCAACATTTTTCACTTCTTTTTCAAGTTTTTTAAGTTCACGCTTATTTAGTAGTAGTTTTCTTGTGGCTTTTGGCTTGTGGTTCATGTAATTACCGTATGCATACTCTTGAATGGTCATATTAACCACAAACAATTCGCCACGGTCGTTAAACTCACAAAAACTCTCGGCAATAGAAGCTTTACTGCTTCTTATGGATTTAATTTCGGTACCAGTTAACACAATTCCAGCAGTGTATTTGTCAAGAATTTCGTATTCAAAACGTGCTTTTTTATTTTGTATGTTTACTTTTTTCTGCATGGAGTTCAAAACTACATAATTTTATTAATCTAACCCTTTATGAATTTTAATTAAATTCGTCAATTCGAGTGAATTTTACTTCCGACGCTTCGGAAGAAAATGAGTAAAATTTGTATCGAGAATAGATTTTTTAGCCTAATTGGGTTCTCGATACGATTTTTCGTGCCTCAAAATCACTCGAACTGACACTTGATTCTACTTTTGGACTCAAAATGCACAGTAGGTTAATCCATAAAATGTTATGAATTGATTAATTTTACGACAAGTTTAGAAATATCTTATTAATGAAGCATCTATTATTTTGTTCGGTTTTCTTGTTAATTGTTAGCTCATGCAAACAAGAAAAAACACTAACAGCGCAAGACATTGTTGATAAAGCCATAGAAATCTCCGGTGGTGAAAAGCATAAAACGTCAGCCATATCATTTGACTTTAGGGATATGCATTATAAAGCTGTAAGAGACAATGGTATTTTTCAATATGAACGCATTTTTAATGATTCTTTAGAGCAGATTAGAGATGTCCTTTCTAACGATGGTTTTAAAAGATACATCAATGAAAAAGAAGTGGCTGTGGTTGATACTATGGCAGCTAAATATACACGGTCAGTCAACTCAGTACATTATTTTGTGGTGTTGCCATTTGGGTTGAATGACGCTGCGGTTAATAAAGAATTATTAGAAGAAGTTACAATAAAAGATAAGGCTTACCATAAAATAAAAGTTAGTTTTAGTCAAGAAGGCGGAGGCGATGATTATGAAGATGTTTTTATGTATTGGATTAATAAAGAAGACTTTAAAGTAGATTATATAGCCTATTCGTATATGGATAGTCCAACCGAATTAGGCTTACGTTTTAGGGAAGCCTACAACGAACGTTATATAAATGGCTTACGCTTTGTAGATTATAACAACTATAAACCTGAAGACGGTATATTGGATTTATTTGCTTTAGACTCATTGTTTGAATTGGGAAAATTAAAACAGGTTTCTAAAATTGAGAATTTGGATGTTGCGGTTGAGTAATTTAGTGGTATTAATTTTTTATTCTTTTGGTTAACATTTCAATTTCTAATTCAGAGTTAACTTCTTTTTTGAAATGGCTGTTTAGCCAAAATTCAGCAGATTCTAAATCGAATTTTTGTTTGTTTAAAAAAGCTAAAATATATTCAAAAGAAATAATTCTAGTCCCAATTTCATAAGGTGGATTTTTTACATCTTTTTTTAGTGAAAAAATATTTTTTTCTAAAGTATTATTTTTTTTAAACCAATTATCAAACTTTATTAAGTTTCTGTTCAATACTTTTTCTAAACTATCTCTAAATTTTTTTTCATTAATTGTACTAATTTTGTCAGGATTCAAATGTCTTTGAGTTTCAATACTTTTTTGCCAACTTTCTGATTTTTTCAGATAGAGAATTTTAGTCGATTTTTCAGTTCTATGATTTATCATTTTTTTTCCTGAAATAGTGGGAACAGAATAAAAACAATTACCAAATGTAAATGCTCCAGAAAATCCTTTTAGAACATTATATTCGACCACGTGTTTAATTCCTTCGTCATTAAAATCGCTAAACCACAAATATTTTCCATTCCAATTCTTTAGTCCAATTTCAGCAAATTTAGGGTTTGCAACTTCTTTTAAAATTTCAATCCTTTTTTCTAGTAAAACTTCGTCTAAATGCTGAACGTCATCATAGAGTTCATTTAGAAAAATCCTTTTTTCAAATACGTCTCTAATTTTTCTTAAAAAGTTCATTAGTTCAAATTACTGTCAGCGGTTTTTTGTGTTATTACGTTTTTTTAATTCATATTCGGGATTAATAAGCTCAATCCATAAAAGTAAATCACTCCAATAATCAAAATTCCTATTAGGTTTAATTTCAAAGTTTTATTTTTGAGGTCAGTCAAAATTGTTTTAAACTTTTCCTTTTCAGAAACGACAACTTTTGTGTTTGCTAAAAAATCTCCAATTCGCCTTTCGGGACTTATTAGTCCGATGATAACTTCTAATGGCCAAGCAACAGCAATTGTCAAATTCCTCACAAAGCATTGTAATTCAGAAGCAGGTTTTTCAGTTTTTCGATTGATGACTTGATAACCTAAAATTCGTTTCGCAGGACTTTTAGCATTTAAAAAATCTTTATTGATATAGATAAACATCATAAAAAAGAAAACCATAGAAAAAGTTTCATTACCAATTTCCAATATTCCGTTTGTAGTTAAAATCATCAGAATAATCATTGGTGGAACGATAACGATAGTCATAATTATGTGGTCTACCAACATACTGAAAACTCTACGAAATCTTGAATTGTTTTCGACAAGTTTACTAGATTCTTTGTATTCGGTTTCGTTCATCAAATATTTGCCAACTAATCAATAACAAGCACAGTATCAGCCTTTTCACCACTTGGTGAGATAGTCACTATATACAAATTGGCGTTATTGTTATCGTCAATATTTTCGTATTTCTTAGTGCCTAATACAGCATTTACAAAAGCAGGCGTGGTATTGCTATGTCCAACCACGAGAACCGTTTGTCCTTTGGTTTTATTTGCAAATGCTTCAGAAAACAATTGTCTTGGGTCATAAATTTGCACTTCCAGTCCTTGTTTTTCCGCAGTAGGTTGCGCTGTTTGTTTGGTACGGTTATAATTAGTGGAATATACAGCATCAAAGTCTATGTTTGCAAACACCAAACTCCATTTTGCAGCTCTTAAAATGCCTTCTTGTTTTAAGTTTGGGTCTCTGTTTGTTTTGTCGCTTCTGTCTTTTTCGGCATGACGGATAAAATAATAGGTAGTTGTTTGTTTGTTGGTTTGAGTCTCTTGTGCGCACGATGGTAATGCAAATGTTACGACAAGTAATAGGATGATGAGATGTTTCATTTAGATGTTTTTTTGAAATTTAAAGTTAAGATTAATTCTCAAATAATCTAGTATAACCCGTTGTGCATTTTGATAAAATTCGTCAATTCGAGTGAATTTTACTTCCGACGCTTCGGAAGAAAATGAGTAAAATTTGTATCGAGAATAGATTTTTTTAACCTAATTAAGTTCTCGATAAGATTTTTCGTTCCTCAAAATCACTCGAACTGACACTTCATTTTACTTTAGAACTCAAAATGCATAATGGGTCTAACATGCAAGTTTAAGCAAGTTCCAAAGCAATTTCAATCATGCCTTTAAAGGTGGTTTCACGTTCTTTGCTTGTGGTGCGTTCGCCAGTGACCAACGAATCTGATATAGTTAATATAGCCAATGCATTGACGTTATGTTTTGCCGCCACTGTGTATAATCCTGCGGCTTCCATTTCTACACAAAGCACACCAAATTTTGACCATTTTTTGTAGCTTTCAAAAGCATCAGCATAAAACTCATCGCTTGTAAACACGTTACCAGCTTTTATGTCTATGTTTTTATTGCGAGCTGTATCTACGGCTTTCAAAAACAATTCAAAACTTGCAGTAGGAGCGTAGTCTGCACCACCAAAACGCAACTCGTTTAGTCCAGAATTTGAGGAAGCAGCCATAGCAATAACAATATCTCTGATTTTTACATCCTTATTATAAGAGCCAGCTGAACCTACTCGTATTAAATTTTTTACGCCGTAATCGTTAATAAGTTCATGTGCATAGATAGAAATACTAGGCACTCCCATACCTGTTCCCATAACCGATACTTTTTTGCCATTATACGTGCCTGTATAACCAAACATATTTCTAATCTTGTTAAAGCAAACAGCATTTTCTAAAAATGTTTCAGCTATCCACTTTGCTCTTAGAGGGTCTCCTGGAAGTAAGATGGTTTCGGCAATGTCTCCTTTTTTTGCTTCTATATGTACGCTCATTGTGTTAGATTCTTGGTTAGTAATCAGTATTCGAATTTTCGCCATTCATTATTGCAATTCCTGAAGACACTCCTAAACGCTCTACGCCAAGATTAATATATTCCATGGCAGTTTCATAGTTTCTTATACCTCCTGAGGCTTTTATTTTGGTACTACAACATTCAGCTACAGATTTCATTAATTTCACATCGTGTAAGGTGGCACCGCCTGTACCAAAACCTGTTGAGGTTTTAATAAAATCTGCATTACTTTGTATGGCAAGTTCACTCGCCTTTATTATTTCGATGTCTTCTAAATAACAGGTTTCTAAAATGACTTTTAATATGTTATTTGGCATTACTTGTTTTACGGCTTCAATGTCTTTCCAAACGGCATCAAAATCTTTACCTTTTAAAAATCCTATGTTTATCACCATATCGATTTCATCTGCGCCATCTTGAAGTGCTTTTTTTGTTTCAAAAACTTTTGTTTCAGTACTCATAGCACCTAACGGAAACCCAATAACGCTACAAACCTTTACATTAGAATCTTGTAACTGCTCCTTTGCGAGCTTTACATAGCAACTGTTGACGCAAACCGAAAAGAAGTTATACTGCTTTGCTTCGTTGCATAACTGCATAATATCGTCAATAGTAGCAGTTGGTTTTAATAGTGTGTGGTCTATATATTCGTTAAGTGGTTTCATGTAATTGGATAAAAGTTAAAGTTAGCTTTTTTATAGCTACAATATGCGAATAATAATAAATTCCGAACAATGATTTTAGTCAGGTTTTGACTTTTAGAGTGCCATTTTTTACAAATATTAGAACGGAAGCTAAGTTTTGAAACCATATAATCCACAAAAAAAGCCGCAAAAAGCGGCTTTTGATAATATGTTATAGCTTACTACAATATGGCCTCAACAGTAAAGCCAGCTTTTCTTAAGAGCTTAATTACTCCGTTGTTGCCAGCTAAATGTCCAGCACCAACACCAAAAAATGTAGATTCTTGTTTGGCAAATTCTTCTATTTTTGGAATCCAATTAATATTCCTGTTTTTTAATAGGACATCTTGATGTTTGGCTGTTGTTTTATTGTTTTCATCATCCATCATATCTAGCATTGCATTAATATCTTCAGATTTATAAACCTCTAATAAATCGGCAAAGGTTTCTTTATCATATTCTAAATTATCTTTTGCCATTCTTATTAAATCTGCTACTTGGTCTTCATAAGGAATATCGTCAAATACCTTCATTTGCTCTTCCACCGTTTCTAGACCGTATACCTCTTCGTTTTGTTCTTTGCTTACCTTCATTAACTCTAATTCAAACGATTGCATTGGGCAATCAATCATCTTAGGATATAGCATCGATGTTAAAAAGAAAGGTTTCATATTTTGAATCATTTTTACAGACATTCCTGCTTGATTTATAAACAATGAATCAATTGCAGAAAAATCTTCTTCAGAAACAAAATCTTTTAATGTTTTTCCATCTTTCATGTACACATCCTTCATTAAATTGGCTTGCATTGATGGGTCATCCATATCAAGTTCTAAAACCAATTGCGTGGTTTCGTCTAAGGCTTTTTTAATGTCGTCATCAAGTGAAGCATCGCAAGTAATATGGATGGTTCCAAATAAATAGGAAGGTTTCTCTAGACCATTTCCCGATATTTTCCAAAGCGTAGAATTTCCCAACTGTTGAGCGTTTACCATTGTAATCGATAAAACAGCGCATGTTAAAAGAGATAAAATGTGTTTCATAAAATTAGTTTTTAACTGTGTTTTATGTAAGTAGCTGGTTTTGGTAATTTGTTACAAAAAAAAGCAACAATCATCGATTTTCCGAATCATGTTGCTTTTCAACTAACCAACCAAATATAAGACTGTTTAAAAAACAAATTGTTACACGGTTTAACTAGATTAACTCGATGTTAACATAGTTAGTGGAATTTTATGCTACAATTTGTTGGTTCATTATTTCTTCAGTAATTCTATCTGCGTATGATGTGCCAATTCTATCGGCTCCAACATCTATAAACCTCAAGGCTGTATCAAGGTCATTAATGCCATGAGAGGCTTCAATTTTTATTTGATTTCTTACCGTTTTCTTAATTATTTTTACAGCTATTAGTGTTGCGCCACTTTTTGAAAACCCTGTTGAGGTCTTTATGTAGTCAACATTTGCATCATTACATATTTGGCACACTCTTAATATTTCATTTTTAGACAATTCACTAATCTCAATAATTACTTTTAACGGAATGTTTTTAATGGCCAATTTCACATCACGAATATCTCTATAAACCCCTACATAGTTTGTGCTTTTAAGCATGCCTATGTTTAAGACCATTTCTATTTCATTGGCACCATCCTCTATGGCTTTTCTTGCTTCAGTAACTTTAGCAGTTGTTGATGCAGTACCAAATGGAAATCCAACAGTAGCCGAAATCTTCACGTCATTTTTCAACAGAAAACTTTTTGCAGCACGCACATTATAGCTATTCACACATACCGAATAAAACTTATACTGTATGGCATCATCACACAATTGTTTTAAATCTCTTTTTGTTACTGAAGGTTTTAGTAATGAGTGATTGAAATAAGCTTGGAACTGCATTGAACTTTGTTTTAGTGTTTACCTATATTTTATATACGGTGTATTTTAATAGATAGATTTCAATAGAAGGATATTTAAGTTTTATTTATGATTCTTAATTGAAAATTCTGTTTAAAAAAGCAACAATCATCATTTTAATGAATCATGTTGCTTTTTCAACTAACCAACCAATTATGAAAATTCGTAAAACGGAATTTACATTTCTTCAACTAAATCGTTTTGATTTCTAAACACCAGTTTATCGTCAAATGCATCTAGTAATATTATGCTATCTGTAGTTACAGTTCCAGCTAATATTTCTTTACTTAACGCGTTTAATACTTCTTTTTGAATAACACGTTTTACAGGTCTTGCACCATATTCAGGATTATATCCTTTATTTGCCAAATATTGAACAGCTTCCTGTGTGGCATCAAATGTGATGCCTTGTTGTGCGACCATTTTTGTTACAGATTTCAACTGAAGCCCAACAATATCTACGATATTTTCTTTAGATAAAGGTGTAAACATGATGGTATCATCAATTCTGTTTAAAAACTCTGGTCTTACACTTTGTTTTAATAAAGCCAACACATCTACTTTTGCAGCTTCAATAGCTGAATCTATATCTTTTGTAGCTTCAAATCTGTCGTGAATAATATGACTTCCCATATTTGAGGTCATGATGATAATGGTGTTTTTAAAATCTGCAATACGACCTTTATTATCTGTTAGGCGACCTTCATCCAAAACTTGCAATAAAATATTGAATGTATCAGGATGCGCCTTTTCAATTTCATCCAATAACACTACTGAATAAGGTTTTCTACGCACTGCTTCAGTCAATTGACCACCCTCATCATAACCAACATATCCTGGAGGTGCACCAACCAATCTGCTTACTGCATGACGCTCTTGGTATTCGCTCATATCTATTCTGGTCATGGCATTTTCGTCGTCAAATAAATACTCAGCCAATGCTTTAGCTAATTCGGTTTTACCAACACCTGTGGTTCCTAAGAATAGAAATGTTCCGATAGGTTTTTGTGGGTTTTGTAAACCTGCACGACTACGTCTTACGGCATCACTTACGGCAGCAATAGCCTCTTCTTGACCAACCACGCGTTTATGAAGTTCGTTTTCAAGTTTTAATAGTTTTTCACGGTCTGATTGCAGCATTTTGGTTACAGGAATACCTGTCCATTTTGCCACAACTTCAGCAATGTCTTCATAAGTAACCTCTTCTTTTATTAAAGAATTATCGGCTTGTTCTTGTAATTTCTTTTGAAACACTTCAAGCTGTTCTTGAGCTTCTTTAATTTTTCCGTAGCGTAATTCGGCTACCTTACCATAATTACCATCTCTTTCGGCACGCTCAGCCTCAAGTTTGTAATTTTCAATATCCTGTTTGGTGCTTTGAATATTGTCAACGACTTCCTTCTCACTTTTCCATTTAGCATTTAGGTCGTTTCTTTCTTCTTTAAGGTTTGCTAAATCTGAACGTAGCGATTTTAATTTCGCTTCATCTTTTTCTCTTTTAATGGCTTCAATCTCAATTTCCAGTTGCATGATTTTTCTATCTAAAACATCCAATTCTTCAGGCTTCGAATTGATTTCCATACGCAATTTTGAAGCAGCCTCATCCATTAAATCAATGGCTTTATCTGGTAAAAACCGATTGGTAATATATCTTGTAGATAATTCTGCAGCACCAATAATGGCGTCATCTTTTATGCGTACTTTATGATGTGTTTCGTATTTTTCTTTAATACCACGTAAAATTGAAATAGCACTTTCGGTATCAGGTTCATCAACCATTACTTTTTGGAAACGTCTTTCTAGTGCTTTGTCTTTCTCAAAATATTTTTGATATTCATCCAATGTTGTGGCACCAATGGCACGCAATTCTCCTCTTGCCAATGCTGGTTTTAAAATGTTGGCAGCATCCATAGCGCCTTGTCCGCCACCTGCACCAACGAGCGTGTGAATTTCGTCAATAAATAGTACGATATCACCATCACTAGTTGTAACTTCTTTAATCACAGCTTTTAGACGCTCTTCAAACTCACCTTTATATTTTGCACCTGCAATTAGCGCTCCCATATCAAGTGCGTAGATTTGCTTATTTACAAGGTTTTCAGGGATGTCACCGTCAATAATTCTATGCGCCAATCCTTCGGCAATGGCTGTTTTACCAGTACCAGGTTCACCAACTAGAATAGGGTTGTTTTTAGTACGACGTGATAAAATTTGCAAAATACGACGTATTTCTTCATCACGACCAATAACAGGGTCTAGCTTACCATCTTTAGCTAATTGATTGAGGTTTTTGGCGTATTTGCTTAACGAGTTATAGGTATCCTCTTGACTTTGTGAGGTCACTCTATCGCCTTTTCGTAGCTCTTCTATACTAGCACTTAGTGCCTTTTCGGTAACGTCTTGGTCTTTTAGCATTTGTGCTATTTTGCTCTTGGATTTGAATACTGCCAGAATAAGATGCTCGATAGATACAAAATCATCTTTCATTTTTTTGGCTACGATAGATGCTTCGTTTAATGTTGTTCCAGCATCGCGAGACAGCATCATATCTGTTCCAGATACTTTTGCGAAACTCTCTAATTGCTTATCCAATGCTTGTTGAAGCAATGGTGCATTCACATTCAATTTTTTTAAAATGAATGGTAGTACGTTTTCATCAACGTCAAAAATAGCTTTAAAAATATGCTCATTTTCTATGTGTTGATGGCCATACTCTTGTGCAATTTGTTGCGATTGTTGTATGGCTTCTTGTGATTTTATTGTAAAATTATTTAAGTTCATTGTGTTATATTTTTCTTTTCTGGTTAGCTTTGTTCAATAATCTTACCAATGCGAATTGCACGACATTTTGTCTGTAAACACTAGTAATAAAGCGACTTTTCGTCAGTTTGTAAGGCTAGATAATTAGAACGACTGAGATATTATGGGACTATTTAAAAACATATTTAAGCCTTCAGAACCTAAAGAAGAAAAGCAGTTACCTTGGATTGCTTTGAACTCTGTTGAACAACTAGAGGACATTGAAGCAAAATCGAAAACCAAAACGCAGGTTGTTTTTAAACACTCTACGCGTTGTGGAATTAGCCGAATGGTGATGAACCGTTTTATTAGCGCTTATGATGTGGATGCTAATATGAATTTATATTATTTAGATTTGCTGAGCTATAGAGACGTTTCTAACGAGGTTGGTTATAAATTTCAAGTGCTGCATGAATCTCCTCAACTACTTATAATTAAAAAGGGAGTAGTGGTTGCTCATGCTAGTCATAATGCTATTAATGGTTTGGATTTGGGCGAATTTGTTTAAAAGATTTGTAAAGATTAATCAAAGGATTTTTAACTGATAAATTAAAATTTGTAATAGTCACCAGTTTATTAAATAGCATTTGGATCTAACTTTTAGAGTTGAGAAACATAATAAAATATAGGCTATCGCTAATTTAACCAACTCATCCTTTAAAAATAACAACTCAGAAATTTATATTTCTAAAATTTAGAATATAATAAGACCTTTGAATCGTTAATTTCAACTAAAACTAGTATGAAGAAAAGTAAACAAATCTTCAAGATAATGTTCATTGCTGCTAGTATAGGCTCATTGTTCTTTGTGCCATGGATTTTGGTTAAAGCTTGGATTTTACCTTTGCCAAATACGGTTCAAGAACAAGTTGATCAAGCCATTAGTTATGGATTTGAGGGCATGATTGTTTATGTAGATGAAGCAGGCAAACCACCTGCATTTTACACTGGCGGTTGGAATGACCGTGAAAATAAAATTCCTACTGACCCAAAATCCTTATTCAAGATTGCTAGTATGAGCAAGTTATATGTTGCTGTTGCTGTCACTAAATTAGTCAAAGAGGGTCGTTTGTCATTAGATGAAACTGTTGTTGACTATTTTCCAGAACTTGAGGGAAGAATTGAAAATGCTAATAAAATTACCTTGAAGATGATGGTGCAGCATCGTAGTGGTATTCCTAATTTCACTGATAATCCTGCTTATTGGGAAAACGAACAGGAAAATGGCAAAAAGGCCCTTGAATTTGCCCTCGATTTGCCTGCGAGTTTTAAACCTGATAAAGGCTACGAGTATTCAAACACCAACTATTTGTTACTTCGTAATATTCTAGATAAAGTATTGGGCTACAATCATCATGAGTATATAAAGGAGAAAATCTTAATGCCACTCGAACTAAAAAACACCTTCTTTTCGCTTAGTGAAGTAAATTTGGATGGCGTTATGAGTGGCTATTATGTTGGTGTTGAAGAAGATTTTAAGACCAATGAAAATGGTATGTTAGCCACAGCTGAAGATGTTGCTATATTCTTAAGAGCTTTAAATGACGGTTCCGTATTTGAAGAAGGGGAAAAAGAAATCTATCCTTACGAATATAATCATGGAGGTTTGGTTCCTGGTTATCAAAGTCTAGCAGAATACCATGAAGATATTGATGCTGTTGTTGTTCAATTTATGAATACCACCGACTTTAGTGGTTATGAATGGAATTTATCGGAGATTGTAATTAATCGTATTGTAAAAATACTCAAGAGAAAAAGTAAAAATTAAACATACATTGTGAAAAAAAGAAAAACCATTTCGTTAGTGCTTTTGATTATTGCCATTGTATTAAGCATTGCTTTTTTATTAAAGATTGACTTTCCGCAAGGTTTTGAAGCCTATTTTAAAAGAGAATATTATAATCAATTTGGTCCTTTAGCTATAAGTATTGAATTACTTTTCGCAAGCTATTACTTGCTTGTAGGTCATAAAAAAACAAATTTTGCTTTAGCTCTTTTTGGCTTTACAGCTTTATTGGACCCTTTTTTCGACCAAATTGGTCTTTTTGAAAGTATAGTGCCTTTATATGGAACAATTGTACTTTCTATTTGTGCCTTATTTTGTCTATGGCTCGCCTTTAAAAATATCTTTAAGTTAAAACGTATTTCATTTATAGTTGCTTTGGCAAGTTTTACTCTTGGTTGTTTTATTGAGTTATTTTTCAACTACTTTTGATGAAATTTTTGACAACAATTCACAAGTAAAATCGAGCTATTTGCTCGATTTTTTAGTTGATAACTTTGCAACTTAAATGCGATTATATTGTTGACTTTCAGGTTTTAAAATTATAACTTCGCTTATCGTCTGATATAAGTCATTAAAACGACGTCATATCACTAAAGTTAGCACAAATATGAAAAAACAACTTGGATCAATCATAATCGCAATTATTCTAACTTTAATTTTATGGAGTTGTAATAAAGAAAAATTATTATCTAAGTCTGAATTTGAACAAGCTGTTTTTTATGAAATTTTTCCTGAAATATTAGATTCAATCTACTTTGATATTCGACTACTTCCTCCACCTCCTCCATCTCCAAGTATTCTTAAAGAAAAAGGATATGATGTTGAATCAGACTATGACCAAGCTTATATAGATTGGAAAAAATCTGATGAATTTATAAAGATCCAAAACAAATGGAAAAAAAAGAGAGATTCTATTAAATTAGATACGACTTCAATTTATCTTATCGTGCAAGATTCTGTTATTGGATTTAGTAGAGCTGATTCTACAGAACTTAAAAAACATTTTAGAGAAAACAACATTGTTGTTGACACAATTGGAACTGAATCAAATAAAGATTTTAGAATTGACCTTACAGAATTAAATGCTAGCAATAAAAAAATTAAATTTATGTATCGTTCAGCTTTTCCCGAAGGACGTAAATTCTGGAGAAAAAAACATGATATATATATAGCTTCAAAAATTGGGTTTAACAGAATTCTATTCGATAAGACCAGATCTTACGGAGTTCTAAATTTTGGTTACGTAATGGGAATTTTAAATGGAGAGGGATTTAGAATTTTTATAAAAAAGAATCGTAAAGGAAAATGGGTTATTGATAAAATCAAAGAAACTTGGATTTCGTAAATACTTGTGCTAACAACGTGTATAACCAATTGCTCAGTCTGTGCGTACTCGGAAAATCCTAGCGGATTTTCCTATTGGTTAGTTTCTTTTTGTTAATTTAGTTCTTGCCAACGCAACTAGCCATACACAAACACGATAAGCGTAACTCAAAAATCACTTCTTCTTATTCCGCTTATTATAATTCTTATCACCACGAGTTTTAGGCTTCTTTGTCATTCCTGCGTAGGCAGGAATCCACTCTTCAAGAAAAAATAGTAATTTTAGTTAAAAACTAAATGCATAAAAATGTTCATCAATACTATCTGTATATATTAACCAATAAATACAATGGCACTTTGTACATTGGTGTCACTAATGATTTAGAACGTAGAATGTATGAGCACAAAAACAAACTCGTAGAAGGATTCACTAAAAAATACGGATTAAACCGTTTGATATATTTTGAAACATGTCAATATGTGAATGATGCCATAAAACGCGAAAAGAATATAAAAAAGTGGAAACGAGAATGGAAAATTAAATTGATTGAAGAAGATAATCCTAATTGGAGTGATTTGTCTAAGAATTGGACCTACTTAAACTAATGATGTAATTAGACTTATTGTGGATTCCTGCCTTCGCAGGAATGACAAACCTACTTCTTCTTATTCCGCTTATTATAATTCTTGTCACCTCGGGTTTTAGGTTTTTTATACTTTTTAGCAATTTTAAACTTATACGACCCTCCTAGGTTTTCTTTAGAATTTTTTGCAGACTTTTCATGAAACGCTGGCCCAGGAGCATCTTCATCTGTTTTGCGTTTTAAAGGGTTATAACGTTCTTTAAGTTGCGGACGTTCTTCTTCAATAAGCTCTGTGGACAATTCAACAGCTTCAGGTATTTCTAACACAGGAACTTTCATTTGCATGAGCTCCTCAATGTTTTCAATCGATTCTAGTTCTTTTTCTGTAGTAAAAACTAAGGCATGACCTTCTTTTTCAGCACGACCTGTTCTACCAATGCGATGCATATAATTCTCAGGATATTCTGGTGTATCAAAATTAATTACATGAGAAATACTATCGATATCCAAACCACGAGCCATGACATCTGTAGCAATTAAAATACGGTTTTCACCATTTTCAAACTGGCTAATACTTCTTAGTCTGTAATTTTGTGTTTTATTGGAGTGTATCACACAAGACTCACCGTAAAACGATTCTTCCAACTGCTCAAACAAACGATCTGCCATTCGTTTATAAGCAACAAATATGAGCACTTTGTTATATGTGTCTCTATCTTCCAATAAATGATTTACCAAATTAACTTTAGAATAGAAGTTAGGCACATTGTAACGTTCTTGTTTGATGTTCTCTAACGGCGTACCAGATACAGCAATGGAAATACGATGAGGATTGATAAAGAAATCTGTAATTAGTTCATCTACGTCCTTTGTCATGGTCGCTGAGAACATTATATTTTGTCTTCGTTGAGGTAGAATATCAAAAATATTCAATAGCTGATGCCTAAAACCTAAGTCTAACATGACATCAACTTCATCAATGACAAGCTTTTGTATCGATTTTAACTGCAACGTCCTGCTCACAGCCAAATCGTACAAACGACCTGGAGTGGCGACTAAAATATCCAACCCTTGGGCTACTGCCTGTTTTTGAGTGTTGATGTTGGTGCCACCATACACACCTAAAATGCGAACATTAATATATTTGGCAATTTTCTCAAATTCTTCAACGACTTGTACTACCAATTCACGAGTAGGCACCAACACCAGCACCCTAGGGTTGTCTTGCTTCGAAAAAGGTAAATTCTTTAAAATAGGCATGCCATAAGCAAACGTTTTTCCAGTACCAGTTTGAGCAATACCAACCACATCTTTTCCCGAACCAATGACGTTAAACGATTGTTCTTGTATTGGTGTAGGTTTTTCAAAACCAAGGTCTGCAATGGCATTGCGTAAAGGTGTGTTAAGATTTAGCTCGTTGAAAGTCACGTTAAAAAATTTAGCGACAAAGGTAAGGGTTTCTCATAACAACACCCTTTTAAATTACATTAATCTGTTTACCTTTGCGACTTCATAAATCACTCATTCATTGCGTAAACATAAGTCGGTTTTAATTAAAGATATGTCCAATTTTAAGGAAAAGCTGCTGTTGTGGAGTCAGCAGTTTGATGATGTTGTTTGGCTGGATTCCAATAATTATCAAAATCTAAATACCGAGTATGATGCTGTGTTAGCTGTGGATGCGATGACGAGTATTCAGTCAGATTATCACGATGCTTTTGATAAGTTGCATGAGTACCAAACAAAGACTACCGATTGGATTTTTGGCTACTTGTCGTACGATTTAAAAAACGATACGGAACAACTAACATCCAATAACTTTGATGGATTGGCATTTCCAGAGCTGTATTTCTTTCAGCCCAAAAAAATATTTTTGATTAAAGGGAATAGGCTCAATGTATTGTATTTAAATATGATTGCTAATGAGTTTGATGATGATTTACAATCGATAAATGCCGAAAAATTGCATGATGAACATATTAGGAACGATGTAAAAATTCATCTTAGAATTCATAAAGACGAATATTTTAATAAAGTAAATGAACTTTTAAGTCATATACATCGAGGCGATATTTACGAAGCCAATTTTTGTCAGGAATTTTACGCTGATAGTACACAAATAAATCCAGTAGAAACTTATAAAAAACTCAATAGTATTTCCAGACCACCTTTTGCAACCTTTTTGAAGGTGTATGACAAGTTTTTACTGTCGGCTTCACCAGAACGCTATATCAAGAAAAAGCATGATTACATCGTGTCTCAGCCAATTAAAGGAACGTCTAAACGTTCCGAAAACCCTGAAGAAGATACTAAGTTAATCGAGAACTTGTCTAACGATGAAAAGGAGCGAAGCGAAAACATCATGATTGTTGATTTGGTGCGCAATGACTTGTCTAAAACCGCTATTAAAGGAAGTGTGCAAGTTGAGGAATTATGCAAGGTATATACTTTCGACCAAGTGCATCAAATGATTTCTACGGTATCATCAAAACTAAGAGAAGGAATTTCACCTGTAGACGTTTTGAGGACTACGTTTCCAATGGGAAGCATGACAGGAGCACCAAAAATCTCAGCAATGAAAATTATTGAAGACCTCGAAGAGACCAAGCGAGGACTTTACTCTGGAGCAGTTGGTTACTTTACACCAGAAGGCGATTTTGATTTCAATGTGATTATTAGAAGTATTTTATACAATGCTTCTAGGCAATACGTATCCTATTCGGTTGGCGGAGCGATTACAGCCAAAAGCGACCCTTTAAAGGAGTATGAGGAGTGTTTGGTTAAGGCAAAAGCGATGCGTGAGGTATTGGAGAGTTAATAAGTAAAAAGAGATTAGGCATAAGGCAAAAGTTGTAAGTTTGTAATATGAAAAGATGTGAAGATTTAATTGTATTTCATAATAGAATAATTTTAGGATTATTAATCTTTTTATTTTGTTCTTGTAAAAAGGAAAATAATCAAAATATACTTTTGAATAAAATTACTAATTTAAATGAGTATGAATTAGCCCAAAAACGAGTTGATTCTTTTAATAATATAGGAATACCATTAGATATTTCAATTTCTATATTGAGTAATGTTAGTAGTTCTTTTTATCCTGAAGATTCATTAAAAAATCTTTCATATGCATTAATTCAGGAGAGAAATGGATTTGATGATAAAATACTGTTTATTGTTAAATATGATAGTTTAACTAATAATATTATTGAGGTAGTTCCTAATAAATAAATTCTTATAACTTGATTAAAGAGTTTGAGCAGCATACCAATCAAAACCTCCCTTTCCTTAAAGAAAGCAAGCTACTCATTGCTGTTTCTGGTGGTGTAGATAGTGCTGTATTGGCGTATTTATGTAAAGAACTTGGGTTGAATATATCGCTAGCGCATTGTAATTTTAATTTAAGAGGGAGCGAAAGTGATGCCGATGAAAATTTTGTGATGCAACTTGCAGAAGATTGGGAAGTTGAAGTATTTGTAGAAAATTTTGACACCAAACAATTTGCTACTGATAAGAAAATGAGCACGCAAATGGCTGCTAGAGCACTACGCTATTATTGGTTTGAAGAGTTAAAAACGCAATTAAAATTCGATTATATTTTAACAGCGCATCATGCCGACGATAATTTTGAAACCTTCTTAATCAATTTATCAAGAGGGACTGGTTTGGATGGGTTGCTTGGAATTCCTCAAGTCAATGGCGATATAGTGAGACCTTTGTTACCATTCACGAGAGATGAAGTAGAAAAATTTGCTAAAAAACATAAAATACGATGGAGAGAAGATGAGAGTAATTCATCTATCAAATATTTACGAAATAAATTGCGCCATGATGTGATTCCTATCTTAAAAGGAATTAATCCGCAGTTGCTTCAAAACTTCGAGAAAACACAGCAATACTTAATTGATGCTAAATCAATCGTAAATGATAGGGTTGATGAGGTTGCTCAAAGCATAGTCAGTAAAGCCAAAAATAATGCTGTTGCTTTTAATATTAATGAGCTACAACAATTAAGTAACCCTAAAGCCTATTTGTATGAATTGCTCAATGGCTACGGATTCACACAATGGGATGACATATTTGAATTGTTAATAGCGCAATCTGGAAAACAAGTGTTTTCTAATACGCACCGCTTAATAAAAGATAGAGAGTATTTAATATTATCTGAAATTACTGAGGTGCCAGATGAATCCATTACAATAAATGAGTCTCAAAATATTGTGCTAACACCTTTTGGAAAGTTGCTAATTTCTAAAGTTGATAGTAAAGGTGAAACTTCAAAAAGCACAGCTTATTTTGATACAGCAGTTTTAAGTTTCCCATTAACACTAAGAAAATGGGAGGAAGGCGATGTGTTTTATCCTTCAGGAATGACAGGAAAAAAGAAAGTGAGTAAATATTTTAAGGACGAGAAGTTTTCATTGTTAGATAAAGAAAATACATGGTTGTTATGTTCAGGACATGATATTATCTGGATTGTTGGTCATAGAACGGATGGAAGGTTCAAAGCGACTGAAAACACCAAGGACATTCTAAAAATAACGCTTCAATAAATGCCAATAATTGAGTCCACCTACAAACCACCTTTTTTGTTTCGAAACGGTTTTGTGTCAACAGTTTATTCAGGATTGGTAAGAAAAGTCAATGGTTTAAAGCAAGAACGGGAACGTATCACGCTTTCTGATGGCGATTTTATAGATTTAGATTGGAGCTATGCAGAAACAAAAACCAATAAAGTGATTGTTACATTGCATGGCTTGGAAGGAAATGCCCAAAGGCCATATATGACAGGTGTTGCAAAGTTATTCAACCATAATGACGTCGATGCTGTTTGCGTCAATTTTCGTGGTTGTAGTGGCGAGCCAAATTTAAAATACCGTAGTTATCATTCTGGTGCAACTGAAGATTTGGATGAAATTATCGAGCATCTTATCAATACAAAACATTATTCAGATATATATGTGCATGGCATAAGTTTAGGTGCAAACATGGTGCTGAAATATTTAGGTGAACGCAACAATGTGCCAGCTCAAATTAAAGGTGTTGTTGCGGTGTCTGTCCCTTGTGATTTACATGGGTCTTGTAAAGAACTGCATACATTTAAAAATATATTATATCATAATAATTTTAAAAAATATTTAGTCAATAGGCTCAAAATAAAACAAACACAACATGCTGGTAGATTGTCTATTAATGAAATGAATTCAATTAAAACTTTAAGAGATTTTGATGAAGTTTATACATCAAAAGCTCATGGTTTTAAAGACGCTTTAGACTATTATACGCAATGCAGTAGTTTGCAATTTTTGCCACGTATTAAAACACCAACTTTAATTATTAACGCCTTAAACGATTCGTTTTTATCTCCAGAATGTTATCCTGTAAAAGAAGCAAAAGCAAATGATTTTCTACATTTAGAAATGCCAAAATATGGAGGTCATGTTGGGTTTATTCAAAAAGGTAAATTCTATTACAACGAAAAGCGTGCGCTAGAGTTTTTTAATATTAATCAGAATTAAATAAAAGACAGAATACTTATAAAAAGACGAATCCTATAGTGACCATACTATAGGATTCTTTTTTGTGTAATACCTAAACAACCACAAGTGGTTATTTAAGTGGCTGCAAATGTAAGCTAATAAATTGAGGAGCTACTGTTTTATTGCAATATTTCATATATTTATACAAATCAACCAATTATGCGAAAAATATTTCTTTTACTAGTTCTTGCATTTGCTTCATTTGAAACAAACGCACAAAGTATTATTGGTGCTTGGGAAATGTATTCAACTGCTGAAAATGGCGATAAACTAAAAAGTGTTGTCATAATTGCTGATGGGTATCAAGTAGTTTCTACGTATGATGCTAAAACAGGAAAATTTGTGCAAACTAATGGTGGTACATGGAAATTAGAAGGAAACACCATGACCGAAAAAGTAGAGTTTGACACGGTGACTCCTGAACGTGTTGGAAGTGAAGTAAGCTTTGAGGTTAAAATTACCGATGATAGAATTCAAGTAGTTGGAGCTGATATGAAATTAACTAGAATTGACGATGGTACACCAGGAAAATTACAAGGTGCTTGGTTAATGTCTGGAAGGTTTAGAAATGGAAAAGAGCAATCGCGAGATGTCAACAGACCAAGAAAGACTATGAAAATTTTATCTGGAACTCGTTTCCAATGGATTGCTTATAACACAGAGACCAAACAATTTATGGGAACTGGAGGCGGAACCTACACAACTATTGATGGTAAGTACACCGAGAATATAGAATTCTTTTCGAGAGACGATTCAAGGGTTGGTGCTAGTTTAGAATTTGATTTTAATTTCATTGATGGAAATTGGCATCACAAAGGCTTTTCAAGTAAAGGCGACCCAATGCATGAAATTTGGAGTGTAAGAGATCAATAGTTTATTGACATTTTTTCTTACATTTAAGCAAACCAATATTTTATGCTTAAAAAAGTATTTGCTAGTGCTGTTTTTGGAGTGGAAGCGTCCACAATTACCGTAGAGGTTAATGTTGATAAAGGTATTGGTTACCATTTGGTTGGTTTGCCAGACAATGCCATAAAAGAAAGTAACTATCGTATTGCTGCAGCATTGCAAAATAACGGTTATAAAATCCCAGGAAAGAAAATTACTATTAACATGGCGCCTGCCGATTTACGTAAAGAAGGGTCTGCTTACGACCTTACTTTAGCCATTGGCATTCTTTCGGCATCTAGCCAAATTAATGCTGAGAACTTAGAAGATTACCTTATTATGGGCGAATTGTCTTTAGACGGCAGTTTGCAACCCATAAAGGGAGCTTTGCCAATTGCTGTAAAAGCTAGGGAAGAAGGATTTAAAGGCTTTATTCTGCCAAGTCAAAATGCGAAGGAAGCCGCAATAGTAGATAATCTAAAAGTGTATGGCGTCGATAATATTAAGCAAGTCATTGATTTTTTTGATAAAGGCGAAGCCTTAGAGCAAACCATTATTGACACACGTGCAGAATTCACAAAAAACCTCAACTTTCCTGAGTTCGATTTTTCTGATGTTAAAGGGCAAGAAAGCATCAAGCGTTGTATGGAAATTGCTGCAGCTGGAGGACATAATATTATTTTAATTGGACCACCAGGAGCAGGAAAAACCATGTTGGCAAAACGATTGCCTTCTATTTTGCCACCAATGACTTTACATGAAGCTTTGGAAACTACTAAAATACATTCTGTAGTTGGTCGCGTAAAAGCGCATTCAGGTTTGATGGCACAACGCCCTTTTAGAAGTCCGCATCATACAATTTCAAACGTTGCCCTTGTTGGAGGCGGAAGTTATCCGCAACCTGGAGAAATTTCATTATCGCATAATGGTGTGTTGTTTTTAGATGAATTGCCAGAATTTAAACGTGAAGTTTTGGAAGTTATGCGACAGCCTTTGGAGGACAGGGAAGTGACCATTTCCAGAGCAAAATTCACGGTTACGTATCCAAGTAGTTTTATGTTGGTGGCGAGTATGAATCCAAGTCCTGGAGGTTATTTTAATGACCCAGATGCGCCAGTCACAAGCTCGCCAGCAGAAATGCAACGTTATTTAAGCAAAATTTCAGGACCTTTACTAGATAGAATTGATATACATATTGAAGTGACGCCTGTGCCTTTTGAAAAGCTTTCTGATGAGCGTAAAAGCGAATCTTCAGTTGATATTAGAAAACGTGTTACTGCTGCAAGAGAATTGCAAACAGAGCGTTTTAAAGAATCTGATAAAGTGCATTACAACGCACAAATGAATACCAAGCAAATTAGAAAGCATTGCAAGTTGGATGATGCGTCTATGGAACTGCTTAAAGTAGCTATGGAGCGTTTAAATTTATCTGCTCGTGCTTATGATAGAATTCTTAAAGTAGCTAGAACTATTGCAGACTTAGAGGGTGTTGAAAATATTAGTGGTAATCATATAAGTGAAGCCATTCAATACAGAAGTTTAGATAGAGAGGGTTGGTTAGGGTAGCTAATTCTTTTAAAAATATAATTCACTTTAAATGATTACATCTTGGTTTAAAAACATCGGCCCAGGGCCATTAGTAGCTGCAGCATTTATTGGTCCAGGAACGGTTACGTTATGCACTTTGGCTGGTGTTAATTTTGGCTATGCATTACTTTGGGCAATGGTCTTGTCGATTGTGGCAACTATTGTCTTGCAAGAGATGTCGGCTCGTTTGGGCATTATTTCTCAAAAAGGCTTGTCGGAAATTATTAGAACCGAAATTAAAAATCCTTTGTTTAAAGGCTTGTCAATAGTGTTGATATTATCTGCCATTGTTATTGGCAATGCAGCTTATGAAGCTGGGAATATCAGCGGAGGTGTTTTGGGTTTAGAAGCGGTTTTGGGTCAGTATTCTCAAGATATTGGGTCGTTTTCGTTAAATTACTTTAGCGTCATTATTGGTTTAGTGGCATTCATTCTGCTTTATATTGGCAATTACAAAGTTTTGGAAAAGGCTCTGGTGTCGCTGGTAATTTTGATGAGTATTGCGTTTATGGTAACTGCGATTATGACCAAACCAAATTTGTCTGAAGTATTTAAAGGTGTGTTTGTGCCTAAATTTCCAGATGACAGTATTTTGACCATTATTGGGCTAATTGGAACAACTGTAGTGCCTTATAATCTGTTTTTGCATGCTTCTCTGGTAAAAGAAAAATGGAAAGACAAAACTGATTTAAAACACGCAAGAAAAGATACTATTGTTGCTGTAGTTTTAGGGGGAATTGTATCTATGTGCATTATTATTTCGGCAGCTGCTGCGCAATCTACTGAGGTTAACAATGCGGCAGATTTAGCAAAAGGTTTAGAACCGCTTTTTGGAAGTTTTTCTAAGTATTTTCTAGCTATTGGACTGTTTGCGGCTGGTATTACTAGTGCCATTACAGCACCTTTAGCAGCAGCTTTTGTGGCAACAGGTTGTTTGGGCTGGTCAACAAAAATGACGTCTAAAAGGTTTCGAGCAGTTTGGATGCTAATTTTGGTGCTTGGTGTGTTGTCATCATCTTCAGGAATAAAATCCATTGAGATTATCAAATTCGCACAAGTGGCGAATGGTATTTTGTTGCCTGTTATTGCTGGATTTCTTATTTGGATTATGAATAAACATTCAGTTTTAGGCGATTATAAAAACTCATTAAAGCAGAATATTATAAGCATCATTATATTGGCGATTACTATATTCTTAGGAGCGAAAAGTATATTAAAAGTATTTGAATTATTATAAATGCAGTTATTTTCAATAGACATAAACGCCGATATTGGCGAAGGTATAGGCAACGAAGCAGAGTTGATGCCGTTGCTCTCGTCATGCAATATCGCTTGTGGTGGACATGCTGGAAACACAGATACGATGACTATGTGCGTGGAATTAGCAAAACAGCATCGTGTAAAGATTGGCGCGCATCCTTCGTTTCCAGATAAAGAAAATTTTGGAAGAGAGGTTGTTAATATGTCTTGTGCAGCCTTATGTCAAACGGTAAAAAATCAAATCAAAGATTTGATGAATGTTGTAAGAGAGCAACATGCTGCCTTGCATCATGTAAAACCACACGGTGCTTTGTACAATTTGGCAGCAAAAGACAAAACGACTGCTGAGGTCATTGTTGAAGTCATGAAAAGCATTCATTTGCCTTTAAAACTGTATGTGCCTTTTGGTTCTGTGATTGCTGATGTTGCAAGCAAAGCCAAAATCCCAATTACGTTTGAAGTATTTGCCGATAGAAATTATAATGACGATTTATCCCTTGTTTCAAGGTCTGAAAAAAATGCAGTCATTAAAGATGTTGATGAAATGACACATCATATTCAGAATATGATTTTACATAAAAAAGTCAAAACCATTGGTGGGGTAGAAGTGCCAATAAAAGCAGAAACTATTTGTGTTCATGGAGATAACCCTGAAGCTTTAAAATTGGTTGAAAAACTGTGTCAGAATTTAACAGATTTGGGACTTAAAATTCAATGATGTTTTGAGTGGATTTAAATTGCAATATAAGCCCTTTGGAGAACGCTCAATTTTAATTGAATGGCCTCAGGTTATTTCAGGAAATGTACTTAAAAGTATGCTTTCTTATAAACATAGACTTGAAAATTATTCATTTAAACAAGAAGTTTATATAAAATACGCATATAACTCGATATTAATTATTTACACTTCGACTATAAATAATTTCTATGATGAAGTTTTAACGCTTAAAAGCATTTATGATTCAGAGTTTAAAGATGTAAAAACGGAGTTTAAGTTATGGAACATTCCAGTATGTTATGACTTAGAATTTGGAGTGGATTTGGAAAAGATTTCCAATAAAAATAACTTGACAATTTTAGACATAATTCAGTTACACACAAGCTCAAAATATCCTGTTTATTTTTTAGGCTTTTTGCCTGGTTTTTTATACTTAGGTGGGCTGAATAAAAAACTCCATTTTCCTAGAAAAAAATCACCTAGATTGAAAGTCGAAAAAGGCTCAGTTGCTATTGGTGGTTCACAAACAGGAATTTACCCAACCCAAAGTCCTGGAGGATGGCAAATAATTGGTAAAACACCAATTAATTTTTTCGATTTAAATGCAGAAAAACCCTGTTTTGCTAATGCTGGAGATAAGATTCAATTTGTGTCGGTATCGAGAAGTGATTATGACAGTATTCTTACTAAAGTTGAGAGGCAAGACTATATTATAGAAAGCGAGGTAATTGATGGTTAAAGTACTACATCCAGGATTTTACACTACCATTCAAGATTTAGGAAGGAAAGACTATCAGCATCTTGGAGTCCCTATTTCAGGAGCCATGGACTTGCATGCACATAGAATTGCTAATGCTTTACTTGGAAATGGTGAAGATTGTGCCACTCTTGAAATTACTATGGTTGGACCAAAGCTTGAATTTTCATGCGATACTACTATTTCTATAACTGGTGCAATCCTTTCGCCACAAATAAACGGTAAGCCAATTGGATTGAATATTGCCATCAATATAAGCAAAGGCGATGAGTTGTCTTTTAGTAAAATTCAAAAAGGATTTCGTGGGTATTTAGCTGTTTATCGAGGTTTTCAAACGGAAGTCGTTTTAAATAGTAGGAGCATGTATCAAGGTATCACTAAGTCTTCATACGTGAAAAAAGGAGACGTACTAAAAATTGAACAGAAAAATCATTCAAACAAAAAATATTCATCCATAAAACTTAATGAAGATTATCTTGACAGCTCAGTTATTGAAGTATTTAAAGGCCCAGAATTTGATAAGCTGAATGATTTGCAAATACAATCATTGTTCAACAAAGAATTTACAATTTCAAAAGATAATAATAGAATGGCTTACCAGCTTAATGAATTGATTAAAAATGATTTTAAAGACATTATAACATCATTGGTATTACCAGGGACGATACAGTTAACACCTTCTGGAAAGCTGATTGTGTTAATGCGAGATAGCCAAACAACTGGAGGCTATCCAAGGGTTTTGCAGCTTAAGGAAACTTCAATTAATGCCATGGCTCAAAAATTCACAGGAAACAAAATAACATTCAAATTATTAAGTTAAGTGCTTCAATTTATAAGTGAGTTTTTTCTTCTTTTTATGGTATGTTTTCAATAACTTGGTCACTAATACTGTTAATCCCTCAAAAATAAATATTAACGTCAATTGACTATTCACTAACATTAAAATTATTTGATTATGGCAAAAATTAATGGATTAATCTCTCCAAAAGAAGCAAAAGAACTAAATGACGCTTTTACTGAACGATGCGAACTTATTAGCAAAAACATTACTAGACGTCCTGACAATAGGTCGTCTTGGTATTCGCTAGAAGATATTAAAGCATATCTTGAGTATGCAGAAAAGCAAGCGAGGGAAAATGGGCATGAAATGAATGGTATTCGTATTTATTGCGGTGCTTACCCAACAACCAAAGAAGGTGTTGGCTATTCAACCTCTTTTATTGTTCCCACCGAAAGAATAATAGACGGAAAAGATGGCGGTGGAGGTAATGGTGATATTCCTGATGGTGATGGATTGAATTTAGGAGGTCCTGGAAACCCTCCAGGTGCGGGTTATCCACAAAATTAATATTTAATTGGAAAATTTTTTAATCGATAACTATGTTATATTAACTAAGGCTGTCATTTTTTTGGCGGCTTTTGTTGGTCTAATAACTTTAAAAAAGTTTAAGCAAACTGACACAAAATATTTTATTTATTTTTTGGTCTATGTGTTGTTTTTGGAGATAGTAGCCTACTACCCAAGCTATTTTCTATATTTTGGAAAATTTCATTTAATTGAAGGTTCACTTATTGAAAAAAATTACTGGTGGTACACTTTAAGTTGGTGTATGGGAAGTGCGTTGTTTTTTTCCTATTATTTTCAGAGAGTTATTAATAATAGCTTGTATAAAACTATTTTAAAGTATGGAAGATATGTTTTTGTATTAAGTTCGTTAATCTATGTAATCTTTAATTTCGAGGAGTTTTTTGCATCAATAACATATTTTATTTACCTATTTGGTATAATGTTGGTTTTTGTGGGTATAGTATTGTATTTCATTGAGCTAATTAGTACAGAAAGGGTTTTGTTTTTTTATAAAACCATTCAATTTTACATTGGAGCCATTCTTTTATTTTGGTATCTATCTACCACACCATTAATTTTTTACGATATATATACTGACGCTGTCGACTGGGATTTTATTATCTTAACATGGAAGATAAAGCTTATAGCAAATATTTTTATGTATTTGGGCTTTGCATTGGCTTTACTATTGTGTAAACCGGAAAGCAAGATTCAAATAGTAAAAAAGTAATTATGGAAGAATTTTTTAAAGAAAACTACTCATTACTTACCAAATTAGTTGTTTTAATAGCTGCAATTTCGGGGCTTTTTAACTACAAAAAGTTTGCAAATACAATAGTTAAGAAGTTTATAATTTTTTTAGTATTTGTGCTTTTTATAGAAATAATAGCTAATTATCCTAGTTACTTAATCTCTTTAAATAAATATCATCTACTAGATGGTATGTTGATAAGAAAAAACCATTGGTGGTATGCATTAACTTGGACTACTGGTTCTGCTTTATTTTTTTCATATTATTATCGAGGAGTGGTAAAAGCAGCAATTCTTAAAACAGTTTTAAAATATCTTTTCTGGACAATGGCCTTGACTATTATAATTATTGCCATAGTTGACTATAGGTACATTTTCAGCTCTTTTCCTGTTGTTATTGAAATAGTTAGTTTTTTTGTAGTTGTTCTAAGCGCATTAATCTATTTTATTGACGTACTGCAATCTAATACAATATTAAAATTCTATAAGTCGATTAACTTTTATATTAGTTGTGTTATATTATTTTGGTGGTTGGTAACTACGCCATTGGTGTTTTATCAAGTTTATTATTCTAATGTAGATTGGAATTTTATAATTTTAAAATGGCAAATATTATTATTTGCTAATATATTGACGTATATAACTTTTTCAATAGCTTTAATATGGTGCAAACCGCAGAACAATTAGCAACGACTCAATCTGAAAGGTATTTATTGATTTATATGATTGCTGTTTTGGTAATTGTAACGGCATTAGTTATTCTATTTTTTGTAGTATTTCAGAAACGAAAAAACAAACTGCTTCTTGATAAAATTCATCGAGAACGTGAGTTTGAAGAAGAGTTGGCGAAAACACAAACCGAAATACAAGAACAAACGCTAAAAAATGTTGGACAAGAATTGCACGATAATGTTGGTCAGTTATTGTCTGTTGCCAATATGCAATTAAGCTTGGTGGCTTCTTTGACAAAAGATTCAATAAAAGCCAAAGTTGATGAAACCAAAAGCGTGATTAATGATGCCATTACTGAAGTAAGAAGTTTATCTAAAGTATTGAATAGCGAAGTTATTTTAAATTTTGGATTACGGCAATCCATTAAAAATGAAATAGATAGGATAAATAGGATGAAAAAGATTGATGCAGCATTGACTATTGAGGGTGAAGAACAGGACATTCATAGTAAAGATGCAATTATATTATTTAGGATATTTCAAGAGTTTTTATCCAATACCATTAAATATGCCGAAGCTAAGAAATTTGATGTAAAGTTAAATTATAGTAAAGATTATTTCATTATCACAGCAAAAGATGACGGTAAAGGATTTGATATTGAAACTGTCCAAAAAGGGTCTGGTTTAATTAATATGGAATCTAGGTCAAAATTAATTGACTCTAAATTTAACTTACTTTCCAAACAAGGAGAAGGAACAAAATTAGAATTGGTTTATCCTATAAATAGAGAACTTAACCTAACCATTTAAACATTTTTTTAATTAACCCTAATTTTCCATTATAAGGCGCATAACGAACTGGAGGGTCAAACCAAGTACCTCTTTTTGAAATAGACTTATGATGCGAAAACGTATCAAAACCATGTTTACCATGATATGCACCAATACCACTGGTACCAACACCTCCAAAAGGCAATCTGTAGTTTCCAAAATGAATTAATGAGTCATTAATTGCACCACCACCAAAACTATAAGTGTTGATTATAGTGTTTGTGAAATTCTTGTTTTTCGAAAACACATACAACGATAAAGGCTTGTCGTAGTTATTGATAATGGAATCAATATCTTTTTCGTTTTCATAAGTTAAAATAGGTAGTATAGGACCAAAAATTTCATCTTGCATTAATTTACCTTCTAAACTTGGACTATCAACTATTGTTGGTGCAATGTAACATTCCTCAACACTGTGTTCGCCTCCAAAGACAATGTTTTCATTGCTTAGCATTTCAATCAGTCTATTGGTATTCTTTTTATTAATAATTCTTGGATAATCTTTAGATTGTTTTGGATTTTCACCATAGGCATTAATTATTTCGGTTTTTAAAGCTTCAATTAATTTGTCTTTAATTGCTGCTTGAGCTAAAATATAATCAGGTGAAATACAGGTTTGCCCTCCATTAAAAAATTTTCCCCAAACAATACGCTTTGCAGTAAGTTTTAAATTAATAGTGTCGTCAACAAAACATGGTGTTTTACCTCCTAATTCTAAAGTTACAGGTGTTAAATGTTTGGCTGCGGCTTTGGCTACAATTCTTCCCACAGGTACACTGCCAGTAAAGAAAATATAATCCCATTTTTGTTCTAACAATTCTGTAGCTACAGGAATACCGCCTTGAATAGAGGTTGCATGCTTTTCGTTAAAAACGTTTTTAATAATATTTGTAACTAATTGTGATGTATTTTTTGTTAATTCACTAGGTTTTACAACCACAGTATTACCAGCAGCAATAGCCATTATTAATGGCTCAATCGATAACAAAAAAGGATAATTCCAAGGTGCTATAACCAATACAGTTCCATAGGGTTGTTTGTAAATATAATCGGTTGATGGAAATGTTAACATCGATGGCTTTACTCGTTTAGGTTTTGACCATGATTTTAACTTCTTGATTGCGAGATTTATTTCTGAAATTACCAATCCATACTCACTTATAAATGTTTCGAAAGCTGATTTATTGAAATCTTTTTTTAAGGCATCGTAAACGTCTTGTTCTCTTTCAATAATCTCTTTTTTTAACTTTTTGAGAATAGCAATTCTAAATGAGACATCTTTGGTTTGTTGAGATTTAAAGTATTCACGTTGTTTTTTAAGTGTGTTGGGTATGCTCAAGATTCTTTTTTTATAAAGATACTAATTTAGATATTACACGCATCCCAAATAGCATCAGACGGAGTTGTGGCTACAATTGAAATTAAATCTTTACTTACAGGATGAATAAATTCTATTTTTCTGGAATGTAAATGGATGCTTGCATCTTTATTGCTTCGGTCAAAGCCATATTTTAAGTCCCCTTTAATAGGAGAACCTATACTTGCTAATTGAGAACGAATTTGATGATGTCTTCCAGTTTCTAAATTGACTTCCAGTAAGTAGTAGTTATTCAATTGCTTTATAACCTCAAAATGAAGAACTGCTTTTTTACAATCATTTCTTTCGTACTTATATGCGGTTGATTTATTATTCTTCGGGTTCTTTTTTAGCCAATGAATTAGCGTGTCTTTTTCTTTACTTGGTCTTTCTTTTACAACTGCCCAATAGGTTTTGGTAACTTTTTTTTCAGAGAATAATTTATTTAATCTTGGTAATGCTTTTGAGGTTTTTGCAAATACCACGATTCCTGTTGTTGGTCTGTCCAAACGATGCGTCACACCTAAATACACATTTCCAGGTTTGTTGTATTTGTCTTTTATAAACTCTTTTACAACGTCACTTAGTGGCTTGTCGCCTGTTTTATCACCTTGTACTATATCGCCAGCACGTTTATTAACGATGATGATGTGATTGTCTTCGTAGAGGACTTGCAAGTTGGATTTGTTGGATAATGTCTTAGACATTTAAAAACCTAGTATTGTTCAGATTCATTAGGAAAATCAATACTTTTTACATCATTAACATACTGCGAAATAGCATTCGTCATATCTTCATACAAATTCATGTAGCGACGTAAAAAACGCGGATTAAATTCATGTGTCATACCAATCATGTCATGTAGCACTAATACTTGGCCATCAACACCGTTTCCTGCACCAATACCAATAATAGGAATGCTCACACTTTCGGCAACTTGTTTAGCAAGAGCAGCAGGAATTTTTTCCAATACAATGGCAAAGCATCCTATTCTTTCTAGCAGTTTGGCATCCTCAATAAGTTGTTGTGCTTCTTCGTCTTCTTTGGCTCTTACAGTGTAAGTTCCGAATTTATAAATGGATTGTGGCGTTAATCCTAAGTGTCCCATCACAGGAATACCTGCGTTTAAAATACGTTTTATAGAGTCTTTTATTTCTTTTCCACCTTCAAGTTTTACTGCATGGCCACCGCTTTCTTTCATAATTCTAATAGCAGAACGTAACGCTTCTTTCGGGTCACTTTGATAGCTTCCAAAAGGTAAATCTACAACCACTAAAGCTCTTTCAACAGCACGAATCACCGAAGATGCGTGATAAATCATTTGGTCTAAAGTAATTGGCAATGTGGTTTCATGTCCAGCCATAACATTACTGGCCGAATCACCAACCAGAATCACATCAATACCTGCACCATCAACAATTTTTGCCATGGTAAAATCATACGCTGTGAGCATGGAAATTTTTTCACCATTACTTTTCATGTCAACTAATGACTTTGTGGTAACTCTTTTATATTCTTTTTTTGCTGTTGACATAGTTTTCTTTATTTAAACGTAAAAATAATAAATTAACAGAAAGCTATTGGTACTGTTAGGTTTTTCTTTATTTCTTTTTTGTACTTTTAATGACAACTTAAATAATTAATATGTTACGAATTATAATTTTATGCTTGTGCTTATCGACTACTGCGATGTATGCACAAAATGATGAAGAAGCTAAAGTAAAAGCAGCTATAGATACTTTTTTTGAAGGATTTCATAAAGGAGATACTATTATGATGAAATCGGTTATGTACGGCAAATTCACAACACAAACAGCTTTTAAAGATAAAGATGGAAAGGATGTTTTAAGGAGTGGAGAATCTACCGATTTAATTAAAGCCATAGGAAATAGACCAGCAAACCAAAAATGGGACGAACGTTTATTGGATTATGTTATTAAAGTTGATAATAATATGGCAAATGCTTGGACACCTTATGAGTTTTGGGCTAATGGAAATTTCAGCCATTGTGGAGTCAATTCATTTCAATTATTTAATGATAACGGAAAGTGGAAAATTATCTACTTAATTGACACAAGACAACGCACTGGTTGTAATGAAGGAAAAAATTAACTAACAATCAGATAAACTTACTCTAACAGCTAAACCTCCTTCGGAGGTTTCTTTGTATTTAGTATGCATGTCTTTTGCAGTTTCCCACATTGTGTTTACAACTTCATCTAGCGGTACTTTCACGTTTTTAGGGTCGGTTTCTAATGCCAATTCAGCTGCATTAATAGCTTTTATAGCGCCCATGGAGTTGCGTTCAATACAAGGTATTTGAACCAGTCCAGCAATTGGGTCGCAGGTTAATCCTAAATGGTGTTCCATGGCAATTTCGGCTGCAATTAATACTTGTTCAGGAGTGCCTCCCAACACTTCACATAATGCGCCTGCTGCCATAGCAGCACTTACGCCAATTTCAGCTTGACAGCCACCCATGGCTGCACTAATGGTAGCACCTTTTTTAAAGATACTGCCAATTTCTCCAGCGACTAATAAAAACTGTTTGATGTCTTTAAAATCAGCCTCATGGTTTTCTATCACTAAATAATACATTAAAACCGAAGGAATCACACCAGCACTTCCGTTTGTAGGTGCAGTCACAACACGACCTAAAGAGGCATTTACTTCATTAACGCTTAATGCAAAACAGCTTACCCATTTTAGAATTTGCCTGAATTTAACTTCGGTTTTTCTAATGGCTTCAAGCCATTGTTGCGGATTTTCATATTGATAATCACCAATTAATTTATGATGCATATCAAAAGCGCGTCGCCTAACATTGAGACCTCCAGGTAAACTACCTTCTGTATGACAACCAAGATACATGCATTCTAGCATGGTGTTCCAAATGCGACTTATTTCAAAATCAATATCCTCGTCACTTCGTAGTGACCTTTCATTTTCAAGAACTACTTCAGAAATAGATTTATTCAAGTCGCTACAAAACTTTAAAAGCTCATTGCCTTTGCTAATTGAGTACGGAAATGATTGAAATATTTCTACATTCTTTTTGGTATTTTTTCGTTCTTTTTTGACAACAAAACCACCTCCAATAGAGTAAAATGTAGAGCTTGATTTTTTGCCTTCAATCACAGCTGTGAATTTCATACCATTTGCATGAAAGGGTAAGAATTTTTTATTGTAAACAATATCAGAATCTAAATTAAAATCTAAAGTTCTTTCATTGTTAAAAGTTAGGGTGTGCGTATTTTTTACCGAAGTGATAATAATGTCCATAGCTTCTGTTGGAATTACTTCAGGGTCGGCACCGCTTAAACCCAATATTATAGCTAAGTCGGTTGCGTGCCCTTTTCCTGTTAAAGACAATGAACCATATAAATCGACCGTAATTTTTTCAACCTTATCAAATTTATTGGCAGTTTTTAATTCTTTAATCCAACGTTCGGCTGCTCGCCATGGTCCTAAGGTATGGGAACTTGATGGTCCTATGCCTATTTTTAGCATATCAAAAACAGAAATACACTCCATTAACTTTTACCTTTTAGTGTTTGGACAAATATAAATGTTGTGTGCATATAATTAAGAAAACTACAGTTAATTATTTCACATAAAAAAAGTCCGAAAAATTACTTTCGGACTTCATTAATTTTATCTAAATGTTGTGTTATCTAAAATCGAAACTTTGAATATCACTTGCGCCTAAAACAGCATTAATGTCTGAGGTATCAACACCATCAATATTATCAGCAGGTACTACGACCACTCTAAATACTTGACCTAACGTCCAAACATCATCTAAAGTATCAAAATCTGTAGTGCCATCTAAGAAGAAGCGAACATCGTCTTGTGTAAAATCAAAATTATATACCAAATTGCTATTATCATCAAAGTAAACAGTTTGTGGCATTAAACGCCATACATCTTGACCATTATCTGTGTCCCATAAAATGTACACCAACGTGACATCTGTTGGAAGTACTTCAAATCCGTAAGCTTCAACATACTCAAAATTGTTACCTGTATTAAAATCGACTTCTATTTCGAAAGCTGAAGATGCGATGATTTCACCATCTAATCCATCAAGACCATCGAGACCATCAAATCCTGGAGGTCCAGCTGGTCCTTCACAAGCGGTTAATAATAAGGCAAATACTGCAAATAGAGTTAATAAACGTTTCATAATATTTTAGTTTTTGTTTTATAGGTATCAAATCACGTACCAAAAATGACATCCTTCAAAATATATTTTTAAAAGCCATTCTGACATCATGTCATATTTTTTCTCATGGCATAATGATTGACTATAAGAAGTTGTAAATAAAAATGAATTCAACACAACAAGTAAAAGAATAAATAAAGTTATGAGTAAAATTATTGGAATTGACTTAGGAACAACAAACTCTTGTGTTTCTGTTATGGAAGGTAACGAACCTGTAGTAATCCCAAATGCAGAAGGAAAGCGTACAACGCCATCTGTAATTGCCTTTGTTGAAGGTGGTGAGATTAAGGTTGGTGACCCAGCAAAACGTCAAGCAGTAACTAACCCAACTAAAACGGTTTACTCAATTAAGCGTTTTATGGGAAATAAGTATTCTGAGTCTAAAAAAGAAGCAGAACGCGTACCATATAAAGTGGTAAAAGGAGACAATGATACACCAAGAGTAGATATCGATGGTCGTTTATATACGCCTCAAGAATTATCGGCAATGATTCTTCAAAAAATGAAGAAAACTGCTGAAGATTATTTAGGAACATCAGTAAGTGAAGCTGTTATTACGGTGCCAGCTTACTTTAACGATTCACAACGTCAAGCTACTAAAGAAGCAGGTGAAATTGCTGGTTTAAAAGTTCGTAGAATTATAAACGAACCAACTGCAGCTGCATTAGCTTATGGAATGGATAAAAAAGGAACTGACCAAAAAATAGTAGTATTTGATTTTGGTGGCGGAACGCATGATGTATCTATACTAGAGCTAGGAGATGGTGTATTTGAAGTATTATCGACCGATGGGGATACACATTTAGGTGGTGATGACGTAGATCAAAAAATAATTAACTGGCTAGCTGATGAATTTAAAGCAGAGGAAAGCATGGATTTGAGAGAAGATCCAATGTCTTTACAGCGTTTAAAAGAAGCTGCTGAAAAAGCGAAGATTGAATTATCATCTTCTGCGCAAACAGAAATCAATTTGCCATATATTACTGCTACAGCTAGCGGGCCAAAACACTTGGTACGTACGTTAACACGTTCTAAATTCGAACAATTAATTGACGATTTAGTAAAGCGTACTATAGAGCCTTGTGCTTCTGCATTAAAAGCAGCAGGTTTAAGTAAAAGCGATATTGACGAAGTTATTTTAGTAGGTGGTTCTACACGTATTCCTGCAGTTCAAGAAGCGGTTGAGAAATTCTTCGGAAAAACACCAAGTAAAGGTGTTAACCCTGATGAAGTTGTATCTCTTGGTGCTGGTATTCAAGGAGGTGTATTAACAGGTGATGTTAAAGATGTATTACTTTTAGATGTAACGCCGTTATCATTAGGTATTGAAACTATGGGTAATGTATTTACTAAGCTTATCGAAGCAAATACAACAATTCCAACTAAGAAATCACAAGTATTTTCGACAGCTGCAGATAATCAGCCTTCAGTAGAAATTCATGTTCTACAAGGAGAAAGAGCTATGGCTGCAGATAATAAAACTATTGGACGTTTTCACTTAGATGGTATTCCACCAGCAAGACGTGGTACTCCACAAATTGAAGTAACATTTGATATTGATGCTAATGGTATCATTAAAGTATCAGCTACTGATAAGGCGACAAATAAAACACAGGATATTCGTATTGAAGCATCTTCAGGATTAACGGAAGATGAAATTCAAAAAATGAAAGCTGATGCAGAAGCAAATGCTGAAGCTGATAAAGCTGCTGCTGAGCAAGCACAGAAATTAAATGAAGCAGATTCTATGATTTTCCAAACTGAAAAGCAATTAGAAGAGTTTGGTGATAAATTATCTGATGATAAAAAGCAGCCAATCGTTGATGCTTTAGAAGAATTGAAAAAAGCTTATGAAACTAAAGATTTAGAGGTAATTACTCCAGCTTTAGATAAAATAAATGAAGCTTGGAAAGTAGCATCTGAAGAAATGTACAAGGCACAAGCTGAAGCTCAAGGTGGAGCAGGAACTGGTCCTGATGCTCCCGACGCTTCGGGACAGAATGGACAATCTTCTGAAGAAGGAAGTGATGTAGAAGATGTGGACTTTGAAGAAGTGAAGTAAAGAATTAGATTATTTTAACATTTAAAAGCGCAACTAATTTTAGTTGCGCTTTTTTCATTTTAGGCTAAATAGATTTCTATTTTAACCAATCATTAGTTTCTACAACTTCAAAATAGGGATTACTTTCGAAAAGATGTTTTAAAGTTGGAATATGGTCTGCACCAATTATTAAAAAAATTGCCTTTTCATCATAACTTAATTGGTTAATCATTTTTGTGTAAATCATTATATTTCTTCTATACCAATCTGCAACAATTTCTGCACCAATTAATGTGTCATCGTCGTCATAGTTATAATAGTCTGTACTTCCAATTTGCACGTCATTAGTGATGTAACTTGCATGGGACGTGCGTACTACTATGTCACTGTTTAGCCATTTAATGTAATCAAACAAAGTACTATTCAATCTTAATGAGTCTTCATTAATTCTATCATCTTCTCTTATAACAGTAGTTTTAGCTGTAGCATTAATATATTGCATTTGATTATTTTCTTTAGCATATTTTAAGGCTTTATTATAGTAAAAACCGTATTGACCAGGATTATCGCATTGATAGACTTTAGGGTGATTTAATAGTTTGGCTACTCTAAATCCGATTTGATAAATCTCATTTTTACTCTTCGAAAATATTTCCTCATTTTTTACAAAAACATTATAAAGACTATCAAGCTTATTTTGGAATTCGAATTCTGGTTGTCGTTCAACAAATACTTTATCAGGTTTTTGATTGGCAATGGTTTTTGATAGTTGTTTAATACTCTCTTGATGTTTATCATCCAACACATTGTAAGTGCTATCGGTTTGATTAAAATGAAATGTACCTAAAAGATAGATTTTGATTTTAGAGGAATCAGTTTCTAATATAGATTTTTGATCGCTGTCATGAGTTTTAGAACAAGTTAAGGTTAAGGCGGCAATGAAAATAAAAAGAACTACATGTTTCATGATTAGATGTTTAAATTAGTGATTAGGTGTTGGAGGTGAATATGCTGGAGGTATAATGAGTATGTCATAATTTACAGCAAGTTTTTGAAGATAAGGATTAAGCTTCTTTTTTAGCGGATATGGATACCAGAAAATCTGTTTACGCATTGGACGAAAATCGATTATAACCCAATTGTTTTTATCTCCAAACTTTTTAAACTCTCGAAAGTTTTTAACCCCTGTATTATCACTATCAAGCTCATCAATTACTTTATCGTCTTTAATATAAAAGCGTGTTTCAAAACCTATTCCCAGAGCAGAAACGTTGTGGTATTCTGCCAATTCATGCAAGGTATTCCCAATTTCGTTTAACGAATAAGGCGATGTGCCTTTAGACAAATGTAACCTCCCCATTTTAATAAGTAATTTGTCTTTATTAAAATTGTAAGCTTTTGCATCTAGCTCTTTTTTTAGCATTTGCTTCATATATGAAATGCGCATTTGGTAATTTTCAGACCACTTTCCAACATCATTTAGTTTATAGATTTCTGCACTTTTAATTATCGACTCTATAATAGGAATATTTTTTTGTTGCACTTTTGACATTTCGAAGAATTCTTTTATAGTTTTGCTTTTTAAAAGCAGAGTTGTATAAGATTCATCATTTAAAAGTTCTCTTTGATAATAGGAGCTCAGAGAGTCTTTTGCTTTTAAGAAAAGAGATTTGTTTTTTTTCTTTTGTGATTTTGAAAAATTTTCAAATAGCATATCGAAAAGCATTACATAGGAATCATAAAACTCCTGGTCTACTCCAAAAACATTCCAATTAAAATGCTTTGCTTTTTGTAAAAATCCGGCATCTTCAAGGCTTTCAAAAAAAGGAATTGCATTGTATAAATCTCCATCGTTGTCTTTAACTTGATAACGCTTGTTTAAAGATTTTAGGTCTTGCATTAAGGTTTCAGGGTTTAAATTATTCAATATTTTTCCAGTATTTGGACCAACTTCTAGTGCAAAGTGATTAAAGTTTTCTTTCTCTAATATTGGAATAATAGCAGAGGTGAACTTAGAAATAGATTTTTGGCTATGATATTCTCCCAACATTACAATATATTGCTTAGACAATTCCTTTTTTAAAAAATCGGCGCCTTCTCCTGTTAACTCCCCATTGTTTAATTGAAAAGTGTAATGGTAAGGCTCAATATCTTTAAACTGAAGAGTATCTTGAGCTATAGCAGAAAAAGATAATAAATAAGTGAAAAATAATAGATAACGTTTCATAATATAGAGTTTATTAGTTCTAAGTTACTATTAGAGTAAGAGCAGTTTCTAAAGTTTATTTAATAATAGGTTTAAATTACACGAATGGTATTTACTACTCAATAAAAATTTATGTTGTACACCTTTGTAAGCTTGTTTTGCTAAAAGACTAGTTCGTCTAAAATTTATATTATTTTAATATTTGATGTAATATATTTACTGTATTATGCTAAATAATAAATGGAAATATCATACAATTCTTTGGGCAATAGTTATCCTTCTAGGGTATATAACAGATTTTGGTACTGGAGGGATTGAAGCTTTAAAATATAGTTTTACTGCAAAAGGAATTCGTTTAGATGTAGTTTTTTATAGTGCTTCAATTTTTATATACTTCATCAATTATAAATATGTCTGCCCTAGGTTTTTGTCTAAAAAGAAAAGCCATTTTTTCGCTCTATTTTTTCTAGGATTAATTGTTCTTTTTGCGTTAATTAGATATGGTTTGGATGAGGTTATTATTAAAGAAATTACGGGTGAAAACAATTATAGAGGTGAGGCATTAAAATTCAAATATTACTTTTTTGATAATTTTCATTATGCAATAAGACCGATATTGTATAGTACAATTATCTTTTATGTATTTAGATCTATTAAAACACAACAAGAAATATTTCAATTACAGATTCATCATAAAAAAGCAGAGCTAAGCTTTTTAAAATCACAAATTAGTCCTCATTTCTTATTTAATACATTAAACTCGTTTTATAGTGAATTAATGGACAAGCAACCAGATACTGCTAAGGATGTCCTTAAATTATCTGAAATGTTGCGTTATGTCACTTATAATTCTAAACAGGAGTTCATACCATTAGAAAAGGAACTTAAATTCGTTGAAGATTATATTCATTTTCATAAAAAACGATTTGAAAATGAATTATATATTTCTTTTAAAGTAATTGGCGAGGTTTCAGATCAAAAAATTGCTTCATTAGTGTTAATGCATTTTGTTGAGAATGTTTTTAAACATGGTGTGCTAAATGATGAAAATAAAGAGGCAACTATAGAAATTAAAATTTCAAACAATGAGCTCTCAATTATTACAAACAATACATTTGATTTAACAGTAAACTATACTGATTCTGGTATTGGCGTAGAAAATTTAAAAAGACGATTAAATGCTATATATGGAGATAATTACAAATTAAACTATGTAGCAAATAAGTCTAATTATACAGCTTTTCTTAAATTACCAATATGAAAAAAGATATTAAATGTGTAATTGTCGATGATGAGCCACCTGCAATTCGGGTACTTGAAAATTATATAAAGCAAATTCCTAATCTCGAACTGGTTTTTTCGACGACAAAACCATTAGAGGTGATTGCCTTTATGCAAAAGGAAGAGTTTGACTTGATAATAATGGATATTCAAATGCCAAATATTACAGGCATACAGTTATCTAAAATTCTAAATAACAACATCAAGATTATTTTTACAACTGCGTATTCAGAATTTGCCGTAGAAAGTTACAATCTAAATGCGATTGATTATTTATTAAAACCCTTTGAATTTGAGCGTTTTTATAAAGCTATTAAGAAAACACATGACAATCCTGTAAAGCTTAACGAAGCGAATGAAAATTATGTTTTTGTAAAAACTGATAGCAAAAACAATTTTGAAAAAGTTTTAATTGATGATATTGTTTATGTTGAAGGGCTAAAAAATTATGTAGCCATTCATACGCTTAGCAAGAAACAAATTATAACCTACAATACGTTAAAATCTATTAAAAGCAATCTATCTGATTCACAATTTATTCAAATTCATAAATCTTATATAGTTTCTGTTTCTAAGATTAGTAAAACAAATAACTCATCTGTAGTAGTTTACAACGACATAGAGCTGCCTATAGGCAATACTTACAAATCCTCTTTTTTTAAAATAATTACTAGATATAAATTATAGGATTCTTTGAATTTACTAGTATTATATTAAAGAGTTTAAGCAAATATCTAAGAAATATACTATGCATGCATAATAATTATTATATTTGTTCAAATTAAACTTCGATGACAAAAGAACTTACTAAACTTCTCAACATTAAACATCCAGTAATACAAGCACCAATGTTTTTGGTATCTAATGCAAAAATGGTTATTGAAGCCATGAATGGTGGGATTGCAGGTTGTATTCCTGCGCTTAATTATAGAACGCTAGACGAATTACGAACAGCCATAAAAGAGTTAAAAACTGCAAAAGTTGAAGGAGGTTCGTTTGGGTTTAATTTAATTGTGAACAAATCTAACGTAAAGTATAGAGGACAATTAGAGGTACTATGTGAAGAAGGATGCGACTTTATTATTACCTCACTAGGAAGCCCAGAAGAAACCATCAAACAAGCACACAAAGTTGGCATCAAAGTATTTTGTGATGTGGTCGATTTAAAATTTGCCAAAAAGGTTGAGCATCTTGGTGCTGATGCTATTATTGCAGTAAATAATCAAGCTGGAGGTCATAGAGGAGGAGCGTCACCAGAAGCATTAATTAGAGAGTTAGTTGCCAATTGTGATATTCCAATAATTTCTGCTGGAGGAGTTGGTTGTAAAGCTGATATTGATAAAATGATTAGCTATGGCGCAGCAGGTGTCTCTGTTGGAAGTCCGTTTATAGCCTCTACAGAAGCAAATGTCACCGACGAATACAAACAAGCTTGTGTTGATTATGGTGCTGACGATATAGTAGTAACAGAGCGTATTTCAGGAACACCATGTACCGTTATTAATACACCTTATGTGCAAAAAATAGGTACTAAAGCCACTTGGATTGAGAACTTACTCAATAAAAACAAGAAGTTGAAAAAATGGGTCAAAATGATTCGCTTTTCAATAGGTATGAAAGCTACCGAAAAGGCTGCTAAAAAAGCAACTTATAAAACTGTTTGGGTGGCAGGACCAAGTATAGAGCATACCAATGAAGTTTTGCCCACAAAAGCTATTATTGACAGACTAGTCAATTAAACTCATTATCACTTTTCTTTTCGTACCTTAATCGTCTCAAAAATTATTTGTTGACCGATTGCCTCATGGTCATTAATTAATATTAAATAATGACAATGAAAGCACTAACTAAGAAACTTAAAAATTGGTTTAAGAAACAATGGTTAAAAATAAAACCAGGTAATAATGCAATTAAAGGAGCCTCATGGGCTTTGCTTATTGCTGTTGCAGTATTTTGGATAATTTTCTCAATAAAACAAGCTCTTAATATTGGAGACCCATGGATTCTTTTGTTTTTAGCTGTAATGTTATTATTGTTTTGGCTTAGCGCTTTACTGGTTATTAAAGCTATTAAATTACTATACATTTTTCCAAAGCCATTAAAATTGGCACTTTTCGCATCCATACCTTTGTTAATGACTGTACTTGGTAACCCTATTATTGCTATTGGGTTTGTAATAGTGGTAACACTAATAGGTGCTTCTATATTTGTTTTGAAAAAAACAGGATTCAAATCCTTAACAATTATAAAGAAGGGGATAGTAATATTTGCACTTTTAATAGGAATTGGAGGCATAATCTTTTCATTAATCGCTTATAATGCATCTGGATATGAAGTAGACAAAATGGTGAATGCAGCACAACAATCTATTGACAATATTGAGCCTTTGCAATTAGAATCGCCAGCTACAAAAGGAATTTATGAGGTAAAACAATTAACTTATGGAAGCGGTAATGATAAGCGTAGAGCTGAATATGACGAAGACGTTTCTATTAAAACAGAATCAGTAAATGGTGTACCATTTATAGATAACTGGGAAGGTTTTAGCGGTTGGGCAAGAGAAAAAATTTGGGGATTTGATTATAAAGAATTACCAATTAATGGACGTGTATGGTATCCAGAAGGCGATGGCCCTTTTCCATTAGCACTTATTGTGCATGGTAACCATTCCATGCAAGACCATTCAGACCCTGGCTATGATTATTTAGGCGAATTGTTGGCATCTCGTGGTATTATTTTGGCGTCTGTTGATGAAAATTTTATTAATGGAGGATGGACTGATATTTTTGGTGGACTTGATGAAGAGAATGATGCTAGAGGTTGGTTGTTGTTAGAACACTTAAAGGTTTGGCACGAATGGAATGACACGTCAGATAACCCTTTTTATAAAAAAATAGACACTTCAAATTTGGCGGTAATGGGTCATTCTAGAGGAGGCGAGGCAGTAGCAGTTGCTGCCATGATGAATAAATTACCATACTATCCTGATGATGCTTCTATAAAATTAGATTATAATTTCAACATTAAATCGGTTGTAGCCATTGCACCAGTTGATGGACAATATAAACCAGGAAATAGCGGAACAAAATTTAATGATGTGAATTATTTTGTCATTCATGGTGCACAAGATGGTGATGTTCGTTCCTTTATGGGTTCGCAACAATATGAGCGTATTACATTTAAAGACAGTTCATATTACATGAAATCTGGACTCTACGTGTATGGAGCAAATCATGGTCAGTTTAATTCCTCTTGGGGAAATAATGACCTTGGATTTTCTTTAACAGGGATGTTGAACCTTAAGCAATTATTATCTGAAGAAGACCAGCAACAGATTGCAGAAGTTTATATAAGCGCATTTTTAGAAGCAACCTTAAAAGATAAGAAGGAATATTTGCCACTTTTTATGGATGCTCGTAAAGGAAAAAATTGGCTACCAGAAACCATTTATTTAAATCAGTTTGAAGACTCCACAAGTGAGTTTATTTCAAAGTTTGATGAAGATTTTGATGTCATAACAACAACAAGAAAAGGAGAAATCAGTTCTAAAAACTTAACTGTTTGGCGCGAGGAAGAGATAAAACTTAAATGGAGAGATAAAGGCAGTCGTGCATTGGTACTAGGTTGGGATTATGATTTGGATGACGAAGAAGAAGCAATTCCTAATGAAAAAATAGCAAGCTATACCATAGAAATAGATTCTGGGATTGTGGCTGTAGATTCATCAAAAGCATTCGTATTTTCTATGGCTGAAGCTACTGAAAGCTCTAACCCAAAAACAAAAGGCAAATGGGTTGATGATGATAATGACAACTCTGAATCTGATAAGAACGAAGAAGAAGAAGAGGAAGAAGAGAGTGAAGAAGCTGAAGATGAGAAAAAGGATGAAAATGAAAAGGAGGATGAAGACGACGATGAACCAGAACAGCCAATTGATTTTTCAATTGTATTTGAAGATAGTAATGGACAATACGTAGAGTTTTTATTGAGCGACTTTTCACCATTACAGCGAGAGCTAGAATCTGTTATTATGAAAGCTGATTTTTTAACAGGAGATAAGGAATCAGAAAAAATATTTCAAACATTTTATTACCCAATGGATAAAATCACTAAAGCGAATCCAAATTTTGATGTTTCAAGCTTGAAAAAGATGACTTACCTATTTGATAAAAGCAAAGAAGGTGTTGTGGTTATTGATGATATTGGGTTTATGAATGCATTTGATTATTAATCGATTCTATTTAAGTAATATGAAAATTGAAAATGCAGAACAGCTAAGGGAACTATATGGCTTTCCTTCAGGAAGAGCAAAAGTAAAAGTGCTTCAGAAATTAGATGTACATTCCAAAAATTTCATTGAGAAGTCTCCTTTTTTAATAATGGCAACAACGAGTGAGGCCCACAAGCAAGATGCTTCTCCAAGAGGAGGAACCTCTGGTTTTGTGAAAATTATTAATAGCGAAACCCTAGTTATTCCAGATTCAAAAGGAAATAACAGATTGGATAGTTTGACAAATATTTTAGAAACAGGAGTGATTGGATTAATATTTTTAATTCCAGGAGTTGATGAAACACTAAGAATAAATGGAAAAGCACATATTAGTACTAATTCTGAATATTTAAACTTGTTTGATTCTGAAAAGAACCCACCAAAAACATGCATTGTTGTTTCAATTCAAGAATTATTTTTGCATTGTGCAAAAGCTTTTATGCGCTCTAAACTTTGGAATGAAGAAACAAAAATTAAACGTTCAGAACTACCAACAATGGGACAAATGCTTAATGAACAATTAAGTATTGATGCTCCTGTAGAAACTCAAAAGGAAATGGTAGAGCGTTACCATAAAGATTTATAAAAGTCATTTTTTATTTTTCTTTTTTCCAACAAAAAGTTCCAATGAGATACTAACTGCAAACCCGCCAGCTGTAGTTGCAACTAATTCACCAGTGTCAAATTTATTCCCTCTTTTGGTGCTATCATAAATTTCTTTGGTTAAACCAGCCAAAACAGATGTACCCAAACTCATCCAAAACGCTTTCTTTTTATTTTTTGTTTTAGAATACACCAATGTATAAGTGGTACCAGAGATTAATGCACCAGCACCAAAATGTAGTTTGTCATCATCCGATATAAATTGTGCATTGCATGTATTACTGAAAGCGAAACAAGCAATTATGAAGGGTATTAGTATTCTCATATTAGTATATTATATTGTTAATGTAGTATATAATTTGAAACTGAAATAAAATATTGGATATTTTGTATATTAAAACCTCTTAATGGTATATAAATATGTGGAAAGAAAAATTAAAAGTGTACGATGCTCTGGTAGCAAAGTGCGACCGTTTTAAACGAAAAGGTAAAACAATGCCTTATACATCTGCAAATGGTTATATGTTTTCATTGTTTAATAAAGATTGCGAAATTGGTATAAGGTTTTCCAAAGAGGTACAAGAAAAATATATTAAGGAATTTAATTCTTCTATTTACAAATCCTATGGAGCTGTTATGAAAGGTTATGTTTTAATTCCTGAAACAATGCTCGAAGATTTAGATACTGTTGCAAAGTATTTAAACGAGAGTTACGATTATGTGATGAGTTTGGAATCTAAATAACATTGTTTTTTAGTTTATTGGTTATTGATAGTGATTTATCATTACCTTAGTGCAAACCTCCAGATTTCTTAATTTAATCAGCCTACATTAATTAGGTTTATTTATGATTAAATTCTTCAGAAAAATACGCTACAATCTTATGGAAACTGGAAAAGCTGGCAAATATTTTAAATACGCCATTGGAGAAATTGTGCTTGTAGTTATTGGGATATTAATTGCCTTGTCAATTAATAATTGGAATGAAAGGCGAAAGGAAACCATTCAAGAGCAGTTTATTTTGAAAAGATTGAGCACTGATATTGCTTCCGACATAAATCAAGTATCCTTTGAAGTAGATTTAATTAACAAAAATTCTGAAGAATTGAAATTTTGCATAGATGTGATTCTACAAAAGAAAGAAGCAAGTATTAGTGTCTTTCGTGATAATTTAAAATCTATGCTTAATCTCACTTCGTTTAACCAAAATAAAACAACATTCAATAATATTATATCGTCAGGTCAAATAGAGTATATAAAGAACCAGAATTTAACAGACTCTATTACAAAATATTACAATAATAAATACCAAGGTTGGGATACTGCGATGCTGGATTATACAAGAAATATTATAGCTCCTTTTATGTTAAATTTTGATCATATACCACAAACTACACCTAGATTAGATGGGTATAATGATTTTACAAGGGTTGATATAAAACAGTCTAAAATACCGCCTAAAACAATTGAAAATTATAGAGATGAGGTTTTTATATTAAATATGTTACGTCAAAAATTATATAATTTAGAAGGACAAAAAACAGCCTATAAAATGCTAAAAACAACAATGCAACAACTTATAGAACAAATAAATGCCGAAATTAAAGACTAAGCAATGTAGAAAAAGCCACTTAAACTTTTATTATAACAATTAAGTAGGCAACCATCATTAACTTTTTATCGTCTTTATAAATAAAGAATACCATCAATGAAAAAAGTAAGTTTAGTTATTATATTCATATTCATATGCTGTTTCAGCATTATGCATAGTCAATCTGCCAAAAAACAATTAAAACTTATTAATTCAGTAACACTAAATGATAAAGAGTTTTTTGAAGAGATTTCCTTTCAGAACAAATTTGGATACTTTATTATTCCTGTAAATATTGGCAATGAATCCTATGAGTATATTTTTGATACAGGAGGTTATAACACTTTGACATCAGACATAATGGAGAAAAACGCACTGCCAAATTTAATGGATGTGCAAGTTGGTAGTTCTAATAAATTAAAATCTAAAATTGCTTTAACACAAATACCTTCAGCAAAAATTGGAGGGATAAATTTTAAAGACATTGGTGCATTAAATTTTGACTTTGATGATTCTCCACAAATAAAGTGTTATACTAATGGAGGCCTCATAGGTAAGAGTATTATTAAAACTGCAGTTTGGCAATTAAATGCTAAGGAAGAGAAAATTATGCTGACAGATGACATTGAGAAACTAAGTCATTTAGAAAACGCCATAAAACTTAAAGTAAAATTCAATAAAGTGTTTGATCCATTTATTGAAGCAAAAATTAATGGTAAAAAAGTCTCTTTTATGCTTGATTTTGGATTTGGTGGTTTTGTTTCACTTACTGAGAAAGATGGTATTAATCTTAGCTCTCAAGGAATGGTTGAGATTGAAGGAGAAGGTTCGGTTAGTGCGAATGGAGTTGTTAATGAGAGTATATTTATTAAGAGTTTAGATAATTTTGAAATTGGCAATATGAGTATACCTAATGAAGTTGCTCATTACGCAAAATCAAATAACTATAACCTTATTGGTACTGAAATTGCAAAGCATTTTATTGTTACTTTGAATTTTAAAGACAAAGAACTTTTTCTTACACCTATTGATAAAATGGAAGAACCTAAATTATCATTTGGGTTTAATTTGAATAGAAATGACAAAAACATGTATGTGAGTCGAGTTTATAAAGATGGGTCTGCTGATAAGAAAGGACTAAAATTAAACGATGTTATCATATCCATTAACGACGAGAAGTTTAATGAAGCATCATATTGTGACTTTTACGATTACATTAATGAGCTCTTAAAAGGGAATGAAAATATTAAACTGGGAATTGAGCGAAATAACGAGTTGCAAACTATTAACATTGCTAAAAGAGATTTGTTTAATTAGAACAATTGATGCTCTACTTTTCTTTTTGTAACAAATTGGTTAAATTCTATACTAATAAGTTAAAAGTTTAATTAAAAAGAAAAATTATGATTCAGTTTAAAGGAGCTGTAGTATTAGGAGTCTTGGTAGGAGCTGCAGCAGGTATTTTATTAGCACCAGAAAAAGGAAGCGTTACTAGAGATAATCTTAAAAGAGAAGCCAAGGATATAAAAGATAAATTATCAAAGGATTTTGTTGAGGTTAAAGACGATTTATCTAAAACTGCATCTTCGGGTAAAGAAAAGTTTAAAGAAGAGGCTAAAGAATTTAAAGTAAAGGCAAGTAAGCAAACAGAAAAAGCCATTACATTTTTAGAAAAACAGTTAGCGATTCTTAAGGAAAAGAATAAAGCGTATCAAGCAACGAGTTAAAAGTCTTTAAAAATGGTCTGTTTAATAGTAGGCCATTCCTCTTTTAAAACACCATAACAACACGTACTACGTTTAAATCCATCAAGCATTAAGGTGTCTTTTCGTAAAATGCCTTCTAGTTTGGCGTTTAGTTTTTCTACCGCTTTTCTTGATGCCATATTGCGCTCATCTATTCTAAATTCTACTTTATCAAATTCTAAAGTTTCAAAGGCATATTGTAGCATTAAAAATTTCATATGTTTATTGAGTCCAGTGCCTTGAAACTGCTTGCCAATCCAAGTCCAACCAATATGTAAGACTTTATTTTTCCAGTTGATGAGTCCAAAACGTGTACTGCCAGCATATGTTTGAGTTTGTTTATCATAAATAATAAATGGTATAATGGTTTTATGATAATAACCATCTATAGCCGTTTGTACATAGTCTTTTAAGTCCTCTGGTTTATCAATTTTACTTGGAGAATATTGAATAAGGTTTTCTTGACTTGAAACGTCTAGCAAGTTTTCATAATTACTCATCCCAAGCAAGGTAAGCTTTACGCGTTGGTTTTCTAAAGTTGGTGCTTTCATTGAAATTTATTTCATTCCCACGAAAGTGGGAAATTTATTTTTTGATTAACATCATTTTAAATCTTGACGTTTTCAGTTAAGATGTGGCAACCTGTTTATTTTTAAATTCCTTCCCTTCTGAAGGGAAGGTGGCTTTAATTTAAAAAAAATTAAAGACGGAAGGGTTTATAACCACCTCGTCTTCCAATCTTTCCGGATTGGAATCCACTCCTCCTTAAAAAAAGGAGGAGAGTCGTATCGATTCAAACTAAATTATGTATCAATTCAACATTTACAATATGTTTACCATCAAAAGGAATGATAGTAACCTCGTTCCCAAATAACTCATACACACGTTCCGACTCATACTGCATGCGTTCTTCATTCAAATATTCGTCATGCGTGCCATAAATCATGGTTACTTTTGTGTTTTTTAATAACTTAAAATCATCAGCTACCAATTCTTTTGGAATACCTCCAGACATTAACACTAACTGATTACACTGCAATTGTCGTCTAGCAATATAGCGCATAGCAACGCTTACACCTTGTGAATAGCCAACCACAATAAGGTTAACATCGTTTGGTAATTGTTCTGCTTCTAAAACCGCATCAAAATAGCGCATTACATTTTCGGTTTCTTTTAAGGTATTTTCTTTGGTCAACCAACTAGCGCCAACATGCTTAAAAGCTGGAGGAATATAATATTTACTCTGTGCTTGAGGTGCAATAATATAATTTTCTTCAGCGTCAAGACCTTTAAAATACTTCAAAAAATAGCGACTTAAATAACCCATGCCATGACATACAAACCATACATTTTTTGTTGATTCGCTCAGTGTGTTTAATGTAGAATAACTATTAGATATTTTGTATAATATTTCTTTTTCGGTTGAATTCATTTCTGCCTTCGGTTTTGTACTTTTACAATCTAGAGATTAAAAGTAAACTTTTTATATGCAATTATCTAAACAAGATATGTTGGTGCAGGCAAATTCTATTTGTAAAAACACCTTAATGGAAACTTTAAGTATCGAATTTATTGATTTTGGTGATGATTTTGTTGTTGCCAAAATGCCAGTAAACTCTAAAGTTTATCAACCTGATGGTGTGCTTCATGGAGGCGCAACGGTTGCTCTGGCTGAAACAACTGGGAGTTTTGCGGCACACGTATTTTTAGATTTAAACGAAGTGTTTGTACGTGGTATAGAAATATCAGCCAACCATATTAAAAGTGTTAAAGATGGTTGTGTATATGCAACAGCAAAATTTATTCATAAAGGAAGAACAACACAATTACTAGAGGTAAAAATTACTGATGATGATAAAAACCTCATATCTGTGTGCAAATTAACCACAGTAGCAATCCCAAAATCTAAATAACCTAATGACCTCAAAGGATTTTTTTGGTTACATATCTGAACATTACAAAAAAGACTTGCCTTTTGTAGCCTATAGTTTGCCTAATACTTTTGAGACAAAAGCGGTGCTACAAAAAGACGATGCGCTTTATAAAATTGAAGATTACAACGAAACAGGCTTTGTGTTTGCACCTTTTGATATTCGAAAAGATGCCATCCTGTTGCCTTACAGCAAATCCAGAATGCTCATAACATCTGAAGATATTGAAGTTAATGAGTATGAGTCAATGCCTTTTGAAACCGAAAATGATAAACCACATCACTTGCATTTAGTAGAAAAAGCTATTGGGTCAATTAAAAAGAATGAATTTCAAAAAGTGGTAGTTTCTAGAAAGGAGGTTTTAAAATTAGAATCGTCTTTAGAGGTTCTTAAAACTTTTAAAACACTACTCAACAACTATAATTCGGCATTTGTGTACTGTTGGTATCATCCAAAAGTCGGGTTGTGGTTGGGAGCAACACCTGAAACCTTGTTGAGCATTGAGCGTAATCAATTTTCTACTATGGCGTTGGCAGGCACACAAGACTATCATGGAACATTAGATGTAAATTGGAAACCCAAAGAAGTAAAAGAACAAAAAATTGTGGCTGATTATGTTGTTAAAACCTTGGAAGCCGACACCAAAAATCTTGAAATATCAGATGTTAAAACTGTAAAGGCAGGAAAATTGTTGCATTTGCGAACAGATATAAATGGCGAGTTAATAGACCATTCTAAAAGCATACAAAAACTTATTTTAAAACTGCATCCAACACCTGCGGTTTGTGGACTGCCAAAGATTGATGCGATGCAATTTATTTTAGATAACGAGCATTATAACCGTGAGTTTTACTCTGGGTTTTTAGGAGAATTAAACAAAGAAACCAAAATTAAACCTCGCTCAGGGAGAAGAAATATAGAGAATATGGCATATAGCTATAATAAGCGTTCTACAAATTTATACGTTAATTTAAGATGTATGCAAATTAAAGACCAAGAGGCAATTTTGTATGTTGGTGGAGGAATTACAAGTGATTCTAACCCAGAAAGTGAGTGGGAAGAAACAGTTAACAAAACCAATACGATTAAAAGCGTTATAGTTTCATAAAGTGGACTATTATAAATAACTTTGTTTATTAATGAAACTACCTAAAATTCCTTTAGCGCAAACCATTATTCAGCTTTGTAAAGCCAAAGGCGTTAAGCATATTGTTATTTCTCCTGGCAGTCGTAATGCACCTTTAACCATTGGATTTTCTAACTACGAGTATTTTAAATGTTATAGTATTGTTGATGAGCGTTGTGCTGCATTTTTTGCCTTAGGAATTGCACAACAATTACAAGAGCCAGTTGCTGTGGTTTGTACTTCTGGTAGTGCTTTGTTGAACTATTATCCTGCGATTGCCGAAGCGTATTATAGCAATATTCCATTGGTAGTGATTTCGGCAGATAGACCAAAACATTTAATAAATATTGGCGATGGACAAACCATCAATCAAAAAGGTGTTTATAGCAATCATATTCTATATGAGGCCAATCTTAAAGAAGATATTATTGGTGCAAATAATGAGCCAACTGAAGAACCAAATATTATTAAAAGCCTTGAGAATAAAGTAGAGCGTTTTCTTGGTATTCAACAAGAATCTCAAGAATTTAATGCAACCGAAATCAACAAAGCAATCAATTTGGCTATTGTAAATAAAGGACCTGTTCATATCAATGCGCCTTTTAATGAACCATTATACGATATGGTTGATGAATTTTCAGTAACTACAAACGTTATTCCACCAAATTCTATTAGCAATGATGAAGATTTGTCGAGCTATTTAGAAATTTGGAACAACACATCAAAAAAAATGGTGCTTGTAGGTGTTAATGCACCAAATTCTATAGATGAAAGTGTTTTGGAGTATTTAGCAAATGATGATAGCATTATTGTATTTACCGAAACCACTTCAAATTTACATCATGAGGAGTTTTTTCCAAGTATTGATAAAATCATTGCACCTCTTGATGACAAAGATTTTGAAAATCTGCAACCAGAAATACTACTGACTTTTGGAGGGTTAATTGTCTCAAAAAAAGTAAAAGCTTTTCTTAGAAAGCATCAGCCAAAGCATCATTGGCATATTGATGACAAGACTGCGAATGATACATTTTTTAGTTTAAGCAAGCATTTTAAAAACTCTGTAAATCAGTTATTTAAAGAATTTATAATTGATGTAGAAAGTACCAATAGCACTTACAAACCTTATTGGAACAAGGTAAAACTACATAGACAATTGCAACATGATAAGTATCTTGAAACCTGTGCATATTCCGATTTAAAAGTTTTTGAAAACATATTACAATCACTTCCAAATAATGTAATTGTACATTCAGGAAATAGTTCAGCTATACGATATATGCAGCTTTTTAATATAAACAAGAGTTTACAGGTCTACTGCAACAGAGGCACTAGCGGAATTGATGGCAGTACATCTACAGCCATTGGAGCTTCAGCCGTTACCGATGAGCAAAATGTATTAATTACGGGTGATTTGAGTTTCTTTTACGACAGTAATGCACTATGGAATAATTACATGCCTAATAACTTTAGAATTATTGTAATAAATAATGGAGGAGGAGGTATTTTTAGAATTCTTCCTGGTCATAAAAACACCGATAATTTCGATACGTATTTCGAAACCAAACACAAGCTAACTGCTAAGGAGTTATGTGCAATGTATAAAATAGATTATACTAAGGCTAACAACATACAAGAGTTAAACAAACAGCTGGTAAATTTCTATACTAAAGGTAATTCTCCAAAACTTTTAGAAGTATTTACTCCACGAATTGAAAATGACAAAGTCTTGCTAGAGTATTTTAAATCTATAAAATAAACTTTAGTGACTTTTTTCGTATTTTAGTGTCTAATTGATAGTTAACAAATTAATCTTTAAAAAATAACGTAATTATGAGTAAAAGAGACGAACTTATTGTAAAGTACGCAGCAGATTTAAAAGACAAATGTGGTGTGAATCCTGATATGGATTTATTAACAAAAGTAACCATTGGTTGTGGTCCATCTATTTACAATGCTGATGCTTCAACGGTTTCAGGTAGTGACGAATCAGAATTAGAAACAGTAAAAAATAATTTCTTGATTAAAAAATTAGGACTTGCAAACAGTTCTAAACTTGATGATGGTATTAATAAAGTCATGGATACTTATGGTCAATCCAATAGAAACAAATACAGAGCAGTAGTTTATTATTTGTTAACGAAACATTTTGGTAAAGAATCTGCTTACTAGAAAAAAATAGAGCTTATAAATATGAGCTTAACCAATATAAAAAGCGTCACAATTTGTTGTGGCGCTTTTTTATTCCTACTACTAATATGTTTACATTTGCAGCATGATAAACATTGGAGAATATAACACACTAACAATACTTAGAGAAAAAGAGCCAGGGCTATTTTTAAGCGATGAAGAAGGTAATGAAGTTCTTTTGCCAAATAGATACGTACCAGAAGAATTCAAAATTTGGGACAAGCTCGAAGTATTTGTGTATTTAGATAATGAAGAACGATTGGTTGCTGTTACCGACAGACCTTACATAAAAAAAGGAGATTTTGCTTTACTACGTTGTAATGCAGTTACAAAACATGGTGCTTTTCTGGATTGGGGAATGGTAAAAGAGTTGTTTTGCCCTTTTAAGGAACAAGCCTTTAAAATGAAAAAAGGTGGTTGGTATTTGGTGCATTGCTATTTAGATGAAGAAACCAATAGGCTAGTGACTTCAAGTAAAACCAATCATTTTCTGGATAATAATGAGTTGACAGTTAAGCAATTTGACGAAGTCGATTTAATTGTATCTCATCCTTCAGAAATTGGTATGAATGTCATTGTCAATAAAAAACATTTAGGGTTAATATTTACTGACCAAATATTTAAAGATTTAAGTGTTGGTGATAGATTAAAAGGTATTATAAAGAAAATTCGCCCTGACAATAAGCTAGATATCACTTTAGGGCAGATTGGGTATAGAAATATAGAACCCAATGCTGAAACAGTTTTAAATGAACTAGAGGACAACGGTGGTTACTTAAATCTAACAGATAAATCGTCGCCTGAAGACATTAAAGACACACTTCAAATGAGTAAAAAGAGCTTTAAAAAAGCAATAGGCAATCTGTACAAGCAAAGATTAATTACAATTGAAGATAATGGTATTAAGTTAGCTAAAAAATAGCTACTTGCTTTTTTCAATCTCTTTATCAGTCCAAGTAACTGCTGACTCTAAATTATTAAAAAATTTGCCTTTAAAATTTAAAAGACGCTTTTCCAGTTCGAAATTTTTAACAGAAATATCTGTATAGGCAACCACAGCGTTTGCTATTACCGAATCAAACTTTTTGGCTATAGGAATTAGTTCAAATAAATTTACTGAGTATGGATGTAATCTATGGCTAACGATACCAAAAGGTTTTTCAGCACCAAAAATATCTTGACATAAATCAAAAATCTTTGCAAATTCTTTTTTGCCAACTACTGTACCTTCTGAAATTTCAGTAATAAGAAAATTTTCAAAAAAATAGAGTGAGCCAAATTTAGTTTCAATGGTAGATATAGCACTACTAGCCAAAGATGTTTCTTTGATAGTCATTTAGAGGGATTTAAATTTTTATTAAAGTTAACAAAAAAAAGATAGCATATTCCATAAAGCTATTTTAATATGTATTTTTACAACATATAATTTATAATAATGAGCAAAATAAATTGGGAAGTAGTAAAAGAGTACGAAGACATTACTTACAAAAAATCCAATGGCGTAGCAAGAATAGCTTTTAATAGGCCAAATGTTAGAAATGCATTTCGCCCAAAAACCACAAGCGAGTTATATGATGCTTTTTATGATGCCAATGAAGATACTTCTATTGGTGTTGTCTTGTTAAGTGCCGAAGGGCCTTCAACCAAAGATGGCGTCTATTCATTTTGTAGTGGTGGCGACCAAAAAGCTAGAGGCCATCAAGGTTATGTTGGAGAAGACGGTTACCATCGTTTAAATATTTTGGAAGTACAGCGTTTAATTAGGTTTATGCCAAAAGCTGTGATTGCTGTGGTGCCTGGTTGGGCAGTTGGTGGCGGACACAGTTTGCATGTAGTTTGCGATTTAACATTAGCAAGTAAAGAACATGCTATTTTTAAGCAAACTGATGCCGATGTCACCAGTTTTGATGGTGGCTACGGAAGTGCCTATTTAGCAAAAATGGTAGGTCAGAAAAAAGCAAGGGAAATTTTCTTTTTGGGAAGAAATTACTCAGCGCAAGAAGCCTACGATATGGGAATGGTAAATGCTGTCATTCCACATGAAGAGTTAGAAGATACTGCTTATGAATGGGCGCAAGAAATTTTGGCAAAATCACCAACATCCATAAAAATGCTAAAATTTGCCATGAATCTTACAGACGATGGTATGGTTGGTCAGCAAGTATTTGCAGGTGAAGCAACGCGATTGGCATATATGACCGATGAAGCTATTGAGGGTAGAAATGCGTTTTTAGAAAAACGTAAGCCCAACTTTAATAAAAAATGGATTCCGTAAAAATACAACTGTGATAAATAATAATAAATTCACGCTAAATTAACCATCACAATACTTAATGGAAAAAATTAAACCTTGGATTGCAGCTGCTAGATTGCGCACATTGCCACTTTCGGTATCAGGAATTATTATTGGAAGCTGTTTAGCTTATTATAATGGTGCTTTTAATATCACTATTTTTATTCTGGCTTTATTAGCGACCATTAGTTTACAAGTACTGTCTAATCTTGCTAACGATTATGGCGATGGTGTAAAAGGTACCGATAACGACGAACGCATAGGTCCAGAACGAGCCATACAAAGCGGAAAAATAACACCTGACGAGATGTTTGCAGCTATAAGAATGAATATTCTTATCGTTATTCTGTTTGTTTTTTTATTAATATACAGTTCTTTTGGCTCACAACATTTTTTATATGCTATGCTCTTTTTCGTATTAGGAGCTATAAGTATTTTCGCAGCGCTAAAATATACCATTGGCGAATCAGCCTACGGCTATCGTGCATTGGGCGATATTATGGTGTTTTTGTTTTTTGGGCTTTTAAGTGTTGTTGGTACTTACTTTTTATATGCAAAACAATTAGACCATGTCCTGTTTTTGCCTGCCTGTGCCATAGGCTTATTGAGTACAGGTGTTTTAAACCTAAACAACATGCGCGATATTGAATCGGACACTAACTCTAATAAAATAACGGTTGCAGTTAAATTAGGGTTGAAAAAAGCAAAACGCTACCATACCATTTTGGTGATGGGAGCTATTGTGTTGAGTTTATTATTCGGTATTTTGTACTATCGTTCAATCACTAATTTTGTATTTGTAATAGCATTTATACCGTTAATAAGGCATTTAGTGGCAGTTTTAAAAGCCAAGGACACCAAGTCTTTAGACCCTCAATTAAAAGTGCTAGCTTTATCCACCTTTTTGTTAGCAATCTTGTTAGGAATTGGTCAGATAATTCATATTCTTTAAACAGATTTTTTGTATTTTCAATTTGACAAAATCTAACTCTTTTCCCTTATGAAAATCACATTTTTAGGTCATGCAAGTCTTCAAATTACTATTGGAGATATTAATATTTTAGTTGACCCATTTATTTCAGGAAACCCTAAAGCATCAAGCATAAATATTGATGAATTACAAGCCGATTATATTTTACTAACACACGCACACCAAGACCATATTTTGGATGTTGAAGCTATTGTAAAACGTACTGAAGCGGTTATCGTATCTAATTACGAAATAGTTACACATTACCAAAACAAAGGCTTAGAAGGTCACCCAATGAATCACGGTGGTACATGGGATTTTGAGTTTGGCAAACTTAAATACGTTAACGCCATTCACACATCATCATTTCCAGATGGTAGCTATGGTGGGCAACCTGGAGGTTTTGTAATTGAAGGTGAACACAAAAACATCTACATCGCAGGCGACACAGCCTTGACTTGCGATATGAAATTAATTCCGTTACAAACAAAGTTAGATTTAGCTATTCTCCCAATAGGCGATAATTTCACTATGGGAATTGACGATGCACTCATTGCAGCCGATTTTGTGGAATGCGATAAAATATTAGGCTATCATTTTGATACGTTTGGCTATATTGAAATTGACCACGAAAGCGCCAAACGCACGTTTTTTGAAAGCGATAAAGATTTAATGCTTCTAGAAATTGGTGAGTCTATAGAATTGTAAATGAAAGCATCTTACCAAAAGTACATACTCAATTTTAAACGACCTAGCGGAACGTCTCGTGGTGTTTTAACCCAAAAAGAAACATGGATTATCATTCTAGAGAAAGATGATAAAAGAGGTATAGGTGAATGCGGTATTTTAAGAGGTTTAAGTATTGACGACCAACCCAATTATGAAAATATTTTAAAATGGACTTGCCTTAATATTCATCTTGGTTTAGATGTTTTGTTGGATGAACTTGTCGAATTCCCTTCCATTCAATTTGGATTGGAAATGGCGTTTAAGTCATTAGGGAGTGATGATGCCTTTACTTTGTTTTCATCAGCTTTTACTAGAGGCGAGGATGCAATTCTCATAAACGGTTTGGTTTGGATGGGCGATAAAGCCTTTATGAGTCAGCAAATTAGCGATAAAATTCAGCAAGGCTTTAAATGCATCAAGTTAAAAATTGGTGCTATAGATTTTGAAACTGAAATTGATTTATTAAAATCCATCAGAAAAGAATTCAGCGTCAACGAAATAGAACTTCGTGTGGATGCCAATGGTGCGTTTTCTCCAAAAGATGCCTTGGAAAAACTAAAAAGACTCTCAGAATTCAATTTGCATTCCATTGAGCAACCCATTAAACAAGGACAATTTGAAGCGATGGCAAAACTATGTGAGAATGCACCTTTGCCAATTGCCTTGGATGAAGAATTGATTGGCGTGTTTTCTGTAACAAAAAAACAAGAATTGCTACAAACCATCAATCCGCAGTACATTATTTTAAAACCAAGTTTAATTGGCGGTTTTAAAGGAAGCAACGAATGGATAGAATTAGCAAAAAAGCAAAACATTGGTTGGTGGATTACCAGTGCTTTAGAAAGCAATATTGGTTTAAATGCCATTGCACAATGGACCTACAGCTTACATACGAGTATGTATCAAGGTTTGGGTACAGGAAGTTTATTTACCAATAATTTTGACTCGCCATTACAAGTAAAAAATGGTACATTGCAAATCAATAAAAATAAACATTGGAACGTAAACCTTTAGAGTATGTATATATCACAAGTTTTTAAAGTAGAGCACGATTGGTGGCGTTATATTATTGGCGTTGTTGGTGCCATTATTGGCGTTGGTATTTTTTCGATGCCACATTTAATTGCATTAATGATGAAGGTTTTTGATGGAACTGCAGACCAAGCAAAGTTTGATGATATGAATTATCTCATGACCTTGTTTGAGCCAAATTTGAATCTTGTGTTTTTACTATTACCTTTTGTTGGCGGACTTATTTGCTTGCTATTGCTTGTAAAATATTTGCATAAGCAATCGTTTAAAATGCTGACTACTTCCAGAAAAAAGATAGATTGGAAACGCTTTTGGTTTGCCTTTTTGTTTTGGGGACTTATTTCTTCGGGAATGATGCTTGTTGATTATTTTATGGCTCCTGAAGGGTATGAACTCAACTTTAAACTCGGTAAATTTCTGGTGTTATGTGTCATAGCAATTTTGCTAGTGCCATTGCAAACCAGCTTTGAAGAATACTTATTTAGAGGCTATTTAATGCAAGGTATTGGTGTGTTGGTAAAAAACAAATGGTTTCCATTACTATTTACATCGGTATTATTTGGCTTACTCCATATTGCCAACCCAGAAATAGAAAAACTAGGCTATATTTTATTAGTATATTACATAGGAACAGGCTTGTTTCTAGGCATTATGACACTTATGGACGAAGGGTTAGAGTTGGCACTAGGCTTTCACGCAGCTAACAATTTATTTACCGCTTTATTGGTCACCGCCGATTGGACAGCACTTCAAACAGATTCTATTTTTAAGGATATTTCCGACCCAACCAAAGCAGGATTTATAGATGTATTTGCGCCTGTGTTTATTTTGTTCCCAATTTTACTGTTAATCTTTGCAAAAGTATATAAGTGGACTAATTGGAAAGAAAAACTTTTTGGTGCAGTTGTTGAGCCACCAAAAGAAGATTATAAGGTCTTAGGAGAGGATATTTAGGTTGTTAAAAAAAGAGATAACCTAATAATAAAACAGTAACAATAGTAGCAGCAACATAAGCAATAATTGTTTGTTTTGCTCTTCTTTTGGCATCTAGCCTAATTTGACGCTTAATTTTAGCTAACTCCAGAGAACTCACTTCTTTAAACTCAAGTTTTGTTTTACCAGATTTTTTAATTATTAAATCTTTAGCATTTTTAAACTTTCGTCTACCAATAAGTGACCTGTTGTACTTTAGGCTTGCATTTGCCATTGACATTGAACCTCCAGCTCCCATAATTAATCTTTAATATATTAGTAGCTAATAGTTGTAAAATGTTACAATACGCTTAAGTTATTTTCTTGTATGTATAGTTGCATGTTTCATAATAACTAAAGTACCATTTTAAGTATTGTTTTAATTTTTTTGAATGTCTTTTTTAGCGTTTATTTTTTCATTTTTTTCCAATTAACTAATGTTTCAATATAATTTCCTGGAATACCATTAAATGATAAAGCATCGATAATAATTTGAACATTTTTTATTGATTTACTGGAAAAAGTTACCGAAGCTTTACCTTTTTCATCAGTAATGATAGAACCGTTCCAGAATAATGTTTGACTTGGATTATCGTTTCTATTTGACTTGTATTTGGGAATATAAAACTCCCTTTCTATAGAAAATCCATTGGTGCTAAATTGTGGCGAGTCTATTTTTTTAGGACTTAAATAACTTCCTTTTTTAGTATATATTAAAATTGCAGCAGTATTTCCTCTAGCTCCTAAAGCGGCGACTTTACTACCTCTTAAAATTTCAACTCTATCAATATTATTTACATCTAAACTTGTAATGTCAATTGGTGCTGGGTTAGGCTGTATATACGCATTTAAAGTTGGAGACACTATAGTTTTGTCTCTTCTAGCATTTGTGTTTGCTTTTACAGTTATACCATCAATGACCCATATTACATCTCCAACACCGTTTATTCTAACTTTAGGTGAATTAACATCTCCTGTAACAAAAACACCAGCTGCTCTATTTAATACTTGTGTTATATCGCTATCAGTGTTTTTCATTTTTATTACTTGATCTGGCTCTATATTTAAGAATGATGTAGGTTTTTCTTCACCTATTTTTCCTTCCAGAAGAACTTCATCTAATTCTATAATTTCATCTTGATTATTAGACTTTAAAGTGTCATATTGAGTAGTTATATTATTAGATTTTATTTCATTTATTTTTTGTTGAGCATAGATGTTGCCGATTGGATTTAATGTTGAAATATTATCTTGTTTGTTTAATTTTACTTTTAGATTTATTGGTTTTTTATCTAAGTCATATCCATTAAAAGTAAGATCGGTTTTACCTGTATGGTCTAATTTATCAAAGACGAATTCACCGTTGTTCCCTGTTTTAGAAGTGTACATTTTAATTTCATATGGAGATTTAATAATCAAATCTATTGTGGTATTTGATAATATTTTGTTTTTATCATCATAAGCGACACCAGAAATACTATATCCATGCGCAAAATAATATTTTAAATCATTAGTTTTAATAGTTTGCCACTTAAAACGTCTCCATCCATTTGTAAGCATAATCATATCTAAATCATATTGTGTTTTTCTATTGTCAATATTAAGATAACTATTTGGAGCATTTATTCTTCCTTTCATTTCAGACTCTAATAAGAGATATGATATGATGTTCGAATCATTAATATCTTTTTCTTCTTTATCTAAATTGGTTATTGCCATAGATAAATTAGTAGACATAGGTTTTCCAAAATAATCCTTAACAGAAATGTTGACAGTTACTAATTTTTCATTTTCACCATTACTACTGTCGTTTAAACTAATTTCAGTCTCAATATCTAATTGATTTTTTTGATTAATAAAAACGACTCGTTCACACCAAGGCTTAGAATTGCTATCTAACAAAGTTAAAGTCACTACACCACCTAGAAAGAGGTTTTTAGGGATTTCAAAATCAATATAAGGCTTGTTTTTTAAACTGTATTGTCCTTGAAAAAATTTATGATTGCGTACAGAGCCTATTAAATAAAATTTCTGATTTCTTAAATCTTCACTTGCTTGCACTCTAATTTTTATAACGTTAGGATTAAAGTTGTTTACAAATAAATTATATCCAGAATCCAATATTTCAGGAAGTTTAAATTCTCCATAATTATCTATTATAGCTTTATACGATTGATTATTGATTGGTGCAAAATTAAAAGTGCCTACACCCAAATTATTTGCTGAAAATTGAGTTATAAATTTTCCAGTAGCATCTACAATCCTACCATTTACTGCATTACTATTATTGTTTGATCCAGAAATTTTAAACGCAATACGGTTATTAATTCCTTCAATTATATACCCTCCTTCAGGAAAAAAATCTATCCCTTGTTTATAATCATTATTTATAGTCGATTCTTTGATGATAGTTTGATTATGAACTTTGATTGGTTTTCTGAAAAAATACTCTGAACCAAAATTTTTCATCCAATTAGTATATGCAACTAATTCATAATCCCCACTAGGTATTTCTTTTGAAATTTTAAAATGACCCATGCTTGTGCCATCAAATAACTTCTTTTTTTGCGATAAGATTACTTCATTTTTGCTATTAATAAGATCAATATAAACAACTTTACTGGCTGCTGAATAATTGTGTAAAGGACCAATAACTGTATAAAGACTATACCACAAATTGTCTTCTGCGTTAATTATATTTTTATCGGTTTGTAAGTAAACTTTTTCAACAGGTACTTGTGAATTGTAATTAGATAATAGACTATCCATCTCTACAATTATATGATCACTAGAAATTTTAGATTGAATCAATGTTATTTGATCTTTGCTATTTAAAAAAATTGATTCAAAAGCATTATCTTTTTCAAAAGCATCAATTACTTCTTTTTCAACTGGTGTTCTTTTTACTATTGGATTATTTTCCCAATACTCCTTATTATAACCAATCTCATCTAAATTTTCCCAATCACTGTTGTTACGACTAAATTGTCTACCTAATGATTTTTTGTCGTTGGTAGTATAATACTCAATAAATGTAAGATTGGAGTTAGACTTTACATGACTAACGAAATTTTCATCCAAATGATAATCAAACTCTTGGTTAACATTAATATAATCTAGAATTGTATTATTTAAATTATCTTCTTTAAAGACCATTTCATATTCTAGGCTATAATTTTTCTTTGTGGCTTTTTTTTCAGTAAACCTAACTAGTTCTAAATTGTCATTTAAAATGATGCCACTTACTTTTAGCAGTTTCGTTTTGGAAGTATTAATATGAATTTCACCTTTAAAAATTGGTGTTGAAATTTTATCTCTTGGATCAAATCTTAGTATTACTATATCATCATTATTTGATTTGTAAGAGTTTTTAAAGTTTAC
>CAKZMU010000045.1 GCA_937129145.1 uncultured Lacinutrix sp. | reverse complement strand
CTAATTTCCTTACACGGGGCCACATCCATCTTCGCCCACGCCGTCGACCCCACCCCCAACACGAGCACCGTACAGAGTCCGATCACCACCTTCCGCATATTCCACACCTCCTTCGTGATCAATTGGTCTCCTCCCCGGCATCCTCAGACGGATCGGGGATGTCACTGTATTCCAGAATCTCTAACCCGATGGGGTTATGATCTAACCACCGTTGGCCATCCCGCGAATTCACCAGGAGATGGACTTCTTCAGGAATCATCAAGCGCCATTTGACCCGCACGATGCGCTTGCGTTCCTGCTTCACACGCCCCTGGACAGTCTTTTTGGTCGCCGTGGTAAAGAGATTGGTGCGATAAAACGTCCCTTCGACATTGGCAAATTTGCCGGTGCCCTGGTCGTAATGATCCAGCATCCGCACCTCATACGTGACAACGGCACAATCCGGACATTGCTCAATCTTGGCCGCTTGTTCGGCGGCATGAAACTCCCCTTCGCTCACAAACTCATGGGTCAGCGCGGGGGAGAGAAAATAGTTGGCAAAGGTATAATCCGAGACGACCGTGGTGGGGTGCGTGGAAAACCGCGCCGCGACCCAGCGCTTGAGCAGGCTATTGACGGTACTTTGCAGAAATTCGGTGGACTGGAGGTTGTCATGCTGCTCCATATCGTAGGTGCCGTCCGGATACATTTTCACCCAGAGCACTTCGCGGTGAATATTGGCTCGCTCCGACAACGCGACGTATTGGTACAACACAAAACACAACGCCCCACTGAGGATCATCGTGACCAAAAACCATTTATTCCGATCAGACGCCAAAAAGGCATCACGCGCCAGCAAGCTGGGGTCCCCCACCCGACTGGCGATCGAGTGAGGCAGCGCCACACCCGGCGTGGTCTCTAAGTCAGACTGAATCAGTGACGAACCCATGATCTCTTCCTTTCGTTCCGCTTTACTTCAAAGACCGAGCCAACGCCGCCGAGCCCAAGGTGGCTCGCGCAATCGCCCCCCCGGCTCCCCCGACACCCGAGGCAATGGCAATCGCAAATTTCCCGGTCGCTAACAGCCCCACAATGGCCACCACGGCCAGCGTCACAAACCCCGCCAGTTCCGCAAACGTCAACCCCGGCATCGTAATCGGCGCGGTGACACTCCCTGCCGACAGCGGGAGATCGAAATAGCCCGTGATCAAGACCAAGGCTAAGGAAATATTCAGCCGCGCGATCACGTCGTACACCAGAAAGCCCACCAGAAACCGAAACCAGCCATCAAACAAAAAGGCCAAGCGCGGAACCATCAAAAAGGGAATGACCACCCAGCCAATCAGTGTGGCCACCACATAGCCCCAGGTCCCCCAGGCCACCGTAAAAAACGCCAAGACACTTAAGAGCCCTGAGACGAGAAACACGCCACCAATCGACAGGAGGGATGTGATGCTCACGAAAAAGTCCAACGGCGTCAGGGAAATATTGGTCATAATGTTATGCAGATAGGCGGGCGCAAAAAAGATATCCGTGGTCCCCACCACTGGCTCTTGAATCGCACTGGCGAGATCCAAGGACAGGCTGTGGAGGGTTTCGGTAATCCTGCTGTAAAAGGTTTGAATCGTACTGACGACGAGAATCAGGAGGACCACACTCACGACCTCAAACACATCAGCCTGGCGCATCATCCATTTCGCCACCACCATCGAAAACACATAGATCGCAATGGTCAAAAACAGCAGGCGAATAATCGTGGCTCCCGCACTCCCCGCTCCCGTGATGGCCCCTAAAAACCCTTGGGAGGCCACGACAAATTTGTCAAAGGCGTCATACGTCTCCTCGATGTCCGCATAATCGGGTGCGGCCCACCCAACGAGGGGAAGACCCAAGACACCGACGAGACTGAGAGTGAGCACCACCACACGTGACATTAGGGAAGCGTCGTGCCTCCTTTTCCGCTCAAGAAGTCCTTATTTTTGTCATATTGCACGCCTGCGCGTCGACCTAACTCCATCTGAACAAACCGAATTTCTGAGGTGAGATCTTCATCCGTAATCTCTCCCGGCACGCGATCATGTTGCGCGTCAAAGTTTGTACGGGCACGTGTCCTAAGCCCTTGCAGCTCCTTCAATTTCGCCACAAGGTCTGGCGTTTCGAGACCCACATAGACTCGATCCACATAGTTGGCAATGCCACGAACCCGTCCCTCTGTATAATAGGGCTGGCGAACCTTCTCCTCACACTGCATTAAGGCCATAATGTTTTTCAGGTGAGCACACGCTTTCTCCTTCTCTACGATCTCCTCCTCCACTTTGACCAGCTCAGGATCAGTAGGCCATGGCCCCTTTTTGATCTCAGCCTCAACCGGCCCTGATACCCCCACCATCCACACGATGAGGATTAGCCCTGTCACGATTCTCGGTGTTGCGCTCATGTCATTTCCCCCAATGAGACTTACCTGCCTTAAAATTCTTACTATCATAGTATTACCTCTATCCATGATTGCTTGTGGGAGTAATTCTGAAAAAAAATCCAAAGATTTCTCAATCACTACAAACGCTGTTAAAAACACCATTTCTAACAACGAGACCTTAACATTGTCCATTAAAAACTCTAAAAATCATACTGTTGATTCTGTAGTTTATAAAATGAATAATTCTAAAATTGAAAATAATTTGGACCTCAGTACTGCTAAACTTGGGAGCCACGCCATAGAAGCGACAGTGTATTTTAACGGTAAAAATGAAACAGTTTCTACCAATGTTATCATTTTAAATAGCGTAGCTCCAAAAATTTATATTTTCAATATTTTAAATAAATATCCTCATGATATTACATCCTATACGCAAGGACTCGAATTTTACAATGGCGAACTATATGAAAGCACTGGTCAACTAGGAAAATCTAAACTTAGAAAAGTAGATTATAAAACTGGTGAAGTACTTGAAAACATTGATTTAGCAAATGAGTATTTTGGCGAAGGACTTACTGTTTTAAATGACAAAATCTACCAACTTACTTGGCAAAATAATATTGGTTTTGTGTATGATGTTAACACTTTCAAAAAAACAAGTTCTTTTAAATACGGAAAAAGTAAAGAAGGTTGGGGAATTTGCAACGATGGAAACGTACTTTATAAAAGTGATGGCACCGAACGCATTTGGCTTCTCAATCCAGAAACTTTAGCTGAAATAGATAATATTCAAACCTATACCAACAAAGGAAAAATTAATAATCTAAATGAGTTGGAATGGATTAACGGAAAAATATACGCCAACCGTTATCAAAAAAACGGTGTTGCCATAATCAACCCTGAAAATGGTGCTATTGAAGGCGTTATTGATTTTTCTTCCTTAAAAGAGAAAGTAAAACAACATCCTACACTCGATGTTTTAAATGGCATCGCTTACAATCCAGATACCAACACTATTTTTGTGACAGGAAAGCATTGGGACAAACTTTTTGAAGTTGAAATTGTTGAAAAGTAGACTTCCCTCACTCAAAAGTACTGTTTACTCATTTGTTCTTTTAAAATAGCCATTTCTTATAGTTCTTTGAGCTATGAGAAAAGCTATAACCATAAATATTCCAAATCCTTGTACTGAAGATTGGAATACAATGACGCCAGAAGCAAAAGGTCGTCATTGTGCTGTTTGTGAAAAAACAGTTATCGATTTTACAAAAACTCCAGATGAAACTATTGTTAAACTTCATGAAAAAGAAGGGAAAATTTGTGGACGCTATAAAAAAACCCAGCTAAATAGAGAGCTTTCTTATTCAAGAAAGGATAAAAATAGCTACTTAAGTTTAGTAGCCTCTAGTTTATTTACATTTTTGAGTATCACATCACAAAATATTTTTGCCCAAGGAGAATCAAAAATCGTAAAAATAGATACCGTTAAGACACCTAAAGTCAATAATAAACTAGCAACTTCAGTCCTGCCAACAAAATTAGTTAGTGGTTTGGTATATGATGAATCTAAACTACCTTTACCAGGAGTAAACATTATTATTAAAGGTACTACTACTGGAACTCAAACAGATTTTGATGGTAATTTTAGTTTGAGAGCCAAAAAAGGTGATACATTGGTATTTACTTATGTAGGCTTAAAAACTAAAGAAATAACTCTTTCAGATTTCAAAAAAATTAATGTAGCATTAGAAGAAGATGCTGCAATTCTTGGCGAAGTCGTTGTAGGTGGTGCATTTGTTGTTGAAGACCCTATTTATTCTTACTCTTATACACTTTCTCTTAGAAAGCAGGCTCGACAAGAACGCAGAGAAAAAATTAGAAACGGAAAAATAGAAAGAACTGCAACAGGAAAACTTCTTTATAGATTATCCAACTTTTTAAGAAAAAAATAATGGCGAAAAGCAGTTAATTACTTCAACTCAAATACTATTTGATAGGTTCAAAAGTTATATTTTTAATGCATTGTTAATTTTTTAAACTATAAAATTTCAATTAAATAATTTGAAAGTTTACTTTTACAACATGAAGCGTCTATCTTATTTTATACTTAGCCTAACAATCCTTGTATTTTGGAGTTCGTGTCGTAAAGATTTTGAGTTTTCCGCAAGTACAGGTTCTCTAGAATTTTCAAAAGACACGGTCTACTTAGACACCGTATTTACCAATATTGGCTCAAGTACCTACAACTTAAAAATATACAACAATAGTAATGATGATATTATCATTCCTTCCATCAAGCTCAGCGAAGGCTATAATTCGAATTACCGCATGACCATCGATGGCACCACAGGTATCGAAGGAGGTTCAAACCAGACTATTGGCAAAGTATTTGAAAACATTGAAATGCTCGCCAAGGACAGTATGTATATTTTTATTGAAACTACGATAGATATTCAAGATTTAGCAGCATCACAAACCCAGTTTTTATATACTGATGCTATTGAGTTTGATGCTGGAGAGAACCTCCAAAAAGTAGAATTAGTGACACTAGTAAAAGATGCTAATTTTATTTACCCGCAACGTTCTTTAAATTCTGAAGGAGACTATATAACCGAAACCCTCACTTTTGATGTTGATGGTGATGGAATGGAAGACGAAACCACTATTGAAGGTCGTTTTCTAACTGATAGTGAACTGACGTTTACCAACGAAAAACCTTATGTGATTTATGGTTATGCCGCAGTTGATGATGGTAAAACACTAACCATTGATGCTGGCGCTAGAGTCCATTTTCACGCCAATTCTGGTTTGTTAATTACAGGTGGTGCATCTTTAAAAGTGAATGGTGTATCGAGTACAGACCCAGGACTCATGGAAGGCGAAGTGATTTTTGAAGGCGATAGATTGGAACCTGGTTTTGCTGATGTTCCTGGACAATGGCAAACTATTTGGCTATTCAATAATAGTGTAGATAACGTGATTAATCACGCGACTATTAAAAATGGAACTATTGGTATTTTAAGTGATGGTAATCAAGATGACCCAACAAAATTCACACTTACAAATTCGCAGATTTATAATTCTAGTAATTTTGGGGTTTTAGGAAGAGGGACGTCTATTTATGGTGAAAATGTGGTGGTTAATAATAGTGGACAATCATCATTTGCTGGGACTTATGGTGGATCGTATGATTTTGTTCACGCTACGTTTGCCAATTATTGGGACAATAGCTTTAGGCAATTTCCTTCGGTGTTACTTAATAATTTTATTATTGATGAAGACAATACAGTATTCACAAATCCTTTAGATGCAGCTAACTTTACAAACTGTATCATCTATGGAAGTGATAATCCTGAGTTGATTTTAGACAGAGATTCATCTGATGATTTCAATTTTAAATTCACCAATAGTTTAATAAAATTTGATAATTCGAATAACAACTTTACTGGTGACCTTTACGATTTCAACAATAGCTCACTTTATGAGAATGTTATTTTTAATCAAGACCCAGAATTTTTAGACCCAAATAACAACAAATTGAACATTCCTAATGGTTCACCAGCAGATGGTTTTGGTATTATCTTCGGGAATTTAACAGTCGATATCTTAAACACCACCAGAAGTGCCTCTCCAGATTTAGGGGCTTATGAGAGTGTTGAGTTTGAGGACAATTAACGTCTTTTTAACTATAACACAAAATGCTTTTATCTACCTTAAGGCATTGAAAATCAAAAACGAAAAAATATGAAACGCTCAATTACAATGTTGCTATGTGTATTGGCATTTAGCTTGTCGCAAGCACAAACCTCAAACAAAGCTGGTGTAGAAAAAGCCTGTATGAACTATCTGGAAGGTTTTTACGAAGGAGACGAAGCTAAACTAAAAGCAAGCTTGCAACCCAGTTTAAACAAATTTGGCTTTTGGAAAGATAAAGGTAAAGATAGTTACAGACAAGTAAACCACATGTCCTTTGAAGCTGCATTGGCTTTTGCAAAAAACGTAAAAGAGAAAAAAGAGTTTCCTGCTGCTGATGCGCCAAAAAAAGTAGAGGTTTTGGATATTAGCAATACAATTGCTTCAGTAAAAGTTACTGCGTGGTGGGGAATTGATTATATGTTGCTTTCCAAACGAGGCGACAAATGGATGATAGAACAAGTTATTTGGGAAGGGCCTCTAGAAAAGCAATAAAACTTTTTGAAAGTTTACGTCATTGCGAGGAACGAAGCAATCTGTAAAAAATAGTAACTAATTTAACAGATTACTTCACTAGCGTTCGTAATGACGTTATCATTTACTATTTTTAAAACATGAAGCATATTGTTGTTCTTACTGGAGCAGGCATGAGTGCCGAAAGTGGCATTAAAACCTTTAGGGATGCTGATGGTTTATGGGAAGGGCATGACGTCATGGAAGTTGCATCACCACAAGGCTTTGCTGCAAACCCTGAGTTGGTGTTGAATTTTTACAACCAAAGGCGCAAGCAGTTGCTAGAAGTGCAACCAAACAATGCACATATTGCTTTAGTAAACCTTGAAAAAAATTACCAAGTGAGCATTATAACTCAAAATATAGATGACTTACATGAACGTGCTGGAAGTAGTAATGTTTTGCATCTACATGGCGAATTATTAAAAGTACGCAGCACCTATGATGAGTTTGATGTACGTGAATGGAATCATGATTTAATATTAGGCGACACTTGTAATAAAGGCTATCAATTACGACCACATATTGTATGGTTTGGTGAAGCAGTCCCATTAATACCAAAAGCGATTTCCATTTGCGAAACTGCCGATGTTTTAATAATTATTGGTACATCCATGCAAGTCTATCCTGCAGCTAGCTTAATGCATTATGTAAAGCCTGATACCAAGATATTTTATATCGACCCAAAACCAGCAATAGATAGCAATTCGCAAGTAACAGTAATTGATGAAACTGCGACTGTTGGTGTTGAAAAAGTGATTAAAAGATTAAACGAGAGAGCTTGATATTGTAAAAAAAACTAACTTCGATTAATGACTGGTATAAGTCCAAGTGCTGAACTTGTTTCATTATTAAAACAGGCTCATATCATTAAAGTTGTACCACATTTTAACCAAAACTAGAACCAACAAATGGAATTTAAACAAAATAGCATTCTTTACTTTCTATTAGCACTTCTTCTGTTTGGATGTAAAAACTCTGAAAAACAGAAACTCGAAAAAGAATCCAAAAAATCTGATTCTTATGTTTTAGTTAATGATTGGCCTAAATTACCTGACAATTTTACTTTAGGAAGTCCTACAGGATTAGGGCTTGATAACGAAGGAAATATAATTGCCTTTCATCGTTCTGGTAGAGCTTGGGAAACTATGCCTATTTCTCACCTTCCAGTCATTACGGAAAATACCATATCAAAAATAAATTCAAAAACAGGGAAAATTTTAAATTCTTGGGGAAACAATTTATTCATAATGCCACACGGACTTGAAGTTGATAATCAGAATAATATTTGGGTCACAGATTGCGGACTTCACCAAGTTTTCAAATTTGATTCGAATGGAAATTTATTGATGACATTAGGTGAAGCAAAAGTTGCTGGTAATGATTCTTTACGTTTTAATTTACCAACAGATATCGCTGTCGCAAAAGATGGTTCATTTTATATTAGCGACGGTTATGGAAATAGCAGAGTAATTAAATTTTCAAAAGAAGGAAAATATTTATTTGAATGGGGGAAATTCGGAAATAAACAAGGAGAATTTAATATTCCACATGGAATTGATTTAGATAAAAAAGGAAATGTTTATGTTGCCGACCGAGAAAACAATAGAATTCAAAAGTTTGATGCGAAAGGAAATTTTATTGCTCTCTGGCAAAACCAAACAACTGACCAATTATATTCCGTAACAATTGATAATAAGAAAAACCACCTGTTTGGAATAGATTACTGGATTGATAATGATACTATTATTAAAGGCTCTGATATTTTTCGTTTTGATTTAGATGTAAACCTTCAAAAACAGTTTGGTAGAACAGGGTTTTATGATGGTCCAATTTCAAGATATCACGATATTCAAATTGATGATGAAGGAAGTATTTATGTTGGAGATATTTTAGGCAATAAAATTCAAAAATTTCGATTAAAGAGAACTGAATAGAATAAAAACGAGACCAAGTCTCAATACACAAAATAACCTTAATTCTCTCTCTTTTTCTTTCTGTTTATATAATTTGTAAGCCATTGTTGTTTTTTTCACCAACAATTTATTTCTCTAAACACTTTTGGTAATAAACACCAAAAGCGGCATACTAAATCTCACCAAACAAATCACCAAAAACACGCACACCCTAATCATCATCACTCAGTTTAAAAAAGTCGTTCACTGGTTTATTAAACAATTGGGACAGTTTAAGTGCCAAAACCGTTGAAGGCACATATCTATTGGCTTCAATAGAATTAATGGTTTGTCGGGATACACCAATTTTTTTAGCTAAATCGTCCTGTGTTAAATTTAAAATAGCACGCTCTACTTTTATAGTGTTTTCCATTATCTATAGCGTTTTAAAGTATGGTAGCACATTAATTGCACCATGAGCATAAATATTAGTATTTGAAAATCACCCAAATCTTTATAAACTTCTCCTCCATTGTGTACAGCATTAGACACTCCAAACTCAACATAAGGCATTACTAAAGCATATATAACACCAGTAATAAAAGCCCAAGCGTATGATTGCATGCGCAATTTAATAGTAAGTTCATCCTCTTCCTTATCTCTTGAAATGGACATTAACAGCATACCAATTAACAATGTTTTTTGTAACAAGTGTTTTAACCATTCTGTATCGCCTTCCATAGCAAAAGCCCTTACAAACATCATAATAATTGTAATGACTCCAATAGCAATACCTATCTTATAAAAGTATTGAGGCAATCTAAAATTTGTTAGTTTTTCTAAACGATTGCGTTCACAATTCATGATTTTTTGTTTATTCATAGCGACAAGTTTATTTTATAATATGTAAAATTTGTTTTTCTATATGACAAATATACTTTACATTTTGGTAATCTGCAAATTTTATTTCAAAATTTAGTTATCTTGTAATAATTTCAAAATCCAACTTATATGAAGTTTACATGTTCTGTAACAGTTAATAAACCTAGGGCACAAGTTGCTGAGTTTTTTTCTAACCCAAAATATTTAAAAGAATATCAAGAAGGATTTATTAGAAAACTGCATATTTCGGGAGAGGAAGGACAAACTGGTGCCATTTCTAAAATGTATTACAAAATGGGAAAAGGCGAAATGGAACTGACTGAAACAATTACAGATAATAATCTTCCAGACTATTTTTCAGGTCAATACCATCATAAACACACCGACAATACCATGTTATGCACTTTTAAAGAGTTAGACAATAACACAACACAATGCGATTGGCAAATAGAATATACTGCGTTTAGAGGTTTTATAATAAACGCTATGAAGACGCTATTTCCAAGCATGTTTAAAAAGCAAGTACAAAAATGGTTGCAAAATTTTAAAGTATTTGTAGAGAAACAGGATTAATGTCGTCTAAACACTAAAATTATCCAAAAAAAATAACAATCATGACTAAAATAAAATCAATTAGATTATTAGTAGTATTCCTATTAGTTTGTACTATTGGTAACGCGCAAATTCCAAATAGTGCCGAAGATATTTCTCCATTATTAATTGGTGAAAAAATACCAGAAGCCACGTTGCTTGACGACAATGGGAAAAGCATTAATTTAAATGAAGAAATTGCTAAACAAAAAACCGTATTGGTGTTTTATCGTGGCGGTTGGTGTCCTTATTGCAATATGCAATTAGCGAGTTTAGCGGCCACTGAAAAGGATATACTCGATTTAGGATATCAAATTATTGCTGTGAGTCCAGATAATTATAAAAATTTAAAACCATCGGTAGAAAAAAATAAAACAGGTTATAAGTTATATGCAGATTCTGATGGCAGCTTTATTAAAAATTTAGGCATTGGGTTTACACCAAATGAAAGAACTTCTAATTATATAGCGAAAAAAACTATTGGTAAAACTACCGAAGTGCTTCCTGTTCCAACAGTTTTGGTATTAAATAAAAAAGGTGAAATATTATTTGAATATATATCACCAAATTACAAGCAACGTATCTCGCCAGAATTACTATTGGCAGTTCTTGAAAATGTAAAATAGAGTTTAACTCGCTATTTAATGCATTTAATATGAGTGAGTTGAGTGCTGTTATGGGAACTTTAAAATAATAACTGTAATTATTATACATGACGTATCAAGAAGGTGTTTTCTATATGAAAGGCTTGGTTTTAAAGCTAGAAGAGGGTGAGACAAAATCTTTTTCTATTGGCGAATTAGTGATTAATTACCCAGGCTATAAAAAAACAGGAGATTACCAATTGACCATCAATGGAATTGCTCCAAAACACACAGAAATAGTCAATGAAATTTATAAAGCAACAACTTCAAAAAATATAGATGCTATAATTTCATTTTTAGATGATGTTTATACAAATGGTTTAAATGCAAAGCCTATAGTTTTTTCGAAAGAATTTATAGAAAAAATATTCTGGATAACTTTACAAGAAGAAATAAATTACCCTCAACCAAAATATAGAGGGCGAAAACTACCATTTCAAAGGTTTTATGAAGCTGCACTAGCAAAAATGAAAAATATAGATGTAAAAAAAATTGAAACAAGAACAAACAATCATGGAAGTGGCGTTCCTAAATTATTCAAGGTAATAAACTACGCTATTCCGTCATTTTATAATTAATCGTTTTTTACAGTCAAAAACTATTCATACTTTTAATGTTATTATAGAATATTTAATAACACTATTCGATACAATTAAATTTAATGACAAACTAGACTATTTAGGACTTAATAGGTAAAACTTTCTAGGCATGTTTTATACCAATAAATGCTAGTTGTGTACAATTAAACCGAAATCAAAATTATGGAATATGAACTAGCAAAACGGAATTATCACAGCGTAAAATATTTTCCTTTTCCCGTAGAACCTGGTTCCTCATTTATGTTAACTTCTAATCCATGGAATTTTCTAAACACTTGGATAAATAATGAAATTAGAAAGTTTAAACGTTCATCAAAAAAATCAAAAAGACTTGTAAAAAGTTTATACTTTTTAGAATTAGCAGAGAATTTTCAACTTGCATCTGAGAAATCAAAAATGCCAACTAGAGGCACACTATTATACTACTCAACCTTAAACTTAATAAAGGTTTTTCTTCTTAATTCAGGAGTTGATTTAGAAGTTTCAATGGAACATCATGGTTTAGTCTTACAATCCAACGAAAAAAGAAGATTAAGAATTCAAGCTTCTGCGGCAGATTCAGTTAATATCATTTCTAAATTTTGCGAACTGATTGGTTCACCTCTAACCGCTGGAGAATACGTTGATATTGATGAAATGATTTCAGAAATGCCTGAAATACATGAAATGACATATAATATTGGAAAATTAAAAACAACTAAAAGAAAGTTTTTACCTGTATCAATTAATATTAAAACTAATATTCCCAGAAGATCTCAATTGATATACGAAATATCATATGAAAAGAAAAATTCCAATATCATGAGGTGCGAAAAATTCAGGACTGGTATTTTAAACAGAAAACTTGAATTTCTTTCTGACGAAAAAGGTTTTATAACGTATAGATCTAAACGTAAATTGAATTATACTAATACTTCTGACTCAAGTTGGAAAAATAATTATAAGAAAATCCAAGATGAAATATCAGAACTAGGTGTTTCTGTTATTCTTACAAGACAAGGTTATAGATATTATTTGAATCTTCAACCAAACAAATACAAACCAATTTCACATTATGTATTTCTTATGTATTACATTGGTTGTGTTGCGCGTTACAGGCCGACATTATATAATGATATTCTATCTGGAGAATATCAAGCTGTTTTTAACGAAACAATGGAAACTTGTCCTAAACAATTCCTTTATTATATTTCTAGTATTATTACAAATAAAATATGTGCTGTACCTATGTCAAAGCTAATTTAACTGTACACAACAACGTGTATAATCAATTGCTTGATTATCGCCTACTTGGAAATTCCTTCGGAATTTCCTCTGGTTCGTTTTTGTTTACTAACTTAGTCCTAGTCAACGCAACTGAACCATACACGAGCACGTTGTGTGCAAGCTAGATAAACCGAGCTTACCTGAATCATTCCAGTCAAAAAAACAAACATTTTTACTAACTTTAGGACAAATAATCCATAAAATTATGTCAACAAATAAAGCATGTATTATTCCAGTAATACAATATAAAAATGCAAAAGCAGCTATCGAATGGATATGCGAATCCTTTAGGTTTGAAAAGCAACTTGTAGTCCAAGGAGAAGATAATACAATTATACATGCTCAATTAAAATATGGTAATTCGATGATTATGTTAAGTTCTGAAAACAATAACGAATACGGCAAGTTGATAAAAACACCCAATAGCTTAAACGGAATAAACACTCAAGCTCCTTATATAATTGTTGAAAAAATCGATGAACATTATAAAAATGCTGTTGCCAAAGGTGCAAAAATACTCATAGAAATTAAAGATGAGGAGTATGGTGGTCGTGGCTATACATGCAAGGATATAGAAGGCCATATTTGGAGTTTTGGTTCATATAACCCTTAGAATTAATATTAATAGAAAACTACTTGGTATTTATTTCATTAACGTAAGCTCCCCAGTCAGAAATTAGCTGAATTAAAGGGATTAATGTTTTACCAAAATGAGTCAAAGAATACTCAACTTTTAGTGGTGGTTTTGAATAAAAAACCTTTCTCTTGATTATCCCATCTTCGGCTAATGATTTTAATTGTAGACTTAGTGTACGTTCGGTAACAGTTGACATTTTCTTTCTTAACTCATTGTATCGCAATGTTTCATTTATCAAATTATATAAGATGGCTGCTTTCCATTTTCCACCAATAATATCCATCGTTAAACTTGAACAGCAAGGGTATTCTTTCCCATTAAAATTGTACATATTTTCAAATTTAATTAAACTATCCTTTTTGACCGTTATTGTAAAAGTAAACTACTTTAAATAGTTTTGCAACTATAATCTTTATAGTATTATTTAGAATCACATTAGAAACTTATAAAAATAAAATATTATGATAAAAACAATCAACAAATTAGAAGAGCTTTTAACAATAACAAAAGAGTACATTTCTAAATCCTCGGATACAGAATTAAATCATAAAGCCAATTCTGAAAAATGGTCTAAGAAGGAAATTATGGGCCATTTAATTGATTCTGGAATTAATAATTTACAACGTTTTACAGCAGTTCAAATTGAAAAAGAGCCTTATAGAATAATGCCAATGAAGCAGGTTGAATTAGTTAAAGTGAATGATTATCAAAATTCTGAAATTGAAGAACTTTTGTCTTTTTTGATGTCAATCAATATTCGAATAAAAAATATAATGGGTCTACAAAACCCTCAAACGTTAACTACAAGAATTGAATTATATACTAAAGGCAACATGTCTGATTTGAGGTATTTGATGGAAGATTATGTTGCACATTTTGAGCAACACGTAAATCAAATAATAAAGCCTGTAAACTCATAAAGACCAAGTTTATCTAAATTTACTCTCAAGATAAATTTTAAAACAAAAAGGTTTATGATAAAATTAAGATTAGCCTCAAAAAATGACTTAGAATTACTAAAGTATTGGGACACCAAACAACATGTAATTGACTCTGACCCTGATGATGATTGGGATTGGAGAATTGAGTTGAATCGTAATCCAATATGGCGAGAGCAACTAGTGGCTGAGTTAGACGGTAGAGCGATAGGATTTATCCAGATAATTGACCCTTATGAAGAAGAAACTAAATATTGGGGAAAAGTTGAGCGGGATAAAAGAGCGATTGACATTTGGATTGGAGAAGAAACAGATTTGAGTAAAGGATACGGAACAAAGATGATGGAACTTGCTATTAATAGATGCTTTAAAGAACCAAATGTAAGCGGAATACTCATTGACCCATTAAAAACCAATTTAAAAGCTCATAGGTTTTACAAAAAACTTGGCTTTGAATTTATTGAAGAAAGGGATTTTGGAGGAATCACTTGTTTTGTATTTGAATTAAAAAAATAACGAAAACACAACTAAATACTACAATAAAAACATCACTTATATTCAATAATCAAAAACACCGACGTGCTATCGCCTACATTTAAAACTTGGTGCTCAGACACTTCATCTTTACTCCAAGAATAGCCCGTTGGGAAACTTACTTCTCGAATGCCTTTAGCATCATCCATTCTAAAAGTGCCTCCTTTTAATGCGTACCCAAAATGCGGATTATGGTAATGTTTTTCATGCCCTACTCCAGCAGGAAACGTGCATTTTAACACTCGAAGATGATCATTATCCTCAAGCACTTCGCATACTTTTTTGCCTTCCCAACCAGCTTGATAAGGGTCAGGTAAATTAGGAACACTTTCTTTTTCTTGTTTACAAGAAGTAATCAATAAGGCAAAAACTAATGCGCCAAATATGTATCTCATACTATTTGTTTTTTTCTTCAATCCAACGCGACATATACCTGGTACTTTGCATGGTATGAAAGTTAAGCATTGCGCCTGTAAAATTATTTAATCGGTTTGCTTCTTTATTTGTAATGGCATCTTCTAACCTATTTAAAAAACGTCTGGAATGAAATGTTTTATTAAACTTCTTTTTTAATAAACTAAATCCTAATTCTTGTTGTTGAAGCCATTTGCTTTCATCTTGATATAAAGTTACTGCTTGTTTTACGATATCATCAACAGTATTTACTACAAAACCTTCATTATCTATAATTCCTTCTGCTCCAATAGTGGTAGTAATATAAGGAGTTCCGTTTTGCATAGCATCAAAAAATTTACCTTTTAATCCTGCGCCAAAACGTAAAGGCGATAAACACACTCGAGCGTTTTGCATAACATCGTTTACATTATCTGCAAAGCCTTTAATAAACAGTCCGTTGTTTTCGTCTTGGTACTGCATCACTTTTTCAGAAGTATAAGCACCATATACATGGAGTTCTGCATCTTTTAATTGCGCCCATATTTTTGGCCAAATGTCTTCTTTTAAATAGGTAACCGAATCTACATTTGGTGGATGCATAAAGTTACCAATAGTTACAAAGTGCTTTCGCCTTTCAATGGAAGGTAGTTTTGCTTTTTCTTCTTCTGCAACCTCATCCATTAAAAATGGCAGATAATGCAATATGCTTTCAGGAACCCCAAAATCGTTTTGTAATATGGTCATTTCAGCTTCCGAGATTATCAAACTTAAATCACTCCTATAAATACTGGCTATTTCACGTTTGGCAATATCACGAAATAAGTAAGGTTTATCCAAAGGCTTATTCTCTTTATTAGCCTGTCCTCTAGCTTTTCGTAAACAATGCAAGTCTTCGGTATCTAGAATTCGCAATGCGTCTGGGCAGTTTTGGACGACTCGCCAACCAAACTGTTCTTCCATCATAAATCGGTCGAAAATAACAGTATCTGGTTTTAATTGAGAAACAAATTCATCAAAGCTTGAATTGTTTAATTCAATAGACCTTTGAGTGATTCCTAATGTTTCAAGATTAAATGCATTTTCAGATTTTGCACAAGGACTAGCAAATATAATCTCATAACCTTCCTCAAGAAATAGATGAATTAATTGCATCATTCGACTTCCAGCTGCCGAACTCTTAGGTTCTGGCCATACAAAGCCAATAATTAATAGTTTTGGCATCTAATCGTTTTGTGCTTTTTGTTTGGCATACATTTCCCTTACTCCTTTTGCCCAATTAACCATGCTTGAAATTTGCGCATCAGTTAACTTCGCTTCAGAATGTGACCAAGTGTAAGACGGTAAAGGCATGTCTTTTTTTTCGACCATTTCTATCAATTCTTCAATTTTATGATCTCTTTTCTTCAAAGAAGCATCTTTCCAATCAGACACATTAAAATGTTTTTTACCATTTGCTATATGTTCGGCCATCCAGTAATTCACTGGTGTTATACTATTATACCAAGGATAACGCGTGTTAGAACTATGACAATCAAAACAAGATTCTTTTAAAATCAGTTTAACATCTTCAGGAGGATTAGTTTCTGTTAAAAAAGGCTCTATCGAAGTTAGGTCGCCTTCGTTTTTTTCTGGTCCAAAAAATTGGGCTATTACAAACACAATTAAAAGCAATAATAAAATCTTTTTTAGAATCTTCATAATTAGTAATTTTAGTGCTACTAAAAGTAATAAAATATTCATTGACTAAAGAAGAATTATATAAGGAATTATCGTACGTAAACCATTCAAGAGAGAATAGAAAAAAGTACGCAATGCTTGTTATTTCTAATCCAGATTTAATTCCGAAAGTGCTAGATATTTTATTTCAAGTAAATGATAAAACATCTTGTAGAGCTGCGTGGTTACTGGAGTTTGTAGCTCGAGAGGATTTAAATAGTATTTTGCCCTATTTAGATAGGTTTACTGAAAGCATGCATACGGTTCACCTCGACCCAGCCGTTCGCCCTGTGGCAAAAATTTGTGAATATCTTATTGAAGCCTATTATCATAGAGACGATAATCACACAAAAAAACATTTAATACCAGAGCACAAAGAAAAAATCATTGAGCTTAGTTTTGATTATTTGATAACCAATCAAAAAGTAGCGGCTAAAGCGTATTCTATGAGTACTTTATACTTACTTGGAAGAGATTACGATTGGATTCACCCAGAATTAGTCATGATTTTAGAGCGTGATTTTAACTCAGGTACTGCTGCATTTAAAGCTAGAGCTAGACATTTGCTAAAAAAGTTGAAAAAGTAACCTTTTTGGTTGAAAACTTCAATGCATAAGCTTCTTGCTTCTTTTTAAAAGAATTATCTTTGCAACTTCAAAAATCAACATAAAATATATGTCTTTATCAATGCTCAATGCCATTTCGCCAATAGATGGTCGTTATAGAAATAAAACCGAATCTTTAGCACCTTATTTTTCTGAAGAAGCACTCATAAAATATAGAGTGCAAGTAGAAATTGAATATTTTATTGCGCTTTGCGAAATTCCGTTACCTCAATTAAAAGATTTCGACAACAATCTATTTGAAGATTTACGAAGTATTTATAGAGATTTCTCTGCTGAAGATGCTTCAGCCATTAAAGACATTGAAAAAGTTACTAACCACGATGTAAAAGCTGTTGAATATTTTATCAAAGAGAAATTCGACAAGCTAAATTTGGAGAAATACAAAGAATTTATTCATTTTGGATTAACATCTCAAGACATCAATAACACAGCAGTGCCTTTAAGTATAAAGGATGCGATGAACGATGTTTATGTTCCTGAATATTTTACTGTTTTAAATAAATTGGAAGCACTTTCTAAAGAATGGAAAGATATACCAATGTTGGCAAGAACCCATGGTCAGCCAGCATCTCCAACACGTTTAGGAAAAGAAATTGAAGTATTTGTTGTACGTTTAAAAGAACAGTTTAATTTATTGAATGATATACCAAGTGCTGCAAAATTTGGAGGAGCCACTGGTAATTTTAATGCGCATCATGTTGCGTATCCAAATGTAGATTGGAAAGATTTTGGAGGTAAATTTGTGCAAGAAAAACTAGGTTTGTATCACTCCTTCCCTACCACCCAAATTGAGCATTACGACCACATGGCTGCCTTGTTTGATTGTTTAAAACGTATCAACACTATTTTAATTGATTTAGATAGAGATATTTGGACCTATGTGTCTATGGATTATTTCAAACAAAAAATTAAAAAAGGTGAAGTTGGTAGTAGTGCTATGCCACACAAAGTAAACCCAATTGATTTTGAAAACAGCGAAGGAAATTTAGGCATAGCCAATGCAGTATTTGAACATTTGTCTGCTAAATTACCAATATCACGATTACAGCGTGATTTAACTGATAGTACCGTTTTACGTAATGTTGGTGTGCCTTTTGGACATACTTTAATTGGTTTTAAATCGACTTTAAAAGGGTTGAACAAATTGCTTTTAAATGAAACAAAATTTGCTGAAGATTTAGAAAATAATTGGGCTGTTGCTGCTGAGGCTATTCAAACTATTTTAAGACGCGAAGGGTATCCAAACCCTTATGAAGCTTTAAAAGGTTTAACAAGAACCAATGAAGCTATTACGCAACAATCTATTGCAAATTTTATTGATACCTTAGAAGTTAGTGACGCTATTAAAACTGAACTTAAAGCAATTACACCAAGTAATTATACTGGTATTTAAATGAGAAGTAACGTAACATTATTGGCAACAGGTCTTTTGGTGGTCTTCTTTTTTATAGCTGGACTATTAGAATTGTTGGACAATTTTATAGTGATGATGTTACTTTTTTTATGCTTTATTGGTATTGTTGTCAATATCATTATCATAAAATCCAGAGACGACGATGCATAAAAAAACCTGCCTAAATTGACAGGTTTTTTACATTAACATTTTAAAATATTTGATTGATAGTAATATTTTTATTGATTAATCTAAAGCTTCTGAAAAATCTTCAATATCGTTTCCAGTGCCACCAGGTCTAAAGAATTTCATAAAATCTTGTACAGCATTTTCATCTGAAGACATTTGATTAACAACCTCTCCAAGTTTCATGATTTTAGCAGGTTCCATATCGTCACCTAAAACCCTAATAATTCCAAATCCAGTATTGTTCATTGTTCCAAAAATAATTAGTTCATCTATGGTTGTATCTGTTCCAATATATTTTACAATGATTTTTCCATCACTAGAATTTCCACCTCTAAACAATTCTTGATATTTCTCATCTTTTAGAATGGTTTGTACTTTAACCAGTTCTGCTTTATACTCCTCAACATTATCATCATTTTTTCGGTATCCAAGCATATTAAGTTTGTTTATAGACTCGTATGCTTCACGTTGCACATCTGTAAGTTCTGCATCTTCTAAATTCACAAAACTTACTGGAATATCTACCGAAACAAAATTTGGTGCTTCTTGATTTACAACATAATACCCTTGCAAGGTCTCTCCTCCATAACCACAACTAATTAAAGTTGCAGTTATAAGAAGTGACGCTACAATGTTTTTGATTGATGTATTCATGATGATAATTTTCCTTTTTATACTATTAGTTTTTGTTATCTCCAGCTTTCTCTAAGTGCTCGCCTCCAGGAATATTCATAGATTTTGTAATCTTTGAAATTTCTCTAAGGTCTATATCACCTAAAACCGATACAATTACAGTTTCTATTTCACGTTTTTCACCATTAATGGTAATGTCTGAATCTTTAGTAAGTTCTTTTAAACCATTTACAAACATTAATAATTCTTTTACGTGGTTTTCGCTAGAACCTTCTCTAACATAAAACTTTACGGTTTGGTCGCCATCTTTAAAGCGCATTAACTCTTCTAATTTTGAGCTGCCAATATATTTGTTTACATCAGCTGCCATTTTAGAAGATATTGCTTTATCTCCAGTAGTTAAGAATTTTACACTCTTAATTTTTTTAATCATATCTAAAGCTGCCTGTGCATCTTGATCTTCCATATTGATATCGATGCTTGCTATCATTTGGAACATTTTACTGTTTACAACACCAGAGCCAACGCCTTCCATATCTTCATACTTATCGAACAATCCTCCTTGCGCAATAGACATTAAAGGTGTTACTAAAATTGCGATTATTAATACTAATTTTTTCATGTTTACTTGTTTTTAATTATTCTACTAATTTGTTTTTAAAATTTTATTTGTTGTGTTTGCAATTTCACCAAAGTAAGCAATGTTATCTGTGCCTTTATCAAAGTTATTAGACACCATATTCAATGCGGTTAAATTATTGGTTCCTTTGCTAAATTTTGAAGAAAAAAGAGCTAATACCTCTTTAGCTTCTTCATATTCTGCTCGTTCTTGCGGTGTTAAACCCGCTAAGGTTTGAGTTGATGTTTGCGTTTGAAATACATCAAACTGCGTAAATATACCCAACATTACAACTGCTACTGCTGCGACCGAAATCCATTGATACAAACTATATGTTTTCTTAGATTTTAATGGAACGTCTTTAGTAAACTGTTCTTCGTGGGTGTACAAAAAATACTGAAACATTGATTTGTAAACTTCTAAGTGTTGCGGGACAGTTTCTTGCGAAAAATAGTCTTTTAACTGCTGCTCTTCTTTTAAAGTAGTTTCTCCGTTGTCGTACTTTTCTATTAATTTTTCTATGCTATTTAACACCATAACTATGTGTTTTTGTTAGTTTTTCTCTTAATGTTTTTCTTGCTCTTGATAAAGCGACTCTAATGGCTGTTTGATTCATGTCAAGCATTTTACCTATTTCCTCAAAGTCATATTGCTCAATATCTCTAAGCTGTAATATTATTTTTTGTTGCTCTGGCAACTCTTCCATTATCTTAGAAACCCAATCTACACTATCGTTCAACTCCACTTGTTTCTGTAATGACACATTTTTGTCTTGATAATTACTATGCACAATCTTTAAATTTTGAGAGTGCTTAGATTTTAACTTATCCAAACAAAAGTTTTTTGTCATAGTCATAGAAAATGCTTCTACATTTTTGTACTCGCTAATCTTAAGTTTGTTTTTCCACAACTTTAATAAGATTTCTTGGGTGGCGTCTTCGGCTTCTTCTTGCGAAACCAATATGCGCTTTGCCAAACGAAATACTTTATCCTTAAAAGGCATTACTATGTTTAAAAACTCAGCCTGTGTCATTTTTTTGGTTAGCTTATAGCTTATTATTGCTATTTGTTATTACGACGATGCACTTTCAATTTTGTTACAATGAAGTGAAATTTTTTATGAAATATACTTTTTAACTAACTTATATTAAGTTAATAAAAGATTCCCAATGTCTCGGGAATGACAATTTTAATGTTTCTCAAATAATTTATTTGAGAGCGATTTTATTTTTTTAATTTATAATATTAACACTAAATTTATAGTTAAAAGAAAAACACTATTTGCTATGAAATTCCCAAAAATTCTTTTAATCTGTTTTCTATTATCAGTGCTAACCTATAGTTGCTTTGACGATATGGACGATAATGCCATATCTGCTAGTGAAATTAATGATTTTGTTTGGAAAGGTATGAATGCTGTCTATTTGTATAAAGATAATATTCCTGACCTTGCGAATGACAGATTTTCAACAACTGCCGAATATGCTGATTATTTAAACTCTTTTTCAGCTCCAGAGGAACTTTTTGAAAGTTTAATTTATCAACGACAAACTGTAGATAGATTTAGTTGGATTGTTGATGATTATATTGCTCTAGAAGAACTTTTTAATGGTATATCTAAACGAAGTGGTTACGAATTCGATATATATCCAATCCCTGGAAGTGCAACGAATATGTTTGGTATTGTACGTTTAGTATTACCTAATAGTAATGCTGAAGATAATAACCTAAGAAGAGGACAAGTGTTCACTGCCATTGATGGTGTGAATTTAACCCAAGATAATTATCGCTCGTTATTCAGTCCAGATTCTTATACTATGGATTTAGCCGATTATAATGATAATGGCACTCCAGGTAATTTAAATGACGATATTATTACGCCTAATGGACAAAGCATTACGCTTACTAAAACTGTGCTTTCAGAAAATCCAATATTTGAAACTGCAATTATTGATGTTGATGGTGAAAACTTAGGTTATATAATGTATAATGGATTTACTTCAGCTTACAATAGCCAGTTAAATACTGCTTTTAATACTTTCAAAAATAACAACGTACAGCATTTGGTGCTTGACCTAAGATACAATCCAGGAGGTTCTGTGCTTACTGCTGCTTATTTAGGCAGCATGATTACTGGTCAGTTTAATGGTGAAGTATTTGCTAAATTAGTGTACAATAGCGACTTACAAGCCAATAATTATGATTTTGAGTTTGAATCTTTAATAGATAACAGCGAACCTATAAATAGCCTAAATCTAGATAAAATATATGTGCTAACTACCGAAGATTCTGCGTCAGCAAGTGAGATGATTATCAACAGCTTAAGCCCATATATTGAGATTGTTCAAATTGGTGATAACACCACAGGAAAATCTCAAGCATCCATTACAGTATATGATTCACCAAATTTAGAGCGTGAAGGTGCCAACCCTAATCATACCTATGCTATGCAACCATTGGTAGCAAATACACTTAATAAGCTAAACAGTTCGGTGCCATCAAATGGGTTAACGCCTACTATGAATCTTTTAGAAAACCCAGCAAATTATAGTGTTTTAGGTGATGAAAACGAGCCATTATTAGCTGCTGCCATTGCAGATATTCAAGGCACTGGAAGGTTTAATTTTTCTATTGAAAACCAAACTAAGCCTATTGCTACAAGTAATAGTTTGCGTCCGCACACCAAAGAAATGTACATCGATAAAGGTATTTTTGATTTTAATACAAATCGAATGCAACAAGAGTAATACTGATTTACATTTCAAATTTATTTCTTCTTATTCATTTTATAAATAAGATAGATAAATCCTATTAAAAAATGTACAATAATAACGCCTGCAACTATATATATTGTTAAATTTGAATTGTCTCTCATGAGAGTTAATTTTATTCAAAATTACGATACAAAAAAGAAAGATTTAGTTACTAAAGTTACTTATGGCGTATTTCAATAAATTTATAATTACATTATTATTTTTGACCCTTTTAGTAGGTTGTAAAAATGATGCTTCAAAGCAAAAAAACACAAACTCAACAGGTCAAAAAACAGACTTAAAGTATGCTACTGGATTCTCAATTACTCAATATGACAATTATAAAGTATTGGAAATAAATAGTCCTTGGCCAAAATCGGATAGAAGTTACAGGTATGGAATACCTAGTAATAGTGCAATAATTGATTGGAAATATGAAAATTTTGATGGTGTTGTAGATATGTCAATAAATAAAATCATTGTTACATCCACAACACATATCCCAGCTTTAGAGCTTTTAAATGTAGAACAAACGTTGATTGGTTTTCCAGGAACGGATTATGTGTCTTCTGAAAAAACCAGACAAAGAATCAATAATAATCAAGTAAGAGAATTAGGTGCAAATGGAGATATAAACACTGAAATTTTGTTAGAGTTAAAACCAGATGCAGTTATTGGTTATGGTGTAAGCAGTAGTAACAAAACTCTAGAAACCATTAAAAATTCAGGAATTCCAGTAATTTACAATGGCGATTGGGTGGAAACATCAGCGCTTGCTAAAGCAGAGTGGATTAAGTTTTTTGGAGCACTCTACAATAAGGAAAAAGAAGCTGATTCCATTTTTAATCAAATAGAAAATGATTATTTAAACGCTAAAGCCTTGGCTAAAAAAGTGACCAACCAACCAACAGTTTTAAGTGGTGCTATGCACAAAGATGTTTGGTATTTACCAAGTGGCACAAGCCCTGAAGCACAAATATTAAAAGATGCCAACGTTAATTATCTTTGGAGCGATACTACCGAAAAAGGCAGTTTAGCTTTAAGTTTTGAAAGCGTTTTTGAAAAAGCTCAAGATGCCGATTTGTGGTTAAGCCCATCCTATTATCCTTCCTTTGAAGCATTGGAAAAAGCTAGTCAGCATTACTCAAAATTTGAGGCTTTCAAAAACAAGAACATTTATACCTTCGCCAATACCGCTGGAGAAACTGGTGGCGTTTTATATTACGAATTAGGCACAGCAAGACCTGATTTAGTGCTAAAAGACATTATAAAAATTTGCCATCCAGAATTACTTAAAGATTACAAACCTTTTTTCTTTAAACCTTTAAAATAATTGTCAAGTTCCAACACATATAAGTTCTCTTTTCTAATACTGATTTTTGTATTGGTATGTTGTTTCTTTGCCAATATTAGTTTGGGTTCAGTATCATTTTCAATAAAAGAAATTTTTAATGCCTTGTTAGGTGTTTCAGATAATTACATTATCCAAAACTACAGACTGCCCAAAGCCTTTACAGCTATTTTGGTTGGCTCTGGATTGGGTATTTCTGGCTTATTGATGCAAACATTGTTTAGAAATCCGCTAGCTGGACCCTTTGTTTTAGGGATTAGTTCAGGTGCAAGTCTAGGTGTTGCCTTGGTGATTTTAGGTTCAGGGTTTTTTGGAGGTGTTTTTACAACATTGCTTGTTTCAAAATGGAGCATCGTTATTGCCGCTAGTTTAGGTAGTTTTTTAGTGCTTTTGGCTGTTTTAATTGTATCATCAAAAGTTAGGGATACTATGGCAATTCTTATTATTGGGCTGATGTTTGGAAGCATTACAGCTGCTGTAGTAAGTGTACTCTCCTACTTTAGTTCTGCTGAACAACTGCAACAATACATTTTTTGGGGTTTTGGTAGTTTAGGGAATTTATCTTGGTACGAACTCTTTATTTTCTCTACTATTATCCTCGTTGGTGTTGTTTTAAGTATTTTTTCCATCAAAGCACTAAACACATTATTACTTGGGGAAAACTATGCTAAAAGTCTTGGACTTAACATTAAACAAAGCCGATTAATAATTATAGTAGCTACAAGTCTTCTTGCAGGCACCATCACAGCATTTGCAGGACCAATAGCCTTTATTGGTTTAGCAATTCCGCATATAACACGACAAATTTTTACAACCTCAAATCATAAAATATTATTGCCAGCAGTACTTTTGTTAGGTGCTATTGTCATGCTTATTTGCGATAGTATAGCACAATTACCAACGAGTGATTATATGCTACCTATTAATGCTATTACCTCACTAATTGGTGCTCCAGTGGTGATTTGGTTATTGGTTAGGAAACGAAAAATGATGTTTTAATGAAAGATTATCAAAAGCATAGCGTCTTAAAAACCGAACAGCTCTCTATTGGCTATCAAACTAAGAAAGACACAATTGTTATTGCTTCAAACATCAATATTGAATTGAATTCAGGTGAGTTAAGTGGGTTGGTTGGCGCCAATGGTATTGGAAAATCTACCTTATTATGTACGCTTACAAACGTACAGCCCTCATTAAATGGCAATATCTATATCAACAAGAAACCCATTGAACAGTACAACAACATTGACCTTGCCAAAGCATTGAGCCTTGTATTGACGGAATCTATAGCATCAAAAAATTTGTCGATATTTGAAATTGTTGCCTTAGGAAGACAACCTTATACAAATTGGGTTGGAAATCTTTCAGAAACTGATATATCAATCATCAATAAATCTTTGAACGACACCAATTTAAAGGACATCAAACACAAAAAATGCTATGAATTAAGCGACGGTCAGTTACAAAAAGTCATGATAGCACGAGCCTTAGCCCAAGACACCGATTTGATTATTCTAGACGAGCCAACGACACACCTTGATATGTATCATAAAGCGTACATTCTTAAACTACTTCAGAAATTAGCCAAAGACAACAATAAAACTATTTTATTTTCTTCGCATGAAATTGATTTAGCCATACAATTATGTGACAAACTGGTGGTTATGACTGAAAATAATGTTGTTTCAGGCGCTCCAAGTAAACTTATAGAAAGAGACACTTTTGACGCATTATTTCCTAAGGATTTTATTACTTTTGATAAAACCACCAACTCATTCAAAATTATTCGATGAAAAAATCACTTCTTCTCCTTACGCTATTCTTTGTTTGCCAATTAGTCGTTAGCCAAAATAAAGATGCCTATGTCTTCTATAACGCAAATGGCAAAAAAGTGTCTTATAAAAAAATGTTGAAGAAGCTTAAGGACAAAGAAGTTATTTTATTTGGCGAAAGTCATAATAACGCAATTGCTCATTGGCTACAGTTTGAAGTAACTACTGACCTTTTTAAAACCAACAAACTCATTTTAGGAGCCGAAATGTTTGAAGCCGATAATCAAATACCTTTAAATGATTATTTAAGCGGCAAAATTAATTACAAAGGGCTTGATTCATTAGCACGTTTATGGAAAAACTACAAAACCGATTATGCACCATTGGTTGATTTTGCAAAAACTAATAACCTAACGTTTGTTGCAACAAATATTCCACGACGTTATGCAAATTTGGTTTATAGAAAAGGGTTTAAAGCCCTGAATACCCTTTCAACTCAAGAAAAAGAATGGATGGCACCTCTACCAATGGCTTTTGATAAAGAGTTACCAACTTATAAAAACATATTAAAAATGATGGGTGACCATGGAACTCCAGAATTAGTAGAGTCTCAAGCTACAAAAGATGCTACGATGGCACATTTTATTTTTAAGAATATGAAACCAACCCACACCTTTATACATTATAATGGGTCTTATCATTCCGATCATTATGAAGGCATTTTATGGTACTTAAAAAGAGCTAATAATACTATAAACTATGGAACAATCACCACTGTTTCACAAGAAGATATTTACAAACTAGAAGACGAACACAAAGGAAAAGCCGACTTTATTATTTGTGTGGATAGTAATATGACCAATACTTATTAATTAAAAATATGAACGAAAGCCTTCTCTTAATTATTTCTATTCTTCTCTCTTTAGCCATAGGAGCTTACGTTGGTATGCTTATTAATAAACTAAAAAGTAAAAGTGAGCAAAGTGCCTCCAACGAACGTCAAAATCAAATGCGTTTAACCATTGACGAGCTGAAGAAAAATCTTGAAAAAATTGAAGCTGAAAGAGAAGATATTAGACGAGAAAAAGAGTTTTTAAATTCTGAATTGGCAAGAAGAAATTCTGAATACGAAAACCTTCAGCAACAAAATCAAAAACGTGATGAAGAACTTGTAAAACAACAAGAACAGTTACGTAAAGATTTTGAATTAATGGCTTCCAAAATTTTAGATGAAAAATCTGAAAAATTTACCCTTCAGAATAAAGAAAACATCAAACAGATTTTAAATCCGTTACAAGAAAAAATTCAAGTATTCGAGAAAAAAGTAGAAGACACGCAAAAGGAAAGCATCTCAATGCATTCGGCTTTAAAAGAGCAATTATTAGGCCTAAAAGACTTAAACCAACAAATGACCAAAGAAGCCACCAACTTAACAAGAGCCCTAAAAGGCGATAGCAAAATGCAAGGGAACTGGGGCGAATTGGTGCTTGAACGCGTACTTGAAAAGTCTGGTTTGGAAAAAGATAGAGAATATTTTGTGCAACAAAGTTTCACCCTTGACGATGGTACACGTGTGCTGCCAGATGTTGTGTTGCATCTTCCAGATAACAAACGCATGATTATTGATAGTAAAGTGTCTTTAACCGATTATGAACGTTTGGTAAATGCCGAAGATGATGAGAAATCACAATTTTTAAAAGCACATGTCAACTCCATTAAAAAACACGTTGAGCAACTATCTGCAAAAAACTATCAAGATTTGTATGACATAGAATCACCAGATTTTGTGCTGATGTTTATTCCTATTGAACCTGCTTTTGCCATTGCTGTAAACGACGATAATTCGTTGTATAATAAAGCATTTGAAAAAAACATCGTGATTGTCACACCTTCTACCCTTTTGGCAACGCTGCGTACCATAGATTCTATGTGGAACAATGAAAAGCAACAGCAAAATGCGCTGGAAATTGCCAAACAAGCTGGTGCCTTATACGATAAATTCGAAGGCTTGGTTACCGATTTAACAGGCGTTGGTAAAAAAATTGATGCTGCAAAATCCGATTATTCCTCAGCTATGAACAAGCTGGTTGAAGGTAAAGGAAACCTCATAGGACGTGTTGAAAAGTTAAAGAAAATGGGAGCCAAAGCTAAAAAAGCACTTCCAGAAGCTATTATTAAACGTGCCCAAGAAGATGATTAAATATTCCATTTTTAAGGAATATGTTTGTTTATTCCATAAATAAGGAATATATTTGTTTATTCCATAAATGAGGAATGTTATGACAAGTGTAATTACAGGCGATATTATAGGCTCAACAAAACCCGTTAATCCTGATATTTGGTTAAGCTCATTAAAAAATGCATTAGGCATGTTAGAGTCTAAATTCAATAAATGGGAAATATATCGTGGTGATAGCTTTCAAATAGAGATAAAAGATTTTCATAATAGTTTTGAGTATGCAGTATATATCAAGGCTTGTATAAAATGCACTAGAGGGATGGATGTAAGGTTGGCAATAGGAGTCGGCGATAAAACATTTGATGGCGAAAACGTTACAGAATCCAATGGCGAAGCATTTCAATATTCAGGAGATACCTTAGAAGTTTTAAAACAAGAAAAAAACAATCTTAAAATAAAAACCTCTAATAATAAATTAAATAGGGAATTAAACCTTTATTTTAAACTTGCCTTGATAGCCATGGATAATTGGACGGTTAATACTGCTGAAATTGTAAAACTAAGTCTAGAAAATCAAAACACGCTACAAAAAGAATTGGCGCAAATAATTGGCATTAATCAAGAAGCTGTTAGTAAACGGTTAAAGCGTGCTTATTTTGATGAAATACAAGAATTAAACCTTTTATACAGAGAGAAAATTGATACTTTAATATAATGATTTTAATAAAACTATTATTAGCGCACATCATTGGCGATTTCTTTTTACAGCCCAAAAACTGGGTTAAAGACAAAGAAAAGAAGAAGCTAAAATCTACAAAGTTATATTTACATGTCGCTATTCATATTGCTTTGTTATTTATCATACTTTGGGATATATCACTTTGGCAAATAATACTCATTATTGGTGGCTCTCACTTTATTATTGATACTTTTAAGCTCCTTATTCAAAAGAAAAAGACGAAACGACTATTATTCTTCATAGACCAAGTGTTACATACTGTAGTAATAGTAACAACATATCTTATTTACACGAAAACTGATGTGAATTTTGATGCATTTTTCTCTGAACAAACGCTATTATTCATTACCTGTTTAGTGTTTTTAACACGACCTGTTTCCATCATAATGAAAATCATTTTCACAAAATGGGACATTTCCAAAATAACCGAAAACAATGAATCGCTAAAAGATGCTGGTGCCTATATTGGTATGCTAGAGCGTTTATTAGTATTTGTTTTTATCATAACCAATCATTGGGAAGCTGTTGGCTTTTTAATTACTGCAAAATCGGTATTTAGGTTTGGCGATTTAAAAGAAAGTAAACACCGAAAACTAACCGAGTACATACTAATTGGCACACTTATTAGTTTTGGCATTGCCATTACAGTTGGGTTAATATTTAATGCCTTTGCATAAAAAAACCATCAGCAAAAAACTGATGGTTTTAAAATATATTTTATAGCAAAACTACTGCTTTACAAAACGTTTTGTTTGTGTACCAGAGTCAGTAGTTAATCTCACTAAATACACACCATTATTCCATTGTGACACATTAACCACTTTGGTCATTGCATGTATTCTATCTGCGTAAATTTTCTTGCCTAAAACATCAAAAACCTCTAATACAGAACTTGACTCCTCTTTAAATAACTTTAGATTCAAAGAATAAGTACTAGGGTTTGGCACTATTTCAAAGCTATTTAATTTTTTATTGTATTCTTTCAATCCTAATAAATGGAAGGAGGCCATTGTAATCCCTCTATTAGAACCATGCCAACTTAAGGAAAATGTTGCTCCATTTCCTCGTGCCCAGACTAAATCTACAGATGTATCAGCTGTTGAAAATACATAATCATCAATATCACCACTATCTGGTGCTCTGGTTGCGACAATAGTCCTTATTTTGTTATCAACCACATTTGAAATCACAGTCCAATCTTGAACTGTATCTACAGCTGGCGTAAGCCCAAATCCTACATAGTGTCTATCGCTAAGGGTTGTCCCATCATAAATTAACACATCACCATGATCTTCAGTTTGAGTCATAGTTTGTACACCTAAACCAATTCCTAACCATCTATCATCTGGCCCCACTAATGTTAATGTAACCAATGAATTTGAAACTTGAATCTTAGCAGAATACTCTAATCCCATTGTTGTAGAAAGGTTAAAATCTCCAGTGGTAATAGTCTGTGCAATAGATTTTAATGTTATTAAAAAAAACAAAACTATTAAGGTTATTGTAATCTTTTTCATATACTAATTTTTTTAGTGATGTGTTATAAGATGATAGACTATTCTTAATTGAATAATTCTATAATTTCTTTATTTTGAGTCATTAATGCATAGTCTACGGCTGTTTTTCCATTATTGTCTTTTAAAGTTTGACTCGCCTTAGCATTTAATAGCAACTTAATAATCTTTATATTTCTCATTATTACCGCATAGTGCAAAGGCGTGGTTCCATTTGAATCTGCTATGTTAGGGTTCGCATTTAAATCTAAAAGCGCTTTAACTAAATCGTCTTGATTCTTAAATACAGTTGCCATAAGAGGAGTACCATACTCACTTCTTCCATTAATATCAACAACGTTCTTGGCTAAGAATTTTGCAACATCTATATTAGCGTTATAGCAAGCTAATACCAACGGAGAGTAGCCTGATTTTTCAATGCTATTAATGGTGTCAGTATTAATAGCTATTAATTTTTTAACATCTTCAACTGTTCCAGAACGTGCAACATCAAAAATACTCTGTTGAGCAAAGGTACAACAAGAGAAAAATATAGAACTTACAATAAATAAAAGCTTAATATTCATTTTATGTTTTTTGAATAAATCAACAATTTAGCAATTAAGATAATTAATTGTTACATTTCTAATAACTATTAGAAATGGGTTATTTACTGCTTTACAAAACGTTTTGTTTGTGTACCAGAGTCAGTAGTTAATCTCACTAAATACACACCATTATTCCATTGTGATACATTAACCACTTTGGTCATTGCATATATTCTATCTGCGTAAATTTTCTTTCCTAAAACATCAAAAACCTCAACCGATGCATTATTATTAAGCTTTGATAATTTTAAGTTTAATTTATCTCTTCCAGGGTTAGGTGAAATCGAAAAAGCATTAGATAATTTGTTTTCTCTTGTACTTAAAAAAGTATCGTTAGCAGAAATATTATCAACATCTATTTCACCAGCAAATTGGTCTCCCTTATGATTTCCTGAAGAGGAACTTAGTATCCTAAAAATTTTCACATTAGCCATTACTGCGGCATAAGTAGCTGATGAACCTGAAGTTGACTGAGCCATATATGGTTCGGTAATTGGAAACACTACTGTTGTCCAACCAGAACCTGCTGTTAAATCTACAGAGTTAGACACCCAATGTGGTGCACTTCCACCAAATTCATTGACTCCAAATGCTACTCTTAAATTGATAGTGACAGCACTATTATTTCTTACTTGCATGGATATAGATTTAATCCCTGCAGTAATATAATCTCCCTGCCATTTGGTTTGATAATTAACCATTATCATCTTACCACCAGCACCAACATTACCAGAAGAAATATTTTTTATAAAATTTCCATCTATACCACCAACTGTTTGCATAGTGGGTGGGTTTGGTCCACCAGCTTGATGTTCCCAACCATTTTCGTCGGCAGGAGTATCAAAATCATCAACCAATCCAGCTGTAATTTGTGCTAAGCTAGTAGAGGTGATAAACAATGTAAGTAATAAAAAAAGTAGTTTTCTTCCCATAGTCTATTTGAGATATATTTAAGTGTAAAAATAGTAATTTCAGCTGATTAACTTTAAAAAAATCGGTAAAAAGAAGTATTTACTTACTTAAATACATTTTACGTCTTGAATATAAGTCGTAAAACTCATCATCTTTTAAACTGTCAATAAACAAAATACTCTCACCAGTACTCTTCATTTCTGGTCCCAATTGCTTATTAACATTTGGGAATTTATTAAATGAAAATACGGGTTGTTTTATTGCGTAACCGTCTAAATGTGGTTTGAAATCGAAGTCTGTTACCTTCTTTTCCCCCAGCATCACTTTAGTTGCATAATTTACATAAGGTTCACCATAGGCTTTTGCTATAAAAGGCACAGTTCTAGAGGCTCTTGGATTAGCTTCGATTATATATACTTTATCATCTTTAATAGCAAATTGAATGTTAATTAGACCAACGGTATTCAATGCCAAAGCAATTTTTTTGGTGTGGTCTATAATTTGTTGCATAACGAGGTCTCCAATATTAAAAGGAGGCAATGTGGCATTACTATCTCCTGAATGAATTCCACAAGGCTCAATATGCTCCATAATACCAATGATATAGACATTTTCACCATCACAAATGGCATCAGCTTCGGCTTCAATGGCACCATCTAAATAATGGTCTAATAATAATTTGTTATTTGGAATTTTACGCAATAAATCTACCACATGCTTTTCCAATTCTTCTTTGTTAATGACTATTTTCATGCCCTGACCTCCCAACACATACGAAGGGCGAACCAAAATTGGAAAATCAAGTTTATCGGCTACTGCAAGAGCTTGGTCTGCAGTTTCGGCTGTATCAAACTCTGGATAAGGAATATCGAGTTCTTTTAAAAGTGTTGAAAAGCTCCCTCTATCTTCGGCTAAATCCAATGCTTGGTAACTTGTTCCTAATATTTTTATGCCGTAACGGTCTAGTTTTTCTGCAAGCTTCAAGGCCGTTTGACCACCAAGTTGTACAATAACACCTTCGGGTTTTTCATGACGAATAATATCGTAGATATGCTCCCAGAAAACGGGTTCGAAATATAACTTATCGGCTGTGTCGAAATCGGTTGATACTGTTTCAGGATTACAGTTAATCATGATAGTTTCGTAATCGCATTCTGCTGCAGCTAAAACACCATGAACACAACAGTAATCAAACTCTATTCCTTGACCAATTCTGTTAGGGCCTGAGCCCAAAACAATTACTTTTTTTCTGTCTGAAACAATACTGTCATTGTCTGCATAACGCTCGCCATCTTTAGTTTCTACTTCGTTTTCAAACGTAGAATAATAGTATGGTGTTTTTGCTTCAAATTCCGCAGCACATGTATCCACAAGTTTATATACGCGATTAATGTTCATGTCATCACGTTTGTTATACACCTGACTTTCCAAACAACCAAGCATGTGTGCTATTTGCCTGTCACCATATCCTTTTTGTTTGGCTTCAAGCAATAAATCACACTCTATGGTATCAATCTTGAATGTTGATATTTCTTTCTCTAATAAATATAGTTCCTCATATTGCTTTAAGAACCACATATCTATTTTTGTGATTTCATGAATTCTACTCAAAGGAATTCCCATTTGTATCGCATCATAAATCACAAATACACGGTCCCAACTTGCGTGTCTTAATTTATCTATTATTTGGTCATAATCCTTATAGCCTTTACCATCTGCTCCCAAGCCATTACGCTTAATTTCTAATGATTGTGTTGCTTTATGCAATGCTTCTTGGAACGAACGACCTATGCCCATAACCTCACCAACAGCTTTCATTTGCAGCCCTAAAGTTCTATCGCTTCCTTCAAACTTATCAAAATTCCAACGAGGTATTTTTACAATAACGTAGTCTAAAGTTGGTTCAAATAAAGCTGATGTAGATTTTGTTATTTGATTACTTAACTCGTCCAAAGTATAACCAAGAGCCAATTTTGCAGCAATTTTTGCAATAGGATATCCTGTCGCTTTACTTGCCAATGCTGATGAACGTGATACACGCGGATTGATTTCAATGGCAATAATATCTTCATTTTCATCTGGACTTACTGCAAATTGCACATTACAACCTCCTGCAAAATCACCAATACTACGCATCATGTGAATTGCCATATCACGCATTTTCTGGTAGGTTTTATCACTTAAAGTCATTGCTGGCGCCACAGTAATGGAGTCTCCTGTATGAATTCCCATGGGGTCCATATTTTCAATTGCACAAATAATAACCACGTTATTGTTTGCGTCACGAAGTAGTTCTAATTCATACTCCTTCCAACCCATCATGGCTTTGTCAATCATGACTTCATGGATTGGAGAAATTTCCAACCCTCTTTGAAGGTGCTTGTCAAAATCCTCCTCTTCATAAACAATTGCAGCACCTGCACCACCCAAAGTGAAAGAAGAACGAATACATAATGGAAAACCAAATTCTTGAGCAATTTCCTTACCTCTTAAAAAAGATGTCGCTGTAGCTTGAGGTGCCATTGGCACACCAATTTTACCCATTAACTCTCTAAACTGTTCCCTGTCTTCAGTAATATTAATAGCATTAATATCTACACCTATTTGTTTAACACCAAAATCATCCCAAATGCCTTTTTCATCAGCTTCAATACATAAATTTAAAGCTGTTTGACCTCCCATTGTAGGTAATACAGCATCAATTTGTGGATGCTCTTTAAGGATTTTAATAATAGACTTTGTATTTAAAGGCAACAAGTAAATATGATCAGCCATGGAAGGGTCTGTCATAATTGTTGCTGGGTTGGAGTTGATTAAAATAGTTTCAATTCCATCCTCACGAAGAGAACGAAGTGCCTGAGATCCTGAATAATCAAATTCACAGGCTTGACCAATAATAATTGGTCCTGAACCTATAATTAAAATGGAGTTTAAGTCTTTTCTTTTCGGCATTGGTGTTTATTATTGTTTGTTTTAAAAATTTTTCAAAAATAGGTAACGACAGGATATAAAAAAAGGCGTTACGACCAGTAACACCTTTAATATATTAACAATTGTTAATCATTATTTTTTATGCTTTAATTCAGAAGACACAGATAACTTCTTTCTTCCCTTTGCTCTTCTACGTGCAAGGACTTTTCTACCATTGGCAGAAGCCATTCTTTCTCTAAAGCCATGTTTATTTTTTCTCTTTCTTTTTGATGGCTGAAACGTTCTTTTCGGCATTGTCTTATATTTTTATAAACTGAATATTCTTTTTATATATTGAGAACTATCTCAAAACTGCGTGCAAATATACAAAGGCTTTTTTATTTGACAAGCCTAAAATTAAAAATATTTTTAATTGTTTTTACTACCTTTGCAGTCTTAAATTTAAACATACAAAATGTACAATAAAATTATTAAGTTAATTCTCGCTATTTTAATCTTTGCTTATGCTGTTTATCAATTTGCAGAAGGCTTTATTGGTAACGGAATTATGTTTGTGTTACTATCGTCAATTTTTGTGTTTCTATATTTTAAAAATGAGTTTATTTTATTGGCTTTTTTAAAATTAAGAAAACAGGATTTTGATGGTGCCAAAAAATGGTTGGATAAAATTAAGCATCCTAAAACAGCATTAACACGAAAGCAACAAGGGTATTACAATTACCTTAATGGTATTATGGTTTCACAAACCAATATGAACGAAGCTGAAAAATATTTTAAAAACGCTGTAAGTTTAGGTTTATCTATGGACCATGATATGGCTATGGCAAAATTGAATTTGGCTGGAATTGCTTTTAGTAAGCGTCGTAAACAAGAAGCGCAAAAACTTTTGAGTGAAGCACAGAAACTTGATAAACGTGATATGTTGGCGGACCAAATAAAAATGATGAAAGAGCAAATGAAACGAGCTTCTATCCCAAGACAACATTATGGAAGTCCAACTTCTTCAAGACAACATCGTAAAAGCAGACGATAAAGAGTATAAAAAGAGCACTGAAATTTCAGTGCTTTTTTTATTTAATCATCTATATTTTAAGGTTTTGAGTAGTACCCTTCTTCTGGAATATTTATAAAGTACTGCTTTCTTGATTTATTATTAAGATGTGGCTCACGCAACCAAGGGTTATGCAGTTTTAAAATTTTATAATTAATTCCAAACTTTTCTGAGAACTTAACAAAATCTGTCACTGCTGTATCAACCTCAACTTTGTACGTCGGAATTGGTTTGTATAAATCTTTATGCCTAAAATTAAATCCGTATTTATCTGGGTGATTTAAAATTTCTTTTAAAGCCACAATTCTAAACATGTAACGTCCTGTTTCTTCACCTAGTAATAAATCGTAATAATCTGTTACGTTTTGTGCTTTTAAACGTTTTGCTACTCCTGCTTTTCCAGCATTGTAAGAAGCAGCTGCCAATGTCCAAGTACCAAAGCGCTTTTTGGCTTCCAATAAGTACTTGCACGCAACTTCGGTTGCTTTTTCTAAGTTGTAACGTTCGTCTACATTAGCGTTTATTTCCAATCCGTTCTCACGCCCTGTGGCTTTCATTATTTGCCATACACCTCTTGCTCCAGCAGGTGATACTGCATTTGTTAAACCACTTTCAATAACTGCTAAATACTTAAAATCGTTTGGAATTCCGTGTTTTTCGAGAATAGGTTCAATTACAGGAAAATACTTATTTGCTCGTTTAAACATTAATAAGGCGTTAGATTGCCAATAGGTATTTACCAATAATTCGCGATCCATTCGCTCTAAAATATCTGGGTCATTTAAAGGTAATGCTTCACCAGCAAAATCTAAGTTTTCTGGAACGTTTAGGGCGTAAACATTATAATCGTTTATAATTTTCTTTTCTAAATTTTCATCACTTGGAGCATCTTGAACTGCAAAAATTAACAGTCCAGATAAACTTAATAATCCAAGACATGCCAAAATGTTTTTTATTGTCTTCATCACTTTAAAAAGTTTATTTAGGTTTTAAAAATAATCAAAAAACTGAAAGATTAACAAATTTTAACTAAGAATCAATTTTGGAAGGTTCTCGTTAAACCATTTATATTTATTAATAATCATGATATGAGTGCCTCCTTTTACAGTAATACAGTTTGAAATATGCTTGATTGGAAACACTGGGTCTTTATCTCCATGAATATGAATAATGTTAGGTACAACTTCTTCTTGTTCCCAACAAATCATATTATGAAGCGCCCAATCTAAATAGCGTTTATCGTCAACCGATAAATATTTCTTATACAGTTTAAAACGCTTTTTAATGGTGTCTCCAAAAGCATATTTTGCAAAAGATTCAAAATTACTTACAAATTGTGTTGGCAATAATTTGTATGCTTTTGTGACTTTAGCCAACTTCATTCTTTTAGGTAATTCGTGCATATTTTTTACACTTGAAACGATAATGAGTTTTCTTAAATTTAAAAACCTGCTCATTTCTTGAATCAATACACCACCAAACGAAACACCCAATAACACCACGTTTTCATGCTCAATTTTATTTGACATACATTTAGCATATTGTTGAATAGTTTCCTTTGATTCTGGGATAAACCATTCTAACAAATGAACTTTAAATTTCTCTTTTGGCAAGTCTATATTATCAAAAATAGATGGGTTTGCTGCCATTCCTGGCATTAAGTAAATATGTATTAACTCTTGGTTCATAGGTAATTAAGTCACTGTTTATAAGGTTTGTAATGATTTTTTTAGTACCTTTGCACGACAAAACTATATAAAATAGTTCTTTCTCCATTGAATAAATAGACTAATTATGATAGATGCAGCTGAACTTATTGACAATACCTTTTTAAGACAATTTCAACTTGACGTTGAAGGTAATTTAGCAACTATTGAGTATTCCCTCCAAGACCGAAAGATTTTTTTAACAAAACTTACTGTACCTGAATGTGCTACAGATGAGACCTTTGTTGAAGATTTTTTAAAGCTCGTGATGGCTAATATTCAAGAAAGAAACATAAGTGTGGTGCCTACAAGCCCACCTATTGCTAAATTTATCCGTCGTAACAGGCGCTACAAAAGTATGCTTCCTGTAGGCGTAAGAATTTAATAAAAAAGTGACTTTCGAGTCACTTTTTTATTTTATAAAATATCTGCTGTTTTCTTTACAAACTCAAATCTCACTAAGCCACCTTCATCAATAGTAGTGAGTTCAACTTTATGTAATGTGTTGACCAACTCTGGGTTCCAAGGTGATTTTACTTTTACATAATTTTCGGTAAAACCATGTATGTAGCCTTCTTTGTTTTCACCTTCAAACAATACCTTTCTTGTAGTTCCTATTTGGCTTTCATAAAAGGCACGACGCTTTTTAACAGATAAGCCTCGTAGCATTTTACTGCGCTTAGAACGTACATTTTTAGAAACAACACCTTCCATTTCGGCAGCTAGTGTATTATCCCTTTCAGAATAGGTAAAGACATGTAAATATGAAATATCCAATTCCGTTAAAAAATTATAGGTTTCTAGAAAATGTTCGTCCGTTTCACCAGGAAACCCAACAATTACGTCCACGCCAATGCATGCATGAGGCATGACTTGTTTTATTTTATTCACACGGTCAACATACAACTCACGTAAATAACGACGACGCATTAATTTAAGCAAGTCATTACTTCCGCTTTGTAATGGAATATGAAAATGCGGCACAAAGGTTTTACTACTTGAAACAAAATCTATAGTTTTATTTTTTAGCAAATTTGGTTCAATAGACGAAATTCGCAATCGCTCAATCCCTTCAACTTCATCTAAGGCCTGAACTAGTTCGTAAAATGTATGCTCATGCTTTTTATTGCCAAATTCGCCTTTACCATAATCGCCAATATTAACACCTGTAAGCACAATTTCTTTAATATTTTGCTCCGAAATTTCTTTGGCATTCTTTAAAACATTGTCTAAAGTATCACTTCTAGAAATCCCTCTAGCCAAAGGTATCGTGCAATAGGTACATTTATAATCGCAACCATCTTGCACTTTCAAAAAGGCACGTGTACGATCACCAATAGAATAACTTCCTACATAAAAATCGGCATCTTCAATTTCACAGGAATGTACTTCACCAAAATCATTTTTTGTTAAGTCGTTTAGATAGTCGGTTATTTTAAATTTTTCGGTCGCTCCAAGCACTAAATCCACACCGTTCACATCTGCTAATGCTTCTGGTTTTAACTGTGCATAGCAACCAATAGCAGCCACAAAAGCCTCTGGATTTGCTTTTTGCGCTTGTTTTACAATGGTTTTAAAACGCTTATCGGCATTTTCAGTAACAGAACATGTATTAATGACATAAATATCTGCTCTCTCTGAAAAATCAACACGGTCAAACCCTTCACTATCAAAACTTCTTGCTATTGTGGAAGTTTCGGAGAAATTAAGTTTACAACCAAGTGTATAAAATGCGACTTTTTTTCTAGCGTTCATTCTTGTATTTTTACCAAGCGTGCAAATTTACAATATATAAGCCAAATGATAAAACCAATTGCCCTCACATTAAAGCCTTTAAAATTATTTGTATTGCTTTTTTGTACTTCAATTATCATGACTTCTTGCACATCTAACAAGAACAGCAACAACGATTCTCAGGTATTTAAGTATAACGAGCACAAAAACATTGGCTCTTTAGACCCAGCGTTTGCTAAGGATTTATCTGATATTTGGGCAGCCAACCAATTATTTAATGGTTTGGTGCAAATGGACGACAGCTTAAACGTACAACCAAGTATTGCGAAGCATTGGACAATTTCTGAAGACGCGCTGTCATATTCATTTACGTTAAGAAATGATGTGTATTTTCATAAACATAACTTATTTGGAAAAGACTCCACAAGAATAGTGACTGCTAAAGATTTTGAGTATAGTTTTAACCGATTAAAAGATAAACAAGTAGCATCTCCAGGAAGTTGGGTGTTAGGTAAAGTTGAAAGTTTTAGAGCAGTTAATGACAGTACATTTAACATACAATTGAATCAACCTTTTCCTGCGTTTTTAGGGTTATTGACTATGAAGTATTGCTCCGTGGTTCCAAAAGAAATTGTGGAACATTATGATAGCGATTTCAGGTCAAACCCAATTGGTACAGGCCCTTTTAAATTTAAACGTTGGGAAGAAAATTTAAAATTGGTATTTAGAAAAAATCACAACTATTTTGAAACCGATGCCCAAGGAAACTCTTTGCCTTATTTGGAAGCAGTTGCCATTACATTTTTACCAGATAAACAAAGTGAATTTTTACAGTTTGCACAAGGAAACGTTGACTTTGTGTCTGGATTGGATGCCTCATATAAAGACGAAATACTAACTGCAAAGGGAGAATTACGAGAGTTTTATGCAGGTGATGTAAATATGATTCGAGGTCCTTATTTGAATACTGAATATCTAGCATTTTTTATGGATTCCAATGTGCCTGAAATACAATCTGAATTACTGAGAAAAGCTGTTAATTACGGATTCGACAGACAAAAAATGATGACCTATTTACGAAATGGTATTGGTATTCCTGCTTATGGTGGTTTTATTCCCAAAGGTTTACCAGGTTTTAATAATACCATTGGTTTTAATTACCAACCAGAAAAAGCCAAAGCATTAATTACACAATATATTGAAGAAACGGGTAATCAAAACCCTGAAATAACCATCACTACAACCAGTAATTATTTGAGTTTTTGTGAATATATACAACGTGAATTACAAAAGCATGGACTTAGGGTGAATGTTGATGTGATTCCGCCTTCAACCCTAAAAGAAGCAAAAGCCAACGGAAAATTGGATATGTTTAGAGCTAGTTGGATTGCCGATTATCCAGATGCCGAAAATTACTTGTCACTCTATTACAGTAAGAATTTTGCACCCAATGGGCCTAATTACACTCATTTTAGCAATGCTCAATTTGATGCATGGTATGAGCAAGCATTTACCGAAACAGATACTAAAAAACGTGAACAGTTATATACTAAAATGGATTCTTTAGTAATGAGCAAAACGCCTGTGGTCAATATGTTTTATGATGAAGTGGTGCGTTTTACAAGAAAAGAAATTAATGGCTTAGGCATTAATCCTATTAACTTATTGGAATTAAAAAGAGTGAAGAAAGATTAATTGCTCTCTTCTAAATCATTTTCTTTTTGCTTTCCAATATCTTGAATTTCATCTTTTACTTCAACTTTAGCATTTTTCCAATTTCGTTGTAATAGAAAGTAAAACACGACTGCAAAAATCAACCCTGAAGGTATAGCAATAGCTGTTAATGTTAATGAGCTTTCAAAATTCATATTCCAACCTAAAAGCTCGCTTAAAATTGCAACAATAAAGCCGCCTATCATTGTTCCAAAGTAATACACAACAATTCCTAAAACACCATAAAGCCAACGATGCTTATAATAATCTTGTGCTAATTCGTAAAAATATTTTCCAATAAAAAATATGAGTAAAATGCTTAGCATAAAATAGATTTGGGTTTAAAATTATTGTCTTCTGTACTTTTTGGTATCTTCAAATACATGTTCTAAAATAGCAGCATCTTGCTCGGTAAACTCTATATGTCTTCTAGATATAACAACTTGAGCCACTTCAAAAGCTTTTTTGGTTAAATAGGTAGTGAAGCCATTACTTCCTCCCCAACTAAAACTTGGTACAAAGTTTCGTGGAAATCCGCTACCAAAAATATTAGCGCTTACACCAACAACCGTTCCTGTGTTAAACATGGTATTAATACCACATTTGCTGTGGTCGCCCATCATTAGTCCACAAAACTGCAAGCCAGTTTTGGCAAAACCTTCAGTTTCGTAATCCCAAAGTCTTACTTCGGCATAATTATTTTTTAAATTAGAATTATTGGTGTCTGCACCTAAATTACACCATTCACCTAGTACGGAGTTTCCTAAAAACCCATCGTGACCTTTATTGGAATAGCCAAACAACACCGAGTTATTTACCTCACCTCCTACTTTACTATGTGGTCCCACAGTAGTTGGGCCATAAATTTTTGCTCCCAACTTAACGGTGGCATTATCACATAAAGCAAAAGGGCCACGAATAATGCTGCCTTCCATAATTTCGGCATCCTTACCAATATAAATTGGTCCTGAACTCGCATTTAAGGTTGCAAATTCGAGCTTTGCGCCTTCTTCAATAAAAATATTTTCAGGATTGATAACATTGACGCTTTTAGGAATAGGTTGTGATTTTCGCTCATGAGTTAATAATTCAAAATCATTCTGAATAGCTTTACCATTTTTTGAAAAAATATCCCAAGTATGCTCTACGCATAAAATATCCCTTTCAAATTCAATAGCTTCATATTCATCAAAATTTACTTCTTCCTGGTCTTCTGTTGTATGAAACGCAATAACATCTTCATCTTTAAAAATAGCTTGTTTTTCTTTTAAAGATTTTATTAACTCCACAAGCTCTCCATTAGGCAAATAAGAACCGTTAATCATAACGTTTTCTTCTAGCTCCACCATTGGGAATTTCTCAGTTAAATATTCTTCGGTAACCGTAGAAGTGGTAAAGCCTAGATACTTTTCCCATTTTTCACGAATGGTTAAAATACCTACTCTAATATCTGCTACAGGACGTGTGTATGTAAATGGTAGTAGTTTATTTCGTGAAGGTCCATCAAAAAGAATGTAGTTCATGTTTGTTTTGTGTATTGATTACTCAAAGTTACATTTAAAAATTAATACTAAATAAAAAAGCCTTTCAATAATTGAAAGGCTTTAAATATTATAGTTGCAAAAATTACTTCTTGAATTTTGCGTATTTGTTTTTAAACTTATCGATACGTCCAGCAGTATCTACTAATTTAGACTTACCTGTATAATAAGGGTGAGATGTTCTTGAAATTTCCATTTTAACTAATGGATATTCAACACCATCAACTTCAATTGTTTCGTTAGTATCTGCTGTAGATTTTGTTAAAAACACATCATCGTTAGACATATCTTTAAATGCTACTAATCTATAATTTTCTGGATGTATACCTTTTTTCATCACTTAAACTTTAAAAATCGTTTGTTTTTTCGAGGTGCAAATTTAAGAAATTTTAATAAAACAACAACATATTATTTATTTTTTTATTCGTCTATTTTTGTTGTAACATTTTTTACTTTTCATATACTAACAACTAATTATTAACCAAAAATAACATTCATGGAAAAATCAATTAAATCTAGTGCAATAAATTATGGCCTTTACTTAGGTGGTGCTTTATCATTAATAACTATAGCTATTTGGTTCATAGATATTAACTTAATGGCTAACATGTGGCTTGGTATAGGCTTATTATTAGCTATAATAGCTTTTGGTGTCGTTTCAACAGCTAAATCTAAAAGTATACAAGGCGGCTTTTTGACTTTTAAGGAAGCCTTTTCTTCTTACTTCTTTACCACTGCTATTGGAATTGCGATTAGCTTATTGGTAAGCATGATACTTTTTAATTTTGTTGATCCAGATGCTGCTAAAGAAATACAACAAATTACTGTTGAGAGAACTATTACTATGATGGAAGGCTTTGGAGCACCATCTGAAGCAGTTGCTGAAGCTGTTGAAAAAATTGAAAGTGAAAACCAATATAGTATTGTTAACACTCTAAAAGGGTTAGCTTGGTCTTGTTTATTTCAAGCCATAATTGGATTGATTGTTGCATTAATTATGAAAAAATCTAACCCAGATGCTTAAATAATTTCTTTATTTTTGACAAAGAATTAAGAAATTACTTAAAAATGAACATATCAGTAGTTATTCCACTACTTAACGAGAAAGACTCATTAAACGAATTACATGATTGGATTGCAAATGTTATGCAGTCCAATCATTTTTCGTATGAGATTATTTTTATTGACGATGGTAGTACTGATGGTTCATGGGAAACGATTCAAGCACTCTCACAAAAAAATAAGGCTGTAAAAGGGATTAAATTTTTAAAAAACTACGGAAAATCACAAGCACTTCATGCAGGTTTTTTAGAAACCAAAGGTGATGTTATTATCACGATGGATGCCGATTTACAGGACAACCCTGAAGAAATTCCAGACCTCTACAACATGATTGTTAAAGAAGGTTTCGATTTGGTTTCTGGATGGAAAAAGAAACGCTACGACTCCGTAATTGCTAAAAATTTACCATCTAAATTGTTTAATTGGGCAGCTAGAAAAACCTCAGGTGTCAAACTCAACGATTTTAATTGCGGACTAAAAGCTTACAACAAAGAGGTTGTAAAAAACATAAATGTGTATGGCGAAATGCATCGCTATATTCCTGTGTTGGCGAAAAACGAAGGTTTCAGTAATATTGGTGAAAAAGTGGTGCAACATCAAGCACGTAAATACGGAAAAACAAAATTTGGTATGGAACGATTTATTAATGGTTTTTTAGATTTGATTAGTATTTGGTTTTTATCCAAATTCGGGAAACGACCAATGCACTTTTTTGGTGCTCTTGGTGCTTTAATGTTTTTTATAGGATTTTGTTTTTCCTTGTATTTAGGTATCGATAAGCTTTTTATAAACCCAACTGGTCGCTTAATTACCCAAAGACCACAGTTTTACATTGCTTTGGTCACAATGATTATTGGCACCCAGTTTTTTGTAGCTGGTTTTTTAGGCGAAATTATTTTACGTAGTAAAGATGATAAAGAACGCTACAAAATTGATGAAAAAATGAATTTATAAGTTGTTAACGTTACTACAACATCTATACCTAAGTTAATTCGCTATTTTTGCATATAAATTTTAATGAATGATTCATATAGAACCTCAAATTCTAGACAAAGTAAATGCGTGGTTAACGCCTACTTTTGATACAGATACACAACAAGAAATTAAAAAACTCATCGCTTCAAACCCAAAGGAGCTAACAGAAAGTTTTTATAAAGATTTAGAATTCGGAACTGGCGGAATGCGTGGTGTTATGGGAGTTGGTACCAACCGAATGAACAAATACACCATTGGTAAAAACACCCAAGGTTTAAGTAATTATTTGCAACAATCGTTTCCTAACGAGCCATTAAAAGTAGCTATTGCTTACGATTGCAGGCATAATAGTAAAACGTTTGCAAAAATTGTAGCTGATGTGTTTTCTGCTAATAATATTAAAGCTTATTTGTTTGAAGATTTACGCCCAACACCAGAATTATCTTTTGCTTTAAAACATTTAGATTGCCATTGTGGTATTGTTTTGACAGCTTCTCACAATCCGCCAGAATACAATGGCTATAAGGTGTATTGGCAAGATGGCGGACAAATTGTGCCACCACAGGATGCTAACATTATTGCTGAAATTAATTCGTTAGAATATTCTGAAATTAATTTTGATGCAAAAGAATCACTCATACAGTATATTGGAAAAGATATAGATGATGTTTTTATTAATGCTTCAGTAAAAAACGGAAGTTTTAACACTTCTGAAAATGCTAGAAACAACTTAAATGTTGTGTTTACGTCCTTACACGGAACATCTATTGTTACCATTCCTGAAACATTGAAAAGAGCTGGTTATTCAAACGTGCACATTGTTAAAGAACAAGAAGTTCCTGATGGTGATTTTCCAACGGTTGAGTCTCCAAATCCTGAAGAACCTGCAGCCTTAAAAATGGCTTTGGAATTGGCCGAAAAAGTCAATGGTGATATTGTTATTGGCACAGACCCAGATAGCGACAGGGTTGGTATTGCAGTAAGGGATTTAAATGGATATATGACTTTGCTCAATGGTAACCAAACCATGGTTGTCATGACTGAATTTTTATTAAAACAATGGAAAAACCAAAATAAAATTCAAGGAAAAGAATTTATTGGCTCAACTATAGTTTCTACACCAATGATGGAGAATTTAGCATCACATTACAATGTGGAATGCAAAATTGGACTTACAGGTTTTAAATGGATTGCCAAAATGATTAAAGATTTTCCTGAGCTTGATTTTATTGGTGGTGGCGAAGAAAGTTTTGGCTTCATGGTTGGTGATTTTGTAAGAGATAAAGATGCAGTAACTTCTGCCCTTTTAGCATGCGAAATTGCAGCCCAAGCAAAAGCTAAAGGAAGTTCATTTTTTAAAGAACTCATTGAATTATATAGCACTCATGGGTTTTATAAAGAGCGTTTAATTTCTATCACAAAAAAAGGGATTGAAGGTGCTAAAGAAATCAAGCAAATGATGGTTGATGCTAGAGAAAACCCACTAACACAAGTAAATGATAGTGCTGTTGTAAAAATTGATGATTATCAATTATCTATTTCAAAAAACATCATTTCTGGCGAAGAAACCACCATTGCTATTCCAAAATCAAACGTACTCATTTATCATACAGAAGATGGTAGTAAAATTGCGCTACGCCCAAGCGGTACCGAACCAAAAATAAAGTTTTATATTAGTGTGAACACTGCATTAGACAATGTGGCAGCATTTAAAACAACGGAACAACATTTGGAAGCTAAGATTGACGCCATAATTAAAGATATGAAACTCAATTAATGAATTACTTTAAGCAAATACTACGATTTGCAAAACCGTATAAATTTTATGCTGTTTTAAATATTATCTCCAATGTATTTTATGCATTGTTTGGAACTTTATCTATGATATCGTTGTTTCCCATGCTAAAAGTACTATTTGGCGATACCAAACCACTACATGTTGAGCCTACTTGGGAAGGCATTAGAAAACTTACTTCTTATGGTGAAAATTATCTTAATTACTTTGTCACTCAAAAGAAAGCTGCTGGCAATGAAGATGTTTTAATTTTTATGGTACTATTGGTGGTGAGTACCTTTTTACTTAAAAATATATTTAGCTATTTGGCAATGTATTTCATTACTTTTTTACGAAATGGCGTATTAAAAGACATGAGAAATGAGCTTTACGACAAAGTCACTTCGTTACCTATTTCATTTTATTCTGAAAAACGAAAAGGAGATACCATGTCTAGAATTTCTACTGATGTTTTAGAAATTCAACATTCGTTTTTATCCATATTAGAGCTTATTGTAAGAGAACCATTAATGATATTGTTTACGATAATAACGATGTTTTTAATAAGCTCGAAACTCACCATATTTGTATTTATTTTCATCCCAATTTCTGGGTTTTTAATCTCATTAATTGGAAAATCGTTAAAGCGAAAATCTAACAAAGTTCAAAAAGAGCAAGGTTACTTTTTATCTATTGTCGATGAAACATTATCTGGCTTAAAAGTGATTAAAGGGTTTAATGGTGAAAAAATATTTGGTAATAAGTTTAAAGAGTCCACAAGTCGTTTTTATAAGTTTTCTAATTCTTTATTAAACAGACAAAATTTAGCTGGACCTACAAGTGAGTTTTTAGGCATTGCTGTAATTGCTGTATTGCTTTGGTATGGAGGTCAAATGGTATTAAACGACAAATCGTTAGACCCAGGATTATTTTTGGTATATATGGGACTTGCATATAATATTTTAACACCTGCAAAAGCCATTAGCAAAGCGAGCTATAAAGTTAAAAAAGGAAACGCAGCTGCCGAAAGAGTTCTTGAAATATTAAATACTGAATCTATATTACAAGATAAACCAAACGCTTCAGTAAAACAAGATTTTAATGATGGCATCAAACTAGAAAATGTATCATTTAAATACGAAGATGACTTAGTTTTAAAGAACTTTTCAATCAATGTGCCCAAAGGAAAAACAGTCGCATTGGTTGGTCAGTCTGGAAGTGGAAAAAGCACCATTGCTAACTTAGTCACACGCTTTTATGATGTCACCAACGGTAAAATAACCATTGATGATATAGATATTAGGGACATCACGAAACATTCATTACGAAACCTCATTGGTTTGGTAACGCAAGACTCAATTTTATTTAATGATTCGGTTAAAAATAACATTTTATTGGGCGATGAAACCGCTTCCGAAAAACAAGTAATTGAAGCATTAAAAATTGCCAATGCATGGGAGTTTGTTAAAGACCTTCCTGAAGGGATTAATACCAATATTGGTGACTCTGGAAACAAATTATCTGGCGGACAAAAACAGCGTTTAAGCATTGCTAGAGCTGTTTTAAAAAACCCTCCAATTATGATTTTGGACGAAGCAACTTCAGCTTTAGACACCGAAAGCGAACGCTTGGTACAAGTCGCTTTGGAGAATATGATGAAAAACAGAACATCAATCGTTATTGCGCATCGTTTATCTACCATTCAAAATGCCGATGAAATAATCGTGATGCAAAAAGGTGAAATCGTTGAGCAAGGGAAACACCAAGAATTACTTGATAAAAAAGGTGTTTACAGCAACTTAATTGCGATGCAATCCTTCCAATAAATATATAATTAGGAAACATATAAAAATAAGAAAAGGATGTAATTTGGGTAACATCCTTTTCTCTTTATTACCAATCTTGGGGGAAATGGTAATACTTAGTAGGCTAAGACGGTGTAAACATATAACATATTTTAGTTCTGACCAAGAAAAAGATGCATTTAATCGATATTAATTTACACTTTATCGATATTTTGTAATTTAAAGTATTGTTTATCAAATATTTAAATAAATCAAAAAAAATAACTTTTTGCTCATTAAACTTTTTATAACTTTAGAAGTCTAAGAAGAAAACAGTTTTTTTGAATAACGAAGAACTTTTATTATCACAACTCAAGTCACCATCTACTAGAGAAAAAGCTTTTAGGGAATTAATCACGCTCTACAAAGAGCGGCTATATTGGCACATACGTAAAATTGTGATTTCTCATGATGATACCGACGATGTACTACAAAACACTTTTATAAAAGTGTTTAGGAGTATCGATAAGTTTAAAGGCGATAGCAAACTGTTCTCTTGGATGTATCGTATAGCAACCAACGAGGCCATTACCTTTATAAATAAAAGTGCAAAGCGATTACAAACAAACAATGAAGAAGTACAAAACCAAGCAGTTAATAATTTAACCTCCGATGTGTATTTTGATGGTAATGAGATTCAGTTAAAACTTCAAAAAGCCATTGCAACATTGCCACAAAAACAGCAGTTGGTTTTTAATATGAAGTATTTTGAAGATGTAAAATATAAAGATATGTCGCATATTTTAGAAACCAGTGAAGGCGCTTTAAAAGCATCCTATCACTTAGCAGTAAAAAAAATTGAAGCATATTTAACTTCAGATTAAACCTTTTAATGAAATTTGAGTCTAACTAATAACATGAACAACAAGTTAAACGACATAAAAAACACTGGCTTTAAAGTTCCAAAAGATTATTTCCAGAATTTGGAAGAACAAATCATGGGCAACATCAAGCTAAATGAGACGCTTCAAAACGTTGATGACTCTGGTTTTAAAACACCTGAAGGGTATTTTGACACTTTGGAAAATGTTGTATTGGCTAAAGTCAATTCTAAGAAAAAACCTAAAGTTGTTTCGTTGTTTAACAAGCAATCGTTCATTTATATCTCAGGTGTAGCAGCTGCTATACTCATTATGTTTGCTGTAGTTTTTAATGAGTCGGAAACCTCTCTAGATAGCATTGATACCGAGCTTGTAGAAAATTATTTTATTGAGCAAGGTATAAATACTTATGAAATTGCGTCATTATTAACCGAAGACAACGACATAAACCTAGACATAGAACTTTTTGATGATACTTTTAATGATGATTCCCTAGAAGATTATCTTTTAGAGAATGTTGATTTAGAAGACTTCATCGACCAATAACAACAAAAAAATGAAACGAATAATAACTCCCTTATTGCTATTTGTCTTATGTTTCTCGAGTTTTGCACAATCGAGAGGTAAAGACTGGCGACAACAAATAAAAGCACAAAAAATTGCTTTCATTACCGAAGAATTAAGTTTAACCCCTAAAGAGGCTCAAGAATTTTGGCCTATATACAATACGTTTGAAGATAAAATAAATCAAATACGCTATAATGATGAAAGAGCCTTGAGAGGTGTTATGAGAAAAGATAATCTCACTGAGAAAGAAGCGCAAGATGCTTTAAATAAATATTTAGCCATTGAAGATAAAAAGCACAATGCCAAACAACAATTAATTAAAGACCTTGGAAATGTTATCCCTCCTCAAAAAATTATTAAATTAAAAATTGCTGAAGATGCTTTTAATAGAAAACTCATGGAGTCTTACAGAAAAAGGCGTGAACAGCGGATGAAAAAGAACAGACCCTAAAACCCAAAAGAGAAGCAAATGCTTCTCTTTTTTTTATTTCAATGTTATTTTGCTAATACGTCCACTTCCAGCTGCATAAGCAGTTGTGCCATCAATAAACCTAATCGTAAAAAAACCTTCACCGCTTAAGGTTTTCCATGTTCTACCTCCATCATTACTGTAATCAATTCCTTTAAATCCAACTACTACTAATTCTTGTCCGTTTCGATTTGGTATGTATTGCACACAACTTCTGTAATTTGGTGCTTGTCCATCTGCAACTAGTTGCCACGTTTTTCCGCCGTCAGTAGTTTTAATTTTATTTGCGTTGTTTCCATCTGGCTTTGTGTAATCGCCACCAATAGCAAAACCATTTAGCTCGTCGTAAAAATCTACAGAGTAAATCCCTTCCGTGTCTTTTTTACTAATTATAGGCGTATCTATCACTTCCCAAGTCATTCCTCTATCTTCAGAATAATAAATTCTTCCTGCAGTAGTGCCTACCCAAGTTTTGTCTCCTATAACAGCTATATTAGTATTACTGGCTGCAAATGCGCCTTCGCCATCTTCTGCTGAAGGCAATTGGTCACAAGATAATTTAGTCCACGTAGTACCTCCATCTCTCGTAATGATAATAGACAAACAGCCATCTATACTATCGCCAATAGCAATGCCTTCCTTATCATTCCAAAAGGTCATGGCATCATAAAATACATTATCATGTTCTTCTCGATACACTAATTGCATTCCAGAATCAGTCGTTTTATAAAGCAATGCAGGATTAGCAACGGTTAGCATAAAAAAATCGGTACTTGTATGTGCTACAGACCTAAAGCTGAACTTAAGCGTATCTTGTTTTTGCTTAGAGATGTTCCAAGTCTTTGTTGCTGGGTCGTACAAACCAAACGAATTGTTATTTGCAGCAAAAGACAAACCTTCATCATCTAAAATATCAATGGCTCTAATACTTAAAAGTGAATCTTCTAAAATGGTTTCTACTTCAACAGTATTAAAATCCCTTGGAATAAATTTTTCTTCAGTTTTGCAAGAAAACAAAGAGATTAACAAACATGTAATTATTAAGTGTTTCATTTTTTAAACTTTTTATAAAAATAGGAAACTCATTGAATAAACGAGCAAACCATTCAACAAATAAACTTTTTAAACTACCTTTGCATGCTTAAATTATTGAGATGCGTTTACACAGAAATTTATGTTTTGCAGTTATTGATGGACTTATACAAATCTTCAACGAAGGTGCTTATGCAGATAAGGTTGTACAGCAACTTTTAAAACGTGACAAGCGTTGGGGAAGTCGTGACCGTGGTTTTGTTGCAGAAACTACGTACGAAATTGTACGTTGGAAACGCCTATATGCTGAAATTGCTGACGTAAAAGAGCCTTTTAGTCGTGATGATGCATGGCGTTTATTTGCTGTTTGGGCAACTTTAAAAGGCATAAAACTACCTGATTGGAAATACTTTGAAAACACACCTACCCGAAAAATCAAAGGACGTTTTGATGAGCTTTCAAAAATTAGAAAATTTAGAGAATCTGTTCCAGATTGGATGGACGAACTAGGTTTAAAAGAATTAGGAAAAGAAAAATGGACTAAAGAGTTGGCTGCACAAAACCAGCAAGCTGAAGTCATTTTACGTGTCAACACACTTAAAACCAATAAAAAAGATTTACAACTTAAACTACAATCGGAAGATATAGAAACCGAGTTTTTGCCTAATCATCCTTCAGCATTAAAATTAGTTGAACGCGCTAATGTATTCAAAACAGAAGCCTTTAAAAATGGATGGTTCGAGGTGCAAGACGCATCGTCGCAACTAGTGGCAGATTTTCTTGATGTAAAACCAGGAATGAAAGTTGTAGACACCTGTGCAGGAGCTGGTGGAAAAACACTTCATTTAGCCTCTTTAATGGAAAATAAAGGGCAAATTATTGCCATGGATATTTACGAAAGCAAATTAAAGAAGCTAAAAATTAGGGCTAGACGTAATGGTGTTCATAATGTAGATATGCGAGTGATAGACTCAACAAAACCCATCAAAAAACTATATAATAAAGCCGATAGAATTTTAATTGATGCGCCTTGTTCAGGATTAGGAGTTTTACGTAGAAACCCTGATGCCAAATGGAAATTAGAACCTGAGTTTATTGATAATATCAAGCAAACACAACAACAAGTATTACAGCAATATTCTAGAATGCTGAAACCTGGAGGGAAAATGGTATATGCAACCTGTTCGGTATTACCATCTGAAAATCAAAATCAGGTTGACGATTTTTTAGCCTCTGAGTCAGGAAAAGAGTTTACATTTGTAAAAGACAACAAAGTGTTAGCTCACGAATCTGGTTACGATGGATTCTACATGGCATTATTAGAAAAGAAAAAATAATATTTATGAAGCATATTTACTTATACTTTTTATTCTTTACTGCGTTATTACAAGCTCAAGTTCCTTCAAATTATTACGATACAGCAACTGGAACTGGCTATACATTAAAAACACAACTACACAACATTGTGTCTAATGGTCATGTTGATCAAGGATATGGAGCTCTTTATACAGCTTATCAAACTACACACAATGACGATTATTACGAGGATGATGATTCTGTCTTAGATTTCTATTCTGAAAATCCATCTGGAACTGATTCTTATTTCTATACACATGGCAATAGGCAATGTGGTTCTTACGATTCAGAAAACGATTGCTATAACCGTGAACATTTATTCCCTCAAGGCTTTTTTGATAAGAACTATCCAATGAGGTCAGATGTTCACCATGTTATACCATCTGATGGATATGTTAACAATAGACGAAGCAACTACCAATTTGGCGAAGTAAGTAGTCCCACATGGACATCTAATAACGGTTCAAAAGTTGGACCCAATACTTTTGGAAGCTATAATGGAACTGTATTTGAACCTATTGATGAGTTTAAAGGAGATATTGCAAGAGCTCTATTGTATTTTGCTGTGAGATATGAAAACAACTGGAATGATTCAGGATGGGATCCACATACTGCCACCAACAATCCGCTTAATGGAACTAGTGGGCAATTTTATGAAGATTGGTATATTGATTTATTACTTGATTGGCATGCAAACGACCCAGTTGTTCAGGCTGAAATAGATAGAAATAATGCCGCTTACAACTTTCAAGGAAATGCGAATCCTTTTGTTGATCATCCTGAATTTGTAAATATGATTTGGAATGCTGCTCCAGATACTGAAGCACCAACTCCGCCAACAGGATTAGTTACTTCAAACCCAACAGATAATACTATCGATTTAACTTGGAATGCATCTACTGATAATGTAGGCGTTGCATCTTATGATATATATGTTGGAGGCGTTAATACATATAACAGTACTACAAACTCTTTTACTGCAACAGGTTTATCGGCAGCCACAAACTATTGCTTCACAGTATATGCAAAAGATGCGACTGGTAATACATCAACAGTAAGTAATCAAGCCTGTGAAATGACAACCAATAATGGTTCAAGCGGAGGCATTGACTTATTCTTTTCAGAATATATCGAAAGCTCAGGCAATAACAAAGCATTAGAAATAGCTAATATTAGTGGCTCTGCAGTTAGTTTGAGCAGTTATAGTATTAAGAGAAATGGAAATGGCGGATCGTCTTGGTCGTCACCTTTAAATTTGTCTGGTTCGATTGCAGCTGGTGATGTTTTTGTCGTGATTAATGGAGATGCTGATGCACAAAAACTAATAGATGAAGCCGATTTAATTCATCCGAACAATTCTTCAACAAATAATGGAGAGCCAATTAACTTTAACGGAAATGATCCTGTTGGATTATTTAAAAACAATGTGCTTATTGACATAATTGGAGTATTTAATAATGGAAGCTCAAACTTTGCGAAAGATGTTGTTTTAAGAAGAAAAAACACTGTAACTTCTCCAAACACGACCTTTAATGAAGTTGCAGAATGGGATTCTTATTCTTTAACAACTTATAGTGATTTAGGGCAACATAGTTCTGTTTTAAGCATAAACGACCATTCTTTAAATGAATTAAAACTATATCCAAATCCGGCAAAAGGAAATACTATTTATTTCAATACAAACAAACACTTAAATATTAAAATATATGACGTACTCGGAAAACTGGTTATGTCAAAATCAATAAATAACAATAATGATTATATTGATATCTCAAATATTAATAAAGGCGTTTATCTGGTTAGAATTTCTAGTGACAATCAAAGCACTACCAAAAAACTCATAAGGCAATAAAGCTTATATTTTAAAGCGACCATAAACGGTCGCTTTTTTTATGTTCAAAACCTCGTGAATAACTATCAAATTAAGATTGATTTTTAGCAAACAAATACAACTAAAAAAATTAAATTTGCACTTTAAAAAACAACACAAACTAACATATAATGATTCATTTCTTCGGAAACCAAAACAGCAACGTATTTGCTGTTCAAGCAACAAAAGAATTATCAACTGAAACCATCACTAAACTCGTATGGTTATTTGGCAACCAACCAAAAATAGAACAAGCATCCTTAGATGCTTTTTTTGTTGGTCCACGTGCTGCCATGATTACACCTTGGAGCACCAACGCAGTTGAAATTACTCAAAATATGGGAATTGATGGCATCATCCGGATTGAAGAGTTTAAAGCCGTTACCGAAGATTTTAAGGACTACGACCCTATGATTTCTGAAAAATTTAATGGGTTAAATCAAGAGTCATTCACAATTGATGTTCAACCAGAACCAATTTTAGACATTGAAGACATTGCAACTTACAATCAGCAGGAAGGTTTAGCGCTTAGTGACGAAGAGGTTGAATACTTAAATGATGTTAGTAAAAAAATAGGACGAGCATTAACTGATTCTGAAGTATTTGGGTTCTCACAAGTAAATTCAGAACACTGTCGCCACAAGATTTTTAATGGTACATTCGTTATTGATGGCGAAGAAAAGCCAACCTCATTGTTTAAACTCATTAAAGAAACTTCCAAACAACATCCTAACGATATTGTATCTGCTTATAAAGATAATGTCGCCTTTATTAAAGGCCCAAAAGTGGAGCAATTTGCTCCAAAACGTGCTGATGTTCCAGATTATTACGCAACAGAAGAATTTGATTCTGTAATTTCCTTGAAAGCAGAAACTCATAACTTCCCAACAACCGTTGAGCCTTTTAATGGTGCAGCAACTGGATCTGGTGGAGAAATTAGAGATAGATTAGCTGGAGGAAAAGGATCGTTGCCATTAGCAGGAACTGCAGTGTACATGACATCTTATTCTAGATTAGAAAAAGATAGACCTTGGGAGCAAAAATTTGAAGCTCGTGAATGGTTATATCAAACACCAATAGATATTTTAATAAAAGCATCCAATGGTGCTTCAGATTTTGGAAACAAATTTGGACAACCTCTTATTTGTGGTTCAGTATTGACTTTCGAACATAAAGAAAACGCCAGAAAACTAGGCTTCGACAAAGTTATCATGCAAGCTGGAGGCATTGGATATGGCAAAGTGAATCAAGCAATAAAAGACACACCCACAAAAGGTGATAAAATTGTGATTCTTGGTGGTGAAAATTATCGCATCGGAATGGGTGGCGCTGCTGTATCATCAGCAGATACTGGAGAGTTTGAATCAGGTATCGAGTTAAATGCGGTACAACGTTCCAACCCAGAAATGCAAAAACGGGCAGCCAATGCCATTCGTGGGATGGTTGAAAGTGATGAGAACTTCATCGTATCAATTCACGACCATGGCGCTGGTGGTCACTTAAACTGTTTATCTGAATTAGTTGAGGATACAGGTGGAAAGATTGATTTAGATAAATTACCTGTTGGTGACCCAACATTGTCTGACAAAGAAATAATAGGTAACGAATCTCAAGAACGTATGGGATTAGTGATTGCCGAAGAACATATTGATACTCTTAATAAAATTGCTGAACGTGAGCGTTCGCCAATGTACACCGTTGGCGATGTTACAGGAGACGACCGTTTTACATTCCAATCTAAAACCAAAGGCAACAAACCTATGGATTTGGCTATGGAAGACATGTTCGGAAGTTCTCCAAAAACAGTTATGACCGACAAAACTGTTAAAAGAAACTATGAAGATATTACGTACACCTCGGATAATTTCTACGAGTATTTAGATCAAATATTGCAGCTAGAAGCTGTAGCGTGTAAAGATTGGCTAACTAACAAAGTTGATAGATGTGTTGGTGGTAAAGTTGCAAAACAACAATGCGCTGGACCTTTACAATTACCACTAAATAATGTTGGTGTCATGGCTCTGGATTATAAAGGAAAAGAAGGCATTGCAACCTCTATTGGGCACTCACCAATTTCTGGATTAATTAATCCAATCGCTGGAAGTAGAAATAGTATTACTGAAGCCTTAACAAACATTATTTGGGCACCTTTAAAAGATGGATTGAAATCGGTGTCTTTATCAGCAAACTGGATGTGGCCATGTAAAAATGAAGGTGAAGATGCACGTTTATACGAGGCTGTTCAAGCCATTTCAGAATTTGCTATTGATTTAGGGATTAACGTCCCAACAGGTAAAGATTCCTTGTCTATGAAGCAAAAATATCCTAACGAGGAGGTTATTGCTCCAGGAACAGTTGTTATTTCTGCTGCTGCAAATTGTAATGATATTTCTAAAGTCGTTGAGCCAGTTTTTCAAAAGAATTCTGGCGATATATACTACATCAACTTATCTCAAGATGACTTTAAATTAGGTGGCAGTTCGTTTGCTCAAATTCTTAATAAGATAGGAAATGATGCTCCAAATGTAGCCAATGCAAACTACGTGAAAACGGTTTTCGATACCATTCAGAAATTAATTAAAGATGAGAAAATTGTTGCTGGACACGATGTAGCTTCTGGCGGATTGATTACGACTTTATTAGAAATGTGCTTTGCAGATAATAACCTTGGTGCAGAATTAGATATCACTGCATTGAATGAAAAAGACTCATTTAAAGTGTTATTTGCTGAAAATTCAGGCATTGTATTTCAAGCAAAAGATGCTTCTATTGAATCCACGCTATCTGAAGCAAATATTGAATTCTTCAACATTGGTAAAGTAACAGAAAGTAATGTTTTAAGTATTATTAATCAAGCCGAAGTATTTACGTTAACGGTTTCAAGATTAAGAGATGTTTGGTACAAAACCTCATACCTACTCGACCAAAAACAAACAGCCAATGGCTTAGCTGAGAACAGATTCAACAATTATAAAAATCAACCATTACAGTACGTTTTTCCAAAGCATTTTACAGGAAAACTAGCTGACGTCATTGCGAGTGAAACGAAGCAATCTGTTCTAAATAAAAAGATTACCACGTCGCAAGCTCCTCGTAATGACAAAAAACGTCCAAAAGCAGCTATACTTAGAGAAAAAGGTTCAAACTCCGAACGTGAAATGGCTAATGCCATGTATTTAGCTGGTTTTGATGTTAAAGATGTTCACATGACCGACTTAATCTCTGGTCGTGAAACCCTTGAAGATATTCAGTTTATTGGTGCTGTTGGAGGATTTTCAAACTCTGACGTTTTAGGTTCCGCAAAAGGTTGGGCAGGTGCTTTCAAATACAACGAAAAAGCAAATACCGCTTTAAAGAAATTCTTTAAAAGAGAAGACACATTATCTGTTGGTATTTGTAATGGTGCTCAATTATGGATGGAGTTAGATCTTGTTAACCCAGAACACGAAGTTCATGGAAAATTAACTTATAACGATTCTGGAAAACACGAGAGCGCATTTACATCAGTAAAAATTCAAAAGAATAATTCAGTCATGTTATCTACCCTTGCTGGAACAACGTTAGGAGTTTGGATTTCTCATGGTGAAGGAAAGTTTAGTTTACCTTATGCTGAAGACAAATATAACATCTGTGCAAAATACAGTTACGAAGGTTATCCTCACAACCCAAATGGCTCCAATTTTAACACAGCCATGATGTGCGATACAACTGGTCGTCATTTAGTAACCATGCCACATATTGAGCGTTCAACATTCCAGTGGAATTGGGCACATTATCCAGAAGGCAGAAAGGATGAAGTATCACCTTGGTTGGAAGCGTTTGTGAATGCGCGTAATTGGATTGAGAAGAAATAAAGTAATTCATCTAAATACAAAAAAATCCTGCTACAAAGTTTGTAACGGGATTTTTTATTAGTAATTATTAATACTTCTTACTCAACCACTAACCTTTTAATGTTAGAACCATCATCTGTTTTAATGTGTATTAAATAAACTCCAGCAGATAATTCGCTAATATTAATAGCTTGGTTGTCATTAATATTTTGTTTTTGCAATACCTTTTTCCCAGCTACATCATAAATATTAAGAGTTCCTTTTTTTAATAAACCGTTAATATAAAATGCGTTTTTTGTTGGATTTGGATACAATGTAACATTTAATCTATTTTCAGTTTTTATATGCAATGTTCCCGATGGTTCTCCTTGCTGAAACCCTTGATTAAATGTATATGTTCCGTCATTTAATGAGGTTGTAGCAACCTCTCCAATAGTAAAGCTCATAGTCGTTGAGCCATTACTTAAAGTAGCACCAGTACTACCTATCACTTGTCGTTCTATAGATTGCGCGAGCAGCGCATGAGTACATAAACTCAGCAATACAGTCATATATATGTTTGCTTTTCTCATCATTACTTAATTACTGTGATATAAAAAGTCATGTTGGCTGGATCTTTACCACTGTTTGATTCATTATGAAAACGAACCCTCACTGTACCATTTGCAGAAACTCTGGCTTGACCAAGAATTACTTGATTAGGTAAATCTGCACTTGGTGACACCATAACACTAGAACCTACAAGAGAGCCAGGAACGCTAAACGTAACATCTAGATGATCATCACTAGAAATATTGCCAATATTTTTAGCTACATCTACTTTAATAATATTGGTAAGCGTAGAACCATTGGTACCCAATTTAAAGTTACCTGCAACGCTTAATTTTTGGGAAGGCGCTGAAGGCAAGCCAATCCCAATGTTACTAGCTAAAACAGTATTTACATCACTAACCCCTGTAACTTCTAAATCGCCATTGATACGCACCAAATCGGTATCAAACTCACCATAAATTAGTGGGCTTGTTGAAGACGAATTTTCTATATATAGCTTGTTGCTTCCTGTTTCATTTTTTGCAGCTCGATAGCCAATAAACACATTTCCTGAACCACTAATGTTGTTATACCCTGTTTCAAACCCTAAAGTGGTGTTTTGTGAGCTGGCTGTATTATTAAATAATGAACCATAACCAATAGCGGTATTAGATACACCTGTTTCCAGACTAAACATAGCATTAGTACCAAGTGCTGTATTATATGTATCTTGTAAAGTTTCATTATAAATTCTACCTGCATTTCCCCCAATAAAAACATTTAGTCTACCTCCTGTGCCGCTATTACCACCTCCAATTAGTAAATTACCCGTACTAGTATCTGGTACCATATCCCATACACCATCGCTATTCACATTACCAACCTCTAGACCTGCTACATCAAAACGTATAATGTCTTCATCCGCAGTTTCTTCTACTTGTATTTTGGTGTCTCCGTCTGTATCTTGCATATACGACCCTGAAGAAATAGGTAAATTGGTTAATCCAGAACCATCACCAGAAATAACACCTGTAACATCTATGTCTCCTGTAGTTTCAAAATCTCCATTAACACGTACCAAATCGTTATCAAACTCTCCGTATATTAATGGTCCTGAAATAAAATCAGAACTGTTTTTTATATGTAAGGTGTTATTTCCCGTTTCATTCAACCCAGCATTTGCACCAATAAAAAGGTTTCCGGATCCAGTACTGTTGTGCCCTGCTCTGTATCCAATAGCCGTATTATGTACTCCGGCTATATTACTTCTTAAAGCTAAAGAACCTATAGCAGTATTTTCCGAGCCTCCAGTACCTGTGTTACCATTACCAATAAGTAAGTTATGATTACTAGCAACCATATTCCAAACCCCATCACTATTTACGCTCCCTACTTGTGTTCCTCCGGCGTCAAAACGAATAATATCCTCATTAGCAGTTTCTTCTACCTGTATTTTGGTGTCGCCATCGGCATCTGCAATATGGTCTGCAGTTCCGCCTGGCAAATTAGTTAAGCCAGAGCCATCGCCCGAAATAACACCTGTGGCGTTAAAATCTCCGTTAATACTTGTATTACCGCTTTTGTAAACAATTAAAGCATCTGAATAATTGCCGAAAGATTGTCCATTTCCAATCGTAAACAAGCGGTCTTCGCTATCCCAACCAGTTGCACTATTAGGGGTATAACCCGTATTATACATACCAATAGTTATTTCAGCAAAAGATTGAGATATTGTAGTTAAGCCAAGAGCAGTTGAATGATCTCCACTTGCAATAGAACTAAATCCAAAGGCAGTTGAATATGCACCACTTGCAGTTGTAGCCTGTCCCGCTGCAAATGAACTATTACCACTTGCAGTTGTACTATTACCTGTAGCAAAAGAATTATTTCCTACATTAGAAGCATCCCAACTAGTGCCTATTGTTGTCCCAACTCTAAAAGCCCCTTTACTTTTATCAAAGAACATTCGGTTTTGATGGTCTGCATCACTATCTCTATCTAATTGCGTTGAGCCAAAAACAAAATCATCATTGCCAATATCAACAGTATTTGCATCTGGCAAAATAAGGTTTCCAGATTTTTCAAAAATTGAAGATCCAACAGGTAAATTAGTTAATCCAGAGCCATCTCCAGAAATAACACCTGTAGCGTTAAAATCGCCGTTTATTGTTGTGTTTCCGTTTTTTAATATCACCATGGCATCTGAACGATTGCTATTATTTATTCCATTTCCTATAGTAAACAATCGGTCGTCTGTATCCCAAGCCGTCGTACTATTTGGAGTGTATGAGGTATCATAATGTCCTATTGCAGTTTCGTAAGCAGATTCTGATCTCAAAGATGCTCCTATTGCAATTGAAGCATATCCATTTGCATTTGCATTAGAACCTATGGCTATTGCATTTTCCGAAGTTGCGTTTACTTTTTCACCTATTACAACTGAACCACGCCCACTTGCGGTTGCTCTAATTCCCATTGCAGTGGAAGCAAATCCACTTGCGGTTGTTTGATAACCCATTGCGGTTGCCGCAGTCTCATTGGCTTTTGTGTTAAATCCATTGGCAAAAGAGTTTACACCTCTGTTAGCTTCATCCCAAAAATCGCCAGTCACCTCACCTACTCTAAATGCCGCTTTAGACTTATCAAAAAACATTCTTTGATAATGATCAGCATTAGCATCATGATCTAATTGCGTAGACCCGAAAACAAAATCTGTAGTTGCATGGTTTACACTATTAGCATCACCTCTAAGCACATCATTATCTATTTCTAACGGACTACTATCTCCACTACTTTTTGCATATAAAGCATAAGGGACACTCATTAACTGTTGGGTTCCTAAAATACTGTAGGTTGTTCCTCCAGAAACATCGGCTGCAATTTCTAGAAAATATGGTCCGTTTCCCCAATTGATGTTTCCAAAAACATCACTTGTGGTTCCTGTACCTATTTGTAAAGCAACTAAACCATAAGCATCTGTTGTGGCTGTATGTGTTTCAGTATAAGTAACTGTTCCAGAAGGCGAACCTTGTAATAAACGAAATTGTATACCAACATTTTGGCTACTTAATATCTGGTTAGACGCATCGCGAATAACCGCTTGATAATTGAAGCCTTCTGGGGATTGGGCAAATATTGCATTGCTAATAAAAAGCATTGCAAGTAGGTAAATGTATTTTAAGTTTTTCATAGTATTAATTATATATCGAGCTTCTTTAATATTTTTTATGCGATGCATTAAGTTTAGATTCTAATTTTTCTAAGCTTTTTAATTGTAATTCCAATTTTTTATTATCTGTACTAATTTGAGACCAAGACTTAGTTAGCCCCTGATTTGAATCATCATTCTTGTCAAACATTTTTAATAATCTTAAAAACAGTTTCATTTGCATTTATATTAATTGGCAATCCATGCCAATTATTATTATTTATTTTGACAAAAATATATTCCTTGAATGAATTCTCAATAAAAAGTCATTGGGACAAATATGGGACAGAATAAAGATAAAATTGAGAAAACTCTTATTTTACAAGAGTTTATAAGGTGTGGTTAAATTTCAATTAAAAAAGACTCTAAATCTGTATTGCTTGTAAGATTTAGCTTTTTTCGAAGTCGCGTTCTACTTTTATATACCGATTCTACTGCAATATTTTGCAAGCTAGCAATATCATTATTATCAATTTTGAGGCGTATAAGAGAACATAATTTAAGCTCAGTTTTACTAAGAGCTGGAAAATTTATTAATAATTTTTCATAGAATTCGGCATTCAAAGTATCTACTTGCATTTGCATTTCACCTGTAAGCTCTACATTTTTTAAGCGCTTTTTAATATCTCTAATGATATTTTTCATGTGCTTTCCCTTAGACCTTCCTTTAAGTTCATCTGCTTCTTGTAGTCTTCGTTGAAGCTCTTCAAGCCATTCTTTATTTTTAATAATGTTTAAAGAAAGATTAGAAAGGTCCCGTTTTTTAAAGGTTATTGCTTGTTCTAACAATTCTTTTTTTACTTGCTCGCTTTTATATTTTTCAGCATTTAATTTTCGTTCTAACTCTGTTTTTACTAATCGTTGACGATACCTAGAAATCAACAACAAGCCAATTATTAATACTGAAACACTAGAAATTACTAAAATCCATAGTTGGGCATTTGCCCACTTACGTTCTTCTATTCTTAGTTTTTTTTCATCTAAAAGGTGTTGTTTCGAAATTTCAATATTTAAATTTCTATAATAATGCTGGCTTTTTTGTAATTCATATAGCTTATTTTCCTCTTGTTTTTGAAGTAATAACTGCCTTTTTTCAGCAAATTGATGAGCTAATTCAAAATCGCCAGTATGTTCAAAATAAAGAGACTTTACTTTATAAAATAGCAAATCGGTTATAGGTTTATCGATTCCAAAGTTTCCTAAAGAATCTAAGTGAGATTCTATTTCAGAAATTAATGAAAGGGACTGTTTTTTATTTCCTAATAAAATATCCGCTTCTGCCAATTGCAATCCAGCTCGAATCCATCTTTCAATAAACTTAACATTTTCATAGCTTGCCATTTTATACGCTTGGTAATTTTCTTCGAATAATGGGCGTGCTAATTCATAGGATTTTCTCTCCATATGTACCAGTGCAATATTATCTTTGATATTATTTTGAAAATATTGATCATTTGGATTTTGAATAATTGAATCGGGATATTTATATAATTTGTTGAAATGGTATAATGCAGAATCAAGTTGATGCATTTTTTTTTGAAAAAGCACTCCTAAATTGTTATGGACAGATAACGCAAAAATATTAGGTGGCTTTTTTTTTATATAACGTATTGCTTCTCGATAAACTCTTAAAGCACTGTCTGATTGGTGAAGTCTTAAATGATTTGAAGCGGAAGTAGAGTATAATCTTGCCACCATTTCATAATGATTTATATTTTTTGCTTTTTCAATCCCTTTTTTTGAAACTTTAATGGTTTCGTTTGGGAATTTTTTTTGAACAAATAATACTGAAAGAATAGAATAAAATTCTAATTGAATAGAATCGTTAATTTGAGGTTCTTTGTTAATTAATTCTAAGCCTTCAAAGTATTTATTAAATAAATCATCATCAGCTGCCTTATAGGAAATTCCATCATCAATAGTCTTAGTAATTTCTTTTAATTGATTCTGGTATAGTTCAATCCTTTTAAAATCTTTACTGTCTGTACTACATCCAACCAATAAAAAGTTCAATAATAATATTAACAAGTACGATTTTGAATTCAGTGACAAAACATTAGTTTATATTTAATTCAAAACTAAACAAATTTACTTTAGTATAAAACGTTTCAAATTAATATCAAACTATATAATGTCAAGTGTTTTTAATAAGTTACTTTGGTATATCAAAACAATTATTCTGAAGATAGAGGTGATGGAATATACATTAATGGCGAAAATATTACTATAGAAAATTCAGTTATATCAGGAAATTCAACAAATACAATTTCTGGACTGGGTGGTGGAGTATTCTTAAAATCTAGTGATGGTATCATTACTAATACACATTCTATAAGAAATTGTGTGTTTTTAGTAAACAATTCATTTCGAGGCGGTGGCCTATATAGATCTTTAGAGTCAATGCATTTTGGTAGCAACGCAAACTTACAGATTGTAAGGAGCATTTTTACCAGTAACGTAGTTGGAAATTATGATGCCTTTGATGTCCTTTAAATATTTTTTCGGAAGTGCTGCATATTTACCCCATGAGGTTTCTAGTTAAACACTCCATATTATAAGCCTTATAAATTGCAATGTCATTAACAATGTTGGACATTCAGCTATACGCTCTTTTGATGATTTCAACAATGGAAACCTTCAAAGTTTAGCTGCCAACAACGTAATTTATGGAAATACTGAAATTGATTTTTCATTCTGCTTACCTAACCCTACTTTAATCACTGATTTCACTTTAATAAATAATTACAATAACCCTTCAAGTACTAATTTTCAAAATATAGCAAACCCAATTGGCCCTTACAACCTTTGAGGCACTCAAGACGATGGTCTCATTCCTACATCAGGAAACATTCTTATTGATGCTGGAGATAATAGTTAATACCGAATCTCAATATCAAAGGCGATACGAGAATCATTAATGACCTTATTGATATGGCGCTTATGAGACTCAAAGTACGCTTAATGTTGAAGCTTCAAATCAGCTACTCGTACAAATTCATCCAAATCCAACTAATCGCAATCTGTTTTTTAGAGCACATCTCTCTAATGTTAGTTTTTAATTAAACTCCATATTGGGCGATCTCGTTCTAGGACACCAATTAAAAAATGGATTTAAGCAATTGAGCTTAACGTTTTTAACATCAGGTGTTTATGTTATTGAAGTGGCTCATGGTGGAAAAAATCAAAACTACAGACTCGTGAAAAAATAACGTAAAACATTAATGCTTACAAATATAAAACTGGAACGTTTATTTAAAAAAGCTCCATTCTTAATTAATAAGAATAACCACTTACAATCTTCAAATTCCCCTAGCCTTTAAATATCGCTGGAGATTTGCTTGATTTAGTGAATCGCTATCTCCATATTTAAGCCTAACCTCATCTAGTTTTTTATGCATCTGAGCTCTAATTTTAGTATAGGCTTCATCATTGTAAACATTAAGCATTTCCGTAGGGTCCTTCTCCAAATCATATAACTCCCAATGATCTATGTCGTAATAGAAATGTATGAGCTTATAACGGTCTGTTCTTATGCCATAATGTCTTTTAACATGATGCTCACCTGGAAACTCATAGTAATTGTAATAAATAGCGTCTCTCCATTGGGCATCACCTTCTTTAACCAGATTTCGAAAAGATTCGCCTTGTATTTCTTCAGAAATAGGAGCATTCGCGTAATCTAAAAAAGTAGGTGCGAAATCTAAATTCTGAACCATTTCATTAACAACGGTTCCGGCTTTTATTTCTTTGGGGTATTTAATCAACAAAGGTGTTCTAAAAGATTCTTCATACATAAAACGCTTATCAAACCATCCATGTTCGCCTAAATAAAAGCCCTGATCTGAGGTGTAAACCACAATAGTATTATCACTTAAATTGTTTGCATCTAAATAATCTAAAATTTGTCCAACGCCATCATCTACAGATTGAATTGATCTTAAATAATCTTTCATGTACCTATTATACTTCCATTTTGCTAGCTCTTCCCCCTCTAAACCTTTTGCTTTAAAATCCTCAATAATAGGATTGTAATATGCATCCCAAGTTGCTTTTTGAACAGCATCCATACGATTATATTGTCTTTGGAATGCTTTTCGATATCTTGTTTTTATAGCGCCTTCCTTATCTAACATTTTTAAATCGTAAACCACATCTAAATCCTCAAAAACTCCCATTTCGTGTTGTGATGCTGCTGGTCTGTTTTTATAATCATCGAAAAAATTGTCTGGTAATTCAAAATCAACATCATCAAACAGATTAAAATGCTTTTTCTCTGGCATCCATGTTCTATGTGGTGCTTTTTGGTGGTACAGCAATAAAAAAGGTGTATCTTTTTCTCGTTTGTTTTCCAACCAATCTAAAGCAATATCTGTAGTAACCGAAGTCACATAGCCTTTATAATTTTTTTTCTGCCCATTTTCGATAAAATCAGGATTGTAATATTCTCCCTGTCCAGGTAATACGTTTGAATAATCAAAACCTTGCGGCAAACCACTTAAATGAATTTTACCCACCAAAGCAGTTTGGTAACCTGCAACTTGTAGTGATTTAGCGAAATTATTTTGGTTCCAGTTAAAAGGCTGAATATTGTCGACCTTTCCATTTATATGACTATGCTTTCCTGTAAGCATTACGGCTCTACTGGGAGCACAAATGGAATTTGTTACAAACCCACGATTAAAAATTGCACCTTCTGTTGCTAAACGATCAATATTTGGTGTGTTGTTTAAATCTTTGCAATAAGCACTAATGGCTTGATAAGCATGATCGTCACTCATAATGAAAATTATATTTGGTCTTTCTTTTATGTCATCATTTTTTTTACCGTTTTTACAGCTAGTATTTAAAAAAAATAGCAATAATAAGTAAAGTGCAAGGTTCTTTATTTTCATTAGTCAAAATTTAATTTCTAGGTTATTTGTTCTTATTTCGGTTAACTTTTTAACACATTCTTAAAATAAAAAACTGCTCATGCGTAATCACATTTATAGAAGTTATAACCACACTAAAATAACCAATTTAATTTATAAATTTGAATTTCATAATTACTTCGAAACAACCAATATTATAATCACTTAGAAGATTATTGAGTTATCTTTGTTTTTTATTCACTATTTGAAAGTCTAATTTAAATTTTATACTTTTCCATTCTTCTAACTTTTTAAGAGCATGTCAATACAAATTTCAAGAATTTTCGATTTTCCATATTATCAATTAGAAACTTATAATTTAGAAAGAGCATTAACTACTAAATATGATGGCGAATGGAAATCGACCTCAACACAAGAATACATTGACTTAGCAAATACCATTAGTAGAGGTTTACTAAAATTAGGTGTACAACCTAACGATAAAATTGCAGTCATTTCCAGTACTAACAGAACCGAATGGAATATTGTGGATATAGGAATTTTACAAGTCGGTGCGCAAAATGTGCCTATTTACCCAACTATATGTAAAGAAGATTATGAATATATTTTAAACCACTCTGAAGCCATTTACTGCTTTGCTTCAGATGAAGAAATTATTGAGAAGTTAAATGTCATTAAAGGAAACACGAAACTAAAAGAGGTGTTCACTTTTAATGATATCAAAGGCGAAAAAAGTTGGAAAGATGTTCTAGAACTAGGAAAAGACACAAGCAATCAAGATGTAGTCGAAGACCGAAAAAACAACGTAAAATCTAGCGATTTAGCAACGCTTATTTATACATCAGGAACTACTGGAAAACCAAAAGGTGTCATGCTATCTCACAACAACTTAGTGTCTAATGTTATTGATAGTAAAAAACGAGTACCTTTTGAATATGGCAAATCAAAATCATTGAGTTTCCTTCCTGTTTGCCATGTGTTTGAGCGCATGATATTGTATTTATATCAATACTGTGGTGTGGAAATTTATTTTGCCGAATCCATTGAGCAAATGAGTGACAACTTGAAAGAGATAAAACCCAATGTCATGACTGCGGTCCCTAGGCTTTACGAAAAAGTTTATGACAAAATTATTGTCAAAGGAACCGACTTATCTGGTATAAAAAAAGCACTATTCTTTTGGGCTGTAAAAATCGGATTAAAATATGAACCCTATGGAGCTAACGGTTGGTTGTATGAAAAAAAATTAGCGCTTGCAAGAAAACTCATTTTCAGTAAATGGAAAGAAGGTTTAGGAGGTCAATTAGACTTAATGGTTTCTGGTAGTGCTGCACTACAACCTAGATTAACAAGAATTTTTGCAGCAGCCGAAATGCCAATTATGGAAGGCTACGGTTTAACCGAAACCTCTCCTGTCATTTCGGTAAACGACCAACGTGACGGAGGTTTTAGAATTGGTACTGTTGGAAGGGTAATTGATAATGTAGAAGTTAAAATTGCTGAGGATGGCGAAATCCTAGTCAAAGGACCAAATGTCATGCAAGGGTATTATAAGGGCTCTGAAAAAACCAACGAGGTAATGTCTGGCAACTATTTCCATACTGGAGATATTGGTGAAATTTGTAAAGAAGGTTTCTTAAAAATCACCGACCGCAAAAAAGAAATGTTTAAAACCTCAGGTGGAAAATATGTTGCTCCTGCCCTTTTGGAAAATCAGTTTAAACAATCACGATTTATAGAACAAATCATGGTCATTGGCGAAGGCGAAAGAATGCCAGCAGCTTTAATTCAACCAAATTTTGAATTTATTGAAGAGTGGGCAAAACGACATGATATCACTTTTAAATCAAAAGAAGAGGTTGCTGCCAATCAACAACTGCGAGAAAGAATTCAAGAAGAAATTGACTATGCCAATACCAAATTTGGAAAATGGGAACAAATTAAAAAGTTTGAACTTACACCAAACATTTGGTCCATTGATGAAGGTCACCTCACGCCTACCATGAAAATGAAACGTAAGGTTATTAAAGAAAAATATAAAGACTTAATCGAGAAAATATATCGTTCCTGATTTTAAAAAGCTTCTTCTTCCAAAGGAGCTTTTTCTTTTAAATTAATAGTCCACAAAATAATTTTACTATGCACGCATAATTTTTTACAATTTACTATGCATGCATAGTATTTTTTATTATCTTTGGGTTTTACTTTGAATATGAAAGAAAAAACCATAGACTATGTATTGAGAACCACTTGGTTAGCAGTACAAAAAATGTACAATGAAGAAGCTGCAAAGTTTGATGCCACTATGGCTGTGGCACTTACATTGTTAAGCATCGACCCAGTTGATGGCACACCCTCAACGTCTTTAGGTCCTAAAATGGGAATGGAAGCCACAAGCCTTTCACGAATATTAAAAAACATGGAAGAACGTGGCGTTATTGAGCGTAAACCAAATCCTCAAGATGGTCGTGGTGTCCTTATACATTTAACGGATTTTGGGCGCGAAAAAAGAGAGTTTTCTAGAGAACGTGTCCTAACGTTTAATGATGCTATTAGAAATAAAGTATCAGAAGAAAAAATGAATCATTTTTATGAAGTCGCTGAAATTATAAACGATATGATTTCAAGTAAAAAAATATATAATCAAAAAGAAGATACCCTAAAATGAGTAAACGTAGAATAAAAAAGGTAGCTGTCATTGGTTCAGGAATTATGGGAAGCGGAATTGCTTGTCATTTTGCAAATATTGGTGTAGAAGTGTTACTATTGGATATTGTTCCAAGAGAACTTACAGATGTAGAAAAATCAAAAGGATTAACACTTGAAGATAAAGTAGTTAGAAATCGCTTAGTAAACGATTCGTTAAAATCTGCTTTAAAGTCTAAACCTTCGCCAATTTACCACCAAAAATTTGCCGATAGAATCACAACAGGAAACCTAGAAGATGATATTGCAAAAGTAAAAGATGTCAATTGGATTGTCGAGGTGGTTGTAGAACGATTGGATATTAAAAAGCAAGTTTTTGAAAACTTGGATAAACACCGAACTCCAGGAACTTTAATTACTTCGAACACCTCTGGAATTCCGATCAAGTTTATGAGCGAAGGACGAAGTGATGATTTCCAGAAACATTTCTGCGGAACACACTTTTTTAACCCTGCTCGATACTTAAAATTATTCGAAATTATTCCAGGTCCAAAAACCTCTCAGGATGTTTTGGATTTCCTAAATGAATATGGTGAAAAATTCCTAGGAAAAACCTCGGTTATTGCAAAAGACACACCTGCATTTATTGGAAATAGAATAGGGATTTTTGGAATTCAATCTTTATTCCACCAAGTAAAAGAATTGGGATTGACTGTTGAAGAAGTTGATAAGTTGACAGGATCAGTAATTGGTAGACCAAAATCCGCAACCTTTAGAACGGTTGATGTGGTTGGTTTAGATACCTTAGTACATGTTGCTAACGGAATTTATGATAACTGTCCAGATGATGAAGCTCACGAACTCTTCAAATTACCAGATTTCATCAATACCATGATGGAGAACAAATGGTTAGGAAGTAAAACCGGACAAGGGTTTTATAAAAAAATAAAAGGCGATAACGGTAAAAGTGAAATTCTATCTTTAGATTTAAACACTTTAGAATATCGTTCTAAAAAAAGAGCTTCATTTGCAACATTAGAGTTAACAAAAACAGTTGATAAAGTCATTGACCGCTTCCCTATTCTGGCATCTGGAAAAGACAAAGCTGGGGAATTCTACAGAAAGAATTTCGCAGCCATGTTTGAATATGTATCAAACAGAATTCCAGAAATCACAGACGAATTATACAAGATTGACGATGCCATGAAAGCTGGATTTGGATGGGAACATGGGCCTTTTCAAATTTGGGATGCTATTGGTGTTGAAAAAGGAATTAAAATCATGGAAGCTGAAGGTAATAAACCAGCAGCTTGGGTAAGTGATATGTTAGCATCTGGTAGTAATTCATTTTATACTGTAAAAGATGGAGCGACTTATGCTTACGATATTCCTAAGAAATCACAAGAAAAAATTCCTGGACAAGATGCCTTTATCATTTTGGATAATATTAGAAAATCCAATGAAGTATTTAAAAATTCTGGTGTTGTCATCGAAGATTTAGGCGATGGTATTCTAAACTGCGAATTCCAATCTAAAATGAACACTATTGGTGGCGATGTTTTAGCAGGTTTAAACAAAGCAGTTGATTTAGCCGAAAAAGATTTTGCAGGATTGGTTATAGGAAATCAAGGAGCTAACTTTTCGGTTGGTGCCAATATTGGAATGATTTTCATGATGGCTGTAGAGCAAGAGTATGATGAATTGAACATGGCTATCAAGTATTTCCAAGATACCATGATGCGTATGCGCTACTCCTCTATTCCAACTATTGCTGCGCCTCACGGAATGTCATTAGGTGGTGGATGTGAATTATCAATGCATGCAGACAAAGTAGTGGCAGCAGCCGAAACATATATCGGACTTGTAGAATTTGGTGTTGGTGTGATTCCTGGTGGTGGAGGTTCTAAAGAAATGGCTTTAAGAGCATCAGATACCTTTAGAAAAGGCGATGTAAAGTTAAATATATTACAAGAATATTTCTTAACCATTGGAATGGCTAAAGTTGCAACTTCAGCTTATGAAGCTTTTGATATGGGAGTTTTACAAAAAGGAAAAGATGTAGTTGTTGTTAATAAAGACCGACAAATAGCAACTGCAAAGGCTCATGCTAGGTTAATGGCAGATGCAGGATATACGCAACCTGTAAAACGCAATGATATTAAAGTTCTTGGGAAACAAGCTTTAGGAATGTTTTTAGTTGGGACCGATTCTATGGAAGCTGCTAAATACATTAGTGAACATGATCATAAAATTGCTAATAAACTAGCTTATGTGATGGCTGGAGGAGATTTATCTGAGCCTACTTTGGTAAGTGAACAATACTTATTAGATATAGAGCGTGAAGCATTTCTTTCTCTTTGTACTGAAAGAAAAACATTAGAACGTATCCAACATATGTTAAAAACTGGTAAACCTTTAAGAAACTAGAAAAATGAAACAAGCATATATAGTAAAAGCATATCGAACTGCCGTAGGTAAAGCACCAAAAGGTGTCTTCCGTTTTAAAAGAACCGATGAGTTAGCTGCTGAAACCATTCAGTATATGATGACTGAACTGCCAGAATTAGACAAAAAAAGAATTGACGATGTAATTGTAGGTAACGCAATGCCAGAAGGTTCTCAAGGTCTAAATATGGCACGATTAATCTCATTAATGGGATTAGATATTGTTGATGTTCCAGGAGTAACTGTAAATCGGTTTTGCTCTTCAGGCGTAGAAACTATTGCTATTGCTGCAGCCAAAATTCAAGCTGGAATGGCAGATTGTATTATAGCTGGAGGTGCAGAGAGCATGAGTGCAGTACCAATGACAGGTTTTAAACCTGAGTTAAATTATGATGTGATTAATTCTGGTCATGAAGATTATTATTGGGGCATGGGAAATACTGCCGAAGCTGTTGCAAATCAGTTTAAAGTATCTCGAGAAGATCAAGATGAATTTGCATATAATTCACATATGAAAGCATTAAGAGCTCAAGCAGAAAATCGTTTTCAGGATCAAATCGTTCCGATAACTGTTGACCAAACATATATTGATGCTAACGGAAAAAAGGCAACAAAATCATATACTGTTACTAAAGATGAAGGTCCTAGAAAAGGAACGAATAAAGAAACACTAGCTAAACTTAGAGCTGTATTTGCTCAAGGTGGAAGTGTTACCGCTGGAAATTCGTCTCAAATGAGTGATGGCGCTGCCTTTGTAATGGTAATGAGCGAAGATATGGTTAAGGAGCTAAACCTTGAACCAATTGCACGTTTAGTTAATTATGCTGCTGCAGGTGTTGAGCCTCGTATTATGGGAATTGGACCTGTAAAAGCAATTCCGAAAGCATTAAAACTAGCTGGATTGAAACAAGAAGATTTAGAATTAATTGAATTAAATGAGGCTTTTGCCTCTCAATCTTTAGCAGTTATAAGAGAATTAAATTTAAACCCTGACATAATCAATGTAAATGGAGGAGCGATTGCCTTAGGTCATCCACTTGGATGTACTGGAGCAAAATTATCTGTGCAGCTATTTGACGAAATGCGCAAGCAAAATATGCAAGGTAAATATGGTGCAGTTACAATGTGTGTAGGTACAGGTCAAGGTGCTTGCGGAATATTCGAATTTTTAAATTAAAAAATACCCAAACGATAAAGTAATGGAAGAAAAAGAACTATTAAGAGGCGGACAGTTTCTAGTAAAAGAAACAAACTGTGAAGATGTTTTTACTCCTGAAGATTTTTCAGAAGAACAAAAAATGATGAAAGAAGCGGTTATGGAATTTAACGACCGTGAAATTATTCCACATAAAGCGCGCTTTGAAGCAAAAGATTACGCACTTACTGAAGAATGTATGCAAAAAGCTGGAGAACTTGGTTTTCTAGGCGTTGCGGTTCCTGAAGCTTATGGTGGACTCGGAATGGGTTTTGTGTCTACATGTTTAACTTGTGATTATATTTCTTCTGGAACTGGCTCTTTCAGTACTGCTTTTGGGGCACATACTGGAATTGGAACAATGCCAATTACGTTATACGGAACGGAGGAACAAAAACAAAAATATGTGCCAAAACTAGCAACTGGAGAATGGTTTGGAGCTTATTGTTTAACAGAACCAGGAGCAGGAAGTGATGCTAATTCAGGTAAAACTACTGCGACTCTTTCTGACGATGGAAAATCGTATAAAATTAATGGTCAGAAAATGTGGATTTCAAATGCTGGATTCTGTCGTTTAATGATTGTTTTTGCTAGAATTGAAGATGATAAAAATATCACAGGATTTATTGTTGAATATGATAAAGACAATCCTAATGGCGTAACGCTTGGTGAAGAAGAACATAAACTAGGAATTCGCGCATCATCAACGAGACAAGTGTTTTTCAATGATACAGTTGTTCCTGTTGAAAACATGCTATCTGAACGAGGAAATGGTTTCAAAATCGCCATGAATGCCTTAAACGTAGGCCGAATTAAATTGGCCGCTGCATGTTTAGATTCTCAAAGACGTATTATGTCATTAGGTGTACAATATGCTAACGAACGTAAACAATTTAAAACTCCGATATCTGACTTTGGTGCCATTAAAGTAAAATTAGCTGAAATGGCTACAAGTGCTTATGCAGGTGAATCAGCAACATACAGGGCAGCTAAAAATATTGAAGATAGAATAGCTTTACGTGAAGTAGCAGGCAACTCACATCAAGAAGCAGAATTAAAAGGCGTTGAAGAGTATGCTATTGAATGCTCTATCCTTAAAGTTGCTGTTTCTGAAGATGTACAAAATTGTGCAGATGAGGGGATTCAAATTTACGGTGGTATGGGATTCTCTGAAGAAACACCAATGGAATCTGCTTGGAGAGATGCACGTATTGCACGTATCTATGAAGGAACCAACGAAATTAATAGAATGCTAAGTGTTGGAATGCTTGTTAAAAAAGCAATGAAGGGTCATGTAGACTTATTAGGTCCTGCACAAGCTGTTCAAGAAGAACTTATGGGAATTCCTTCTTTTGATACACCAGATTATTCTGAGTTATTTTCGGAAGAAAAAGAAATGATTAAGAAACTGAAGAAAACATTCTTAATGGTTGCTGGTGGTGCTGTTCAAAAATTTGGGCCAGATTTAGAATCTCATCAACAATTATTGATTGCAGCAGCAGACATTTTAATTGAAATATATATGGCTGAATCTGCTATTTTAAGAACTGAAAAAAATGCAAAACGTTTTGGTGAAGAAGAACAATCTGTACAAATAGCAATGGCTAAACTTTATTTATATCATGCAGTTGACATCATTGAAGAAAAAGGAAAAGAAAGTATTATCTCATTTGCTGAAGGTGACGAACAACGCATGTTACTTATGGGATTAAAGCGATTTACTAAATACACAAACTATCCAGACATTGTGGATTTACGTAATGAAATCGCTGAGAAAGTAAAAGCTGAGAACAAGTATTGTTTTTAGACTTTTGGTTGGTTGGATAAAAAACGCCTCAATAATATGAGGCGTTTTTTTTATTGTTTAGTATTCAACAAACGTAAACGATTTATGAATAATCTTCCACTCTCCTTTCACTTTCAAGAGCATTAAATAATCTGTATATAGACGATTTCTATCTGGCATATCAATTTCAATTTTTGCGATTGCTGCATCGTTTACAAAATCTACAGATACAATTTTTCCAATACGGTTACTTTTTCTTCCTTTTTTAACATTAGAGATATAACCTTTTCCAGACCAAGCATTAACAGAGTCATTCTTTACAAAATATAAATTAAAGTCAGGATGAAACGCTCTCTTAAGTCTATCTGGCTCTCCATTGGCTGTTCCTTCAATATAGTCCATTAAAGGCTTGTGAATTTCTTCAATTTCAGTTTGAGCATTAATAGATATTGCTCCTAAAAAAAGTGTGAGTATTAAAGCTATTTTTTTCATTTGATTGATGTTTAATTTTCTTTAAAGTTATTAAAAATCTAACCGATAATTCATTTTAAATGCAACTCCCCAATCTTTTCTTATAATGTCTTGATTATAATTATCTGAAACCACTAGATAAATATAAGACAATGGTTTATATTCCCACTGCAATCTACTGTTCACATTAAAATTATCTCGTTGTGTATTGTATTGAACATAAGTCGTCCAATTCAATCTATTATTAAAGAATATTTCTTTTGTAAAACGTGTTAAATGAAATGTTTTTTTACCTAGTTCATTCAAATTTATCTCATTAATATCATAAGATGCTTCAAAACTAGCAAAAGGTAATAATTGATAATTTACATAAGCACCAGCTGCAAATCTCTTCCCATTGTAGTAAGTTCCTTTTTGCAAATTAAAACGGTATCTAAATTTTTGGTTATTTGCAGAGTTATAGCCTATTTTCAAAATACCAAAACGATACTCACCTAGGGCAAGTGGATTACCATTTCTTAAAGGGTCAAAGCCATATTTTAAATCTACATAATCATAGTTTATCACATAATATATAGCCGATAAATCTTTAAAAAATATTGCAGAATTTAAAAAATGTGATGAGTGGTTTAACTTTCCAGTTTCATCAAAATAAGTGTTATTATTATAGTTTAAATAACGTACATTGTTTAAAGTTTTAGAATTTTCATAAAATTTTTGATACTCTACTCCTGTGGTAGTTTGCGTATAACCCTCTCTAATAATAATATTATTAATAGCATCATAATTATACAAACGTGGTGTAAAACCAACATCTGTAATATAGTTTTTACCAACACTTTTAATAGAAGCATTCCATTCTAATCCTCTTTTATTAAACCAAACTCCAGCATTATAAAAATTATTATCTCCAGAAATGCCATCGTTTAAGCTTTTACCATAATTGACTAAACCAATCCATTTATTATTATCCGATTTGTAATTTAGATTAATTCCTGTGACACGATTATAATCGCCTACAAAATCAAAATTATCTGTTTGTTGACGATTAATAAAAAACGCCGTGGTTGTAAAGTTTTTAGATAATTGGTGTTCTGCCACTAGAGTACCAAAATTTTGAGATGATTCTAGTTCTTCCTCGTTCGTTTGAACATTTAATACACCTATTCTTGTTTTTGGTGTTATGTTACCAGACAGTTTTAACCCAAATTGTATATCACTATTTGCTCCTACTCTTCTTGAATAAAATGGGTTTACTCCATCTACACCTAGGTTTGAAAATAAATCGGAATTCTCGAGAAAGAAGTTCCGCTGCTCAGGAAAAAAAACAGAGAATCTTGTTAAGTTTGTTACTTGTTGGTCAACATCTATTTGCGAGAAATCTGGATTAATGGTGGCATCCAATTTTAAAGATGACGTAAGATTGTATTGTACATCTAGACTAGGTTTAAAAGAAGTATCATCAGTGCTATTTGCAACATCTTTTTGATAGTTAGTTGTGATAGAAGGTGTTGCTGTAAACCTTGTATTTGATTTATCTGGTAGGTTTTCTACCAAAAATTTTTCAGTAAAACGCAAATCTAAATTGGCATAATTACGCTTTACATTTTTTAAAATAGTCCACGAATTATTTTTTATATCTCTAACATAAAACTGAATACCAAATACATTATTCTCTTTATTAAAATTTAATGATTTTAAAGGAATTGCAATTTCATATTGTTTTTTATTACCACTTAAAAAAGCTTTAGATTGCCAAATAGTATTCCAACTAAAACTTAAATTATAACTATCACTTACCCTACTAACTAAACCATCTGTTTGATTTCCTAAAGAGTTAACCGCAAAGAAATAACCGTTTTGTTCTTGATTTTGTGTGTCTAAAATCATTATAAAAGAATCACTCAGAAAAATTGAAGTATCCCTCTTTAAAGTACTTACTTGCGTTTTTTCTGTTGTATCAAAATAAGTTGCACTCACATATAAATATTCTCCGTTGTGAAATATTTTTACCGAAGTTTGGTTTTTTGCTAAGCCTACATCTGTTGGTAAATAATTATAAAAATTGGTGTACTCTGGTAGTTCTTGCCAAACTGCTTCATCAAATTTTCCATCTATAGAAATATTAGTATCTACAAACTTGACAGTAGGTTTTTGAGCATATGCACTTATAAAACTGAATAACAGTAAAAAGCTAAAAGTAGATTTCATACTAATTATTATCATCTACTCTAGTTGCAGTTTTACTAATTATTTTCCATTGATCACCAAATTTCTTTAACAAGAACAAATCGATATAAACCCATTTTCTGTCAGGTCCTGCAATTTCAACTTTCGCAGTTGCAATATCTTTTACAGCTTCTATCGCTAACACTTTTGCATCACGTCCATTAAATGTTCCCCTTTCGGCATTTCTAAAAAAACCGGTATATTCTTTTGGAGTATATCTTTTAAATAACCCATCTCTTGTTGTTAAATACAACGTAGCATCATCTGTAAAAGCGCTTTCAAGCATATCTAACTTGACATAGGAACTTCCTTCCATATATTTTTGAAGAGTTTTCTCGATTAAAGAAGTTTCAGATTGAGCAATTGAAAACTGAGAGACAAGTAGTGCTAAGGCTATAATAATTTTGTGTTTCATTTTTATAAAGTTTTAAATATCTCTCAAAACTGCAAAAATGAAATAAAGAATGTATTATGAGTTATAAATTAGGTGTCCTGAATTATAATTTTGGACGCTATTGTGAGAGAGAGTCTCTAAAAGCTGCAGGCGTCATTCCCGTAAGTTTTTTAAATGTAGCATAAAATGCAGAACGTGAGGAGAAACCAGCTTCGTAACCTATAGCTTCAAACGTATAATCGCTATTATTAGCTATAAGGTTTTTTGCTTCTTTAATCCTACTTTCATTAATATACTGTGCAAAACTCTTTCCTAAATTGTCATTTAAAAGTTGTGACAGTCTATGTTTAGAAATATGCAACTCTTTGGCAACACTATTTAAGCCCACATTAGAGTTTTTGTATAATTCTTTTTGCTCCATTACCGCTTTTAGCTTTTCTAATATTAAAACGGCCTCTTCATCTTCAATCTTTTTTGAAGCATATTTTTCTGGTATATCTTTAAAAATATTGTCTCTATGGTTTTTAAATAATAAAAAAATAAGTAACCCGTAAAACACAAAAGAAAAAGTAAGTGTACCAACATAATAAAGATAAAAGTAACCAATAATATAAGCTATAAAAATAAGTGCATTAGCTACAAAAACATTAAATAACCAAAGCTCTGCGGTTGTGCATTTTTTGTTCTTTTTAAAAATCTTTTTTAGAATATCTCTTAAAATATATCCTGAAGCTAAAATGTAAATTCCCCAAACCGAATATATAAACTGAACGAAAAAGGTTGTCCAGAATTCATTATTTGTTGGGTATGGTTTTAAAAAACCAACTATAGTCACAAACAGCAATAACACTATAAAGTGTATTTTCCATATTTTAGGAATTACCTTAGTGTTTTCTACCGATGATTTTAAATAATAGAACAAAGAAACACCTATTAAAAAGCAAGCAGATAATCCAATTTGAAGTATTACTAAATCTCTATCTTCTTTTAACGTGAAAATGGTATATAACGATTTTCCAATTCGTATAGATAGCATTAAAACTAGCAGTCCAAAAAACAAATTTTGGACTCTTTTCTGTTTGGCAAAAAACAATAAGTATAAACTCACCAAAAAACCATTAAAGACTCCTAAAGCACAAAAGAAAAACAAAACTTGATTGGCCAAACTAAAAAATATTATTACTTGTTTTCAAATATATAAAGTTAAAAATAATAGTATTCTTTTATTATAAAACAATTAACATCAATACGCTTTTTTATTACTTTAGAGAAAAATTAAAAATATCACCATGCGTAAATTGTTTGCTACTCTCTTATTCTTTACTATTTTATTAAGCTATTCTCAACCAAATACCGACGTTTTTCTGTTCGATTTAAAAGCCACATACAACTCTGTAGAGCTATTAAATAACAGAAATATTTCATCCAACGAAGGGTATGATAACCAACCATCATTTCTTGATAGTAACACGGTTTTGTACGCAGGAACTAGAAACGGTCAAACCGATATTGTAAAATATAATATCAATTACGACTCAAAAATTTTTATTAACCATACTGAAGGCGGCGAATATTCGCCTTTAAAAATTCCAGGTAAAAATGCGGTTTCAGCCGTTCGTTTAGACAAAGATGGAAAACAACGTTTATACACCTATGATTTACGAAATGGCGAATCGACTGAGCTTGTTCAAGACCTTGTCTTTGCCTATTATACTTGGCATGACGAACATACTATTGTAGGTGCAGTCATCGAAGAAAGCAATTTAAACTTATACGCTGTCAACTTATCTGAAGGTTGGAGCAGAAAATACGCTACCAACGTCGGTCGCTCGTTTCATAAAATTCCAAACTCCAATCTTGTAAGTTATATTTCTAAAGAGAATGATGTTTGGCAAATTAAATCGATAAACCCAAACTCTGGAGCTACGAGACTCATTGCTAACACTATGAGTGATGTTGAAGATATTTGCTGGTTAAATAGTAGAACCATTCTTTCTGGGAAAGAAAGCGTGCTATATAAATTAACCTTACGAAAGGATAATAATTGGAAAAAAGTAGCTGATTTAAACTCCAAAGGGATTTCAAAAATAACGCGTTTAGCGACCAATCCAGAAGCGACTATGCTCCTCATTGCTGGAGATATTAATGCTAATAAAACAAATACTGTTGATACCAACGATGGCAATACAAACACTAACACCAACACTTCAACTATAAGTGAGGAAAAAGCTGCCGAAGTTGTGCAAAAACATATCGAGCCCTTTAATAACAGACAGCTTAATGAATTCGCAAATGCGTTTGATGAAAATGTTGTCGTGAACAGATTCCCAAATGATAAAATGTATTCTGGTCGTAATACCTTAAAGGAGAACTACGCGCAGTTTTTTAGGGAGAATAAAAAATCGAACGTCAAAGTTATAAACCGAATCACACTAAAAAATATGGTTATTGATGAAGAGTTAGTAACCCTAAACAATACCACAAACAGGCAAGTAACAATTTATGAAACTGATGCACAAGATATTAACTCAATGACCTTTTTAAGCAATTCTAAAACCACATCTAACCCTGAAGCCATTGTAAACAAACAACTCGAGGTTTATAACAATAGAGACATTGATGGTTTTGTTAACACCTATAGTGTCGATATTAAATTATATACATTTCCTAACGCTGCAACAACTCAAGGACGTGCTGCACTTAAACGACAATATGCTTCGTTTTTTGAAAGCGTACCAGATTTAAATGCCGAAATCGTGAACAGGATTGTCTTAGGCAACAAAGTTATTGATAAAGAAAAGGTGACCGTTAACGGGCGAGTTTTTTATGCAGTAGCAATTTATGAGGTTGAGAACGATTTGATTAAGAGAGTTACTTTTATACAGTAGTTAGGCATTAATATAAGAATGAAAAACGCAAGAAATATTTTATTAATATTATTAACACTTATTTTCGGAGAATCTTGTGCACAGAACAATGCTGAAGAATTAAAAAAACTAACAGGAAAAATAAAATTTACGAAATCTGAATCTACTAAACTTGAACAGAATTCTTTTATTGTTTTAGATTCAATCTCAGATTTTTTGAAGCTTAATGAATTTGAATATTATATTGAATCTCACTCCTCAATGAGAGGGAAATCTGAATTTAATCTTAAGAAAACACAGAAAAGGTCAGAATTAATAAAATTAGAATTAATAAAAAGAGGAATTGAATCTGAAAGATTATTCTGCAAGGGCTTGGGCGAGACCAATAGAATTTATCTTTCACCAACAAGAGCTGGTGATTTGAAAAATGAAAGAATTGTAATTATTAAAAAGGAATTGTAAAATACTAATGCCAACACCGTATAAAATTAATTACTAGCACAAGCTTACTTACGAAAATTCTCGCAGGTTTTCTATTTGATTTGTATTTGCTAAATTTAGTACTTAACCAACGTAACTAATCTTATACAAATCCGTTATATGCCATATAACCTAATCAAGAAAATGAATTATAAACATTTGGCTTTTTTACTTTTTTCAATCACAATATTGAGTTGTGGGAATCCTTATTCTAAAGCAATTAATGAATTAAGAAACACGGAATTCAAAAATGATTCAGAGTTATTAACAGCTAAAAAGGCGATTGAGTTTATTAGACAAAATCAATTGGATAGCTTAAAGTCAATGTTTCCAGAAAAAATAATTACTACCGCAACAAACAGTATTTGGAGAGATATAATTAATAAAGGACAAATAGCAATTTCTGAATCAAAATTCCCTTCTGATAGTCTTGTTCAAATTTCAAATACTATCAATATTTTAGAAGGCAAAAAACAGACTTTTGCTAAATTGAGTTTTCCTTTTGCAAACGAAAAAAATTCTACAAAATTTATAAATATTATCACTTCAGAAAATCAACTTTACGGATTGGATATTGGAGATTATCCTTTTGGTAGAAGAATCATAGAACCGGAACATTCAGAACCACATTTAACCAAACATAAAATTGACTATAATTCGATAAATTGGTTTAGAATATGGTATGGTAGCGGATTTAAGAAAAATGAGTTTGGAGATAGTTATGGATATTACGCTGTTTCAGGAGATAAGCAAAAGTTAGACAAATTAGACATAAAACCAGTCCTATCTGAATTATTTGAGCTTATAAACTCTGCGAAAATTGACTCGACAGATTTTAATTATTTGCGACCAGAACGAAATGGAGATTCGGAATATATCTACTTGCGATTTAAAATGCTTAATGAGCCATATAATAACTTTGGAGAATTTGAAATATATTATACCTTAGAAGAAGAAAAAGGAAAGCCCGAAGAATTATCTGATTTTATTAAAGTCAAGCATTCTAAAAAGACAAGATATCTTTATAAAAAATCTGACAATTTAAGACTTGTAAAAAAATTAAAAGAATTAACTTATAATGATTATGGACGTCATCAAGAAACTAGATGGCATTAAAAAAATACGGCATACAACAACGTGTATAATAATTACTTGTGTAATTGCCTAGATTGAAAACTCTCTAAATTTCCTCACGCTTCATTCCATTTTTGTAAATTAGTAGCTTAACCATGCAACCAACCACATAAAAAGCTTCTATGAGAATTATACTAATCCTATTAATAGCGCTCAGCTTTTCCTGCAAAGCCCAAACAGACACAAAACTAGAGCCCAAACTAGAAAACATTGCTTGGATTTCTGGAACTTGGCACGGTGAAGCCTTTGGAGGGAAAACCGAAGAAATTTGGAGTGAGCCTTCAGCAGGTTCCATGATGGCAACCTTTAAACTCATAAACGATGGTAAAGTGACCTTTTATGAAATAGAAATTATTCGTGAAGTAGAAAATTCACTCGTTTTACAGCTAAAACATTTTGGTCCAGATTTAAAAGGTTGGGAAACGAAAGATGAAACGGTAGATTTTCCGCTTATAGAAATTACACCAAACAAAGTCGTGTTTGAAGGTATGGCTTTTGAAAAAATTAACGATAACGAAATGAATATCTATGTAGATATTGAAGAAAACGGAACTGTAGAAACCGTAAAATTTAATTATATTAAACAATAGTAATGAAACATTCTAAAAGTAGAGTTACGTCGCTTAGTGATGGTGTATTTGCATTTGCTGCGACACTTATGGTTGTTGATATAGGCACCACTATCGACTTCAAAAATTTAGACACTCAACTAACTAGTTTCATTAGCTTTGGCATTGCCTTTTTTGTGATGATGCTACTTTGGAAATCACATTACAATTTTTTTCAACGCACAAAATATGTTGACAATTGGGTTATTTTTGCGAATGTTTTATTGCTTTTTACAGTACTATTCTATTTGTTCCCGCTAAAATCTTTAATTAACTCTGTTACCCAAAAAACTTTTCTTGGTTACGATGGTTTATCACAATTATTTATTCTCTACGGGTTTGGGTTCACACTTATTTTTAGTTGCTTTACATTTTTATACTACAGAGCTTACAAAAAAGATACTGTAAACAAAAAAAACTTAAAGTTGTTATTCTATACTAGGCATTTCTCTATATTTACTGTCATTGGGCTCGTATCTGTACTATTAGCTTATTTAAAAGTTGGAATTGCTTATGGTTTTCCTGGATTTATATATACACTTTTAGGCATTTTTTGTTACTTAAACGTGATTCATTTTCGTAAAAAATACCCAAACTCATTATAAAACTCATTAAATTAATTAATCACATGAAATATTTACTAACCCTCACATTAAGCCTTACATTCTTTTTAAATCAAGCGCAAACCGACCAAAAAATCTACGATATCATTGATGCTGTATCTGCCGAACGCATTAAGACAGATGTAAAAAAACTAGTTGATTTTGGTACACGAAATACGTTTAGCGACACAATCTCTGATACTAGAGGTATTGGCGCTGCTAGACGCTGGATTAAATCGGAATTTGAATCCATTTCAAAAGAATGTAGCAACTGTTTGGATGTCTTTTATCAAAAAGATTTAGTAACCAAAGAAGGCAATCGTCGTGTACCACATGATGCTTGGATAGTAAATGTCGTTGCTGTACAAAAAGGCACGAAGTACCCAAATCGTTACATTATTATGAGTGGCGATATCGACTCGCGTTCTAGTAATACTATGAATTTCACAATCGACGCTCCAGGTGCTAACGATAATGCTTCAGGAATGGCTGGAACCATTGAAGCTGCTAGAGTATTGAGCAACTATCAATTTGAAAATAGTATTATTTATGTTGGGTTATCTGGTGAAGAACAAGGCTTATTTGGTGGTGCTGGATTAGCAAAATATGCCAAAGAACAAGGTTGGGATATTATTGGTATTCTTAACAACGACATGATTGGAAATATTAAAGGTGTGGATGGTGTGATTGATAATAGAACCTTTAGAATTTTCTCTGAACCTGTTCCTCCAACCGAAACCGAGCAACAACGTCGTGCAAGACGTTTTTATGGTGGCGAAGTGGATGGTATTTCACGTCAGTTAGCAAGATATGTACATAAAAATGTAAAAACCTATATGCCAGAAATGAACCCAATGATGGTATATCGTTTAGACCGTTTTGGTCGTGGTGGTCATCATCGTCCGTTTAACGATTTAGGTTTTGCTGGTATTAGGATTATGGAAGCTCATGAAAACTACACACAACAACATCAAGATATTCGTACTGAAAATGGTATTAATTATGGCGATACGTTTGAGCATGTAAACTTTCCGTATGCAAAAAAACTCACCGCTGTAAATGCGATAAATTTAGCGAGTTTAGCAAGTGCACCTCCAGCGCCTAAAAATGTGGCAATTGGTGGTATTGTACAACCTTCGGCTAAATTTAAATGGGAAAAAGTTGATGGTGCGGTTGGTTACAAAATTTATTGGCGAGACACCACCTCTCCTACCTGGGACCACAGTCGCTATGTTGGTGATGTATCAGAATTTACTTTGGATGGCATAGTGATTGATAACTACTTTTTTGGAGTCGCTTCCGTTGGAAAAGATGGCTATGAAAGCCCAGTGGTTTTTCCTAGTAAGACATTTAGATAAATGAGGTTATTCAAAAAAACTGGTATTCTTTCAGTTATTATATGCTTGTTTTTTAGTTGCCAAAAAGACACTAAAAATGAGGTGCTTGTATTGGGTACCATTCATGGTGGGCATTTAACTGAAGAAGTCTTTAATATTGAAAAGCTTACGGCAATAATTAATGAAATTAGCCCAGATATTATTCTAACGGAAATTCCTCCCAACCGTTTTGATGCTGCCATGGAAGGATTTAAAAAAGATGATAGTATTTCGGAACCTCGTGTAATGCGATTTCCTGAATATACTGATGTTATTTTTCCGCTATCAAAAACTATGGGTTTTGAAATCATCCCAACCGCTGGATGGACAGCTATCATGGCAAGTGAACGGTCGAAAAAACTACGAGCCATTAGTAAAGATTCCACAAGAATTGACGATTGGAACGAATATACTGCTGCGAATAAACTAACAGATTCTTTAATGAATGCAACAGGTAGAAGAAACGACCCTGCGTTTATTCATACAAACACGTATGACAGTATTTATAATATTAGATTAAGCACTTACAACAAACTTTTTAACGAAGAACTTGGTTTGGGTGGTTGGGATAATATAAATATTGCTCACTATTGGAATATCGAAAAAGCACTTCAGAAATATAAAAACCAGGGCAAACGAATTCTCATCACGTATGGTGCTGGACATAAAGTGTGGTTTTTAAACGAACTTCGAAAAAGAGACGATATTAAACTATTAGAATTACAACCATTCTTAGACAAATTAAATTTTTAATACATGAAAACTCGTTATTTAATCATTATACTATTACTAATATCTTCAATTACTATTGAAGCACAATGGTCACAAGAAACAAATAACTTTACTAAACAAGACACACTTCGTGGGTCGATTACTCCAGAGAGAGCATGGTGGGACGTAACTTACTATCATTTAGATGTGAAAGTAAATCCTGATGATAAATATATTTCTGGAAAAAACTTAGTGCAATATAAAGTACTAAAACCTCATAATGTATTACAAATTGATTTGCAAAATCCTTTAGAAATCACCAAAGTCACCCAAAATGGTAAAGAATTAAACGTAAAGGGCAATGGTAATGCACATTTTATAACATTAAATAAAAAACAGGTTGTTGGTGACGTTAACTCACTCGTGGTACATTACAAAGGAAAACCCCAAGAAGCAAAAAACGCGCCTTGGGATGGGGGTTTTTCATGGAAAAAGGATGATAACGGGAAACATTTTGTAGCTACCTCATGTCAAGGTTTAGGCGCAAGTGTTTGGTGGCCAAATAAAGACCATATGTATGACGAAGTAGATAGCATGCTCATTAGTGTAAATGTCCCAAAAGGCTTATCAAATGTTTCAAACGGACGACTTAGAAGTATTGAAAAACATGATAATAATACAGTAACATCACATTGGTTTGTAAATAATCCTATAAACAATTATGGTGTGAATGTAAACATAGGCGATTATGTGCATTTTTCAGAAGTATTTAAAGGCGAAAATGGTGATTTAGATTTGGATTATTTTGTACTTCGTGATAATTTAGAAAAAGCCAAAGAACATTTTAAAGACACACCAAAAATGATGAAAGCTTTTGAGCATTGGTTTGGCCCTTATCCGTTTTATGAAGATGGTTTTAAACTCGTAGAAGTGCCTTATCTAGGAATGGAACATCAAAGCTCAATCACCTATGGTAATAAGTATATGAAAGGGTATTTAGGTAGAGATTTATCTAATACAGGTTGGGGTTTAAAGTTTGATTTTATTATCATTCACGAAGCTGGACACGAATGGTTTGCAAATAACATCACTTACAAAGATATTGCTGATATGTGGATTCACGAAGGGTTTACAGCCTATTCCGAAGGATTGTATGTTGAATATCATTATGGCAAAAAAGCCGGCGACGAATATACGGTTGGCAAGGGAAAAGCTATCAATAACGACAGACCAATCATTGGTTATTACAATGTGAACAAAGAGGGTTCTGGCGATATGTACAACAAAGGTGCATACATGATTCATACCTTGCGGCAACTTATTGAAGATGACAAAAAATGGCGAATGATTTTACGAGGATTGAACAAAGAGTTTTATCATCAAACCGTTACTACCAAGCAAATAGAAGACTATTTAAGCAAAGCAACTGGTATAGATTTAACCGAGTTTTTTAATCAGTATTTACGTGATGTTCGCATTCCAACCTTAGAATATGAAGTAAAAAATGGCAACCTAAAATTTAGATATACCAATATAATTGAAAACTTTGATATGCCTATACGAGTAAACATAAATGGAAGTCAGCAATGGTTGTTCCCAAAAGCAGAGTGGAAAACCATGAGCATAACTGGTGATGACATAACAATTGATGAGAACTTTTTAGTGTATTCAAAAAAGCTATAATTTTTGTGGAATACCTAGAACTGTATTTTGAGCGCGATGTAGATTGGTACGATTGGCTATTGCAAAATCATGAAACTGCCAATGGCGTATATCTCATTTTTTACAAATTAGAAATGAACGTTCCAACCATGCGCTGGGAAGAAGCAGTAAAAGTCGCTTTGTGTTTTGGTTGGATAGATTCAACCGTTAAAAGTTTAGGCAATGGAAAACGCAGACAATATTTTACCAAAAGAAACTCTAAAAGTGTTTGGAGTGCTTTAAACAAGCGTTATGTTACAGAGCTTAAAAACGATAATTTAATCCAACCAAGTGGTTACGAAAAAATTGACATTGCCAAACAAAATGGGATGTGGACATTTCTGGACGATGTTGAAAACTTAATAATCCCAAACGATTTACAAAAGGCTTTTAATGCAAACACCTTGGCATTTACAAATTACCAAAACTTTGCTCCTAGTTACCGTAAATCCTATCTGTATTGGTTAAAACAAGCCAAACGAGAAGCTACAAGACAAAGCAGAATTGAAAAAATTATTGAATTTTGTGAACAGAATAAGAAATCGAGAGAGTAAGGTATAATTTTTGATGCTAAAAATAAAAACCCAACCAACATGCTTAAATATTACACTTCAATTTTAGTTTTTTTAGTATCCTTTGCCCTTCAAGCACAACAGAATATTACAGTTTCCATTTTAGATAGCGATAGTAAACAACCCATTTCTGATGTCAATATTAAAGTCAACAAAAACACCAAAGGCTTTGCTACAAACCCTTATGGCAAGTTCACCATAAAACGTAGTGACAACATACAAGATTCAGACACCTTTACAATTTCACACATTAATTATTACACAGAACATATCACTTTTAAAAAACTAAAAGCACTCAATTATACTATTCATCTTTTAAAAAACACAGCAGCTCTAGATGAAGTTGTTGTGACTGGTAAAAAGAAAAGAATACGTCGTAGAGAACAACTTATTAAGTTTAGAAAAGCATCAACAATGCCAAAAGGACTATTTGCTTTTGGAGCTTCACAAAAAGATGGAAAAGTTATAATCACAGGTGGAGAAAAATCAGTTGTATCTAATGGTTTTGAAGAAATTTTAGCCAAAGACAGAGTAAATGAGTTTGGGTATACAATGGAAGACATGCTTCAAATCAATACAATTAGTAATTATTGGAAAACTTATAGTTTTAAAGCTTTTTCATTTGATTTTAATCAAAAAAGCTGGAACGAGGTTAATAAAAAAATTATCAAAAGAGCTTTCCATAACAGCCATATTTATGATGATAAACTATATATAATTGGTGGGAAACGTGTATCTAACCTCAAAGGAAAAGAGTATCTAGAAAACAGGATTGAAATAATTGATTTAGAAAAAAACAGTAAAATTATCGATAAGGTTAATGCTCACAAAGCTGTCAATTTTGCTTCTTTTCTTTACAAAGACAATTTAATTTTTATGGGCGGCTCCATTAAATCAACAACTGGAGGTACAAAAACTTTTACAGACAAAGTACATGCTCTTAACCTTGAAACTGGACTTTGGTACACTATTGGAAATATGCCAATCCCTAAAGAAACTCAAGGCGTATTAATTGATGATACCATTTATCTAATAGGTGGCTATAATAATGACCCCACCAAAAATATTGAAACATTTAACTTAAAAACTGGCAGATGGGTAAAAGAAGGTGAGCTATTTCAAAGTATGGCTAATCCTGGTATGCTAGCAGTTGAGAATATGGTATACATTTTCAATAACGGAATATTTTTCACATACAACACACAAACAAAAAGACTAAACGAATATAAAACCAAACTAGACATTCATGCTCCAAAACTGTTTTTGCATAATGATAAGCTTTACCTTTTCGGTGGATTTACAACCAACAATTTAAGAGAAATTATTCCCTCAAATAGTGTATATACCGTTGCAATAAGTGAGTTCGAAAACTTTAAGGTTAAAAAGACCAAAATATTATAACAACATCACATTTGCTATTAACAAGTCTTTAAGAATAATTTCACCTAAATTTCATATTTTCGACTTTTAAAAATTTTGTCTTTGAGTAAAAAAACTAGAGCACTAGCAAAAGAAACACGATGGTACAGGCGTTTACATAAAACGGTAGCTATTCCGTTGGTGACTTTCTTGTTTTTAGTGGGTGTTACTGGCTTATTACTTACATGGAAAGATGAATTACAGCTAAACCCTCCTTCTCAAAACATCTCGCAACAACAACATCTTATTGGGCTGCAAGTTATTGAAGATATTGCTTTAAGCTATTCTGATTCTTTAAATATTGATAATACTATAAATCGTATAGATTACAGACCATCAAAAGGTATTGCAAAAGTGCGCTTTGAACATCATTTTACCGAACTGCAAATAAACTGCTATACGGGAGACATCATTTCTACCAAACAACGAACTGCCGATGTTATTGAGATGATTCACGATGGAAGTATTGTAGATTATTTGTTCAAGTCAGAATCAGAATACACAAAACTCCTCTACTCTACAATCACGTCGTTAGGATTAATACTATTATCAATCAGTGGTTTTATTATGTGGTTACGTCCTAAACAAATTAAAGCCTTAAAACGCAAAAAGCCTTAACATCCCTTTAAGAAAAATCCATTAGATTTTCTTAACTTTAAGGCTTACAATCTAACCAATAATTAAAATGAAAAAATTCTTTTCTCTGGTAATGCTTCTATGCGTTACCCTACTTTCCGCTCAGGAATTTTCAATGGACTTAGTAAAAAACATGAAACCTCGAAACATTGGTCCTGGAGGTATGTCTGGTCGTGTAACTGCTATTGATGTTGTGACAAGCAATCCAGATGTAATGTATGTAGGTACAGCCTCAGGTGGTTTATGGAAATCTACTTCAGCTGGTATTACATGGAAACCTGTTTTCGACAACGAGGTAACAGCTTCTATTGGTGCTGTCGCTATCCAACAATCTAACCCTAGTGTTATTTGGGTTGGAACTGGTGAGGGAAACCCTCGTAATAGCTTAAATGGTGGTTATGGAGTTTATAAATCGCTCGATGGTGGTAAAAGCTGGAAAGCCATGGGGTTACAAAAAACACGACACATTCATCGTGTTATTATTGACCCAACAAATCCTGATGTAGTTTATGTTGGTGCCATTGGGTCGCCTTGGGGAGAACATCCAGAACGTGGCGTTTTTAAAACAACCGATGGTGGTAAAACTTGGAATAAAATTCTATTTGCAAATAATAAAACTGGAGTTGCCGATTTAATAATGGACCCAACAAATCCAAACAAATTAATTGCTGCCATGTGGGAACACAAACGTGAGCCATGGTTTTTTAATTCTGGTGGTGAAGGTTCTGGATTACACATCACTCATGATGGAGGAAATACTTGGAAAAAATTATCGTCTGAAGATGGGTTGCCAAAAGGTAATTTAGGAAGAATAGGTGTCGCTATTGCAGCAAATAAAACAAACATTGTGTATGCACTCATAGAGTCAAAAAAGAATGCTTTGTATAAAAGTACCGATGGAGGTTTTAAATGGAGAAAAGTAAATGATGGAAATGATATTGGAAACAGACCTTTTTATTATTCAGAAATTTATGTAGACCCAGAAAACGAAAATCGCGTATTTTCAATTTACACCTATGTTAATGTAAGTCAAGATGGTGGTAAGAGTTTCTCATCATTAATGCCTGCATATGGTGTAAATAATGGTGTACATCCAGACCATCATGCTTGGTGGGTTCACCCTATAGATGGTAGCTTTATGATGGACGGAAACGATGGTGGGTTAAATATTACAAGAGATGGCGGGAAAACATGGCGCTTTATTGGCAACTTACCTGTAGCTCAATTTTACCATATAAATGTTGATAATGAGTTCCCATATAATGTTTACGGAGGGATGCAAGACAATGGCTCTTGGAGAGGTCCAGCCTATGTATGGAAAGCACAAGGCATACGTAACTCTTATTGGCAAGAAATATCGTTTGGTGATGGGTTTGATGTCGTACCAGATAGAGATGATGCTCGCTTTGGGTTTACCATGAGTCAACAAGGGTCTGTTAGTCGTTACGATTGGCAAACTGGCAATAATTATAGTATTAGACCAACGCATCCAGACCCAGATGTGAAGTTAAGATTTAACTGGAATTCAGCTATAAATATTGACCCTTTCAACAATAGCACTATTTATTTTGGAAGTCAGTTTGTACACAAGTCAACTGATAAAGGTTTAACATGGACTGCTATTTCACCAGATTTAACAACCAACGACCCTGAGAAACAAAAACAGCACGAAAGTGGTGGTTTGTCAATGGATGCAACTGGTGCCGAAAACCATACAACCATTCTTGTTATTGAGCCCTCGCCTGTAGAAAAAGACATGCTTTGGGTTGGTACAGATGATGGTCGTGTACATTTTACACAAAACGGAGGTCAAACTTGGACTGATGTATCTCAAAATATAAAAGGCCTACCTACTGGAAGCTGGATTCCACAAATTAAAGCATCCAATAAAAATAAAGGTGAAGCCCTTTTAGTAGCAAATGACTACAGACGTTTTAATTACGAGGCTTATGTATATAGAACCAAAGATTATGGAAAAACTTGGACAAGAATTGTAGATGACAATGATGTGGAAAGCTATGCACTTGCCATTGTTGAAGATTTAGAAGAACCAAACCTTATGTTTTTAGGAACTGATGATGGTTTATATATATCAATAGATGCTGGAAACAAATGGACAAAATGGACCGAAGGATTTCCAACAACCTCAGTAAAAGACTTGGTAATTCATCCTCGTGAGCACGATTTGGTTATTGGTACATTTGGTAGAGCAGCTTGGGTACTTGATGATATTCGTCCGTTACGTGAAATTGCTAGAAGCAAAGCAGTTTTAAACAACAAACTTACTTTATTTAATCCTCCAACAGCCTATCAAGCAGCTTATCAGCAACCTACTGGAAGCCGATTTGGTGCAGATGCTATGTATCAAGGTGATAACAGAAGTGGTGGCGCAATTATGTCATATTTTATAAAAATTGATGACAAGAAAAAAGACATGCCAAAAGCTGATGATTCTAAGAAAAAGAAAAAAAGTAAGAAAGCAAAAACTGAAGTTGCAGAACAACCAACTGAAAAAGCTGAAAACAAAGTAAAATGGGATTCTATACACATGAATATTTATGATGGTGACCGCTTGATTAGAACATTAAAACGTAAAGCTCCAAAAGAAAGTGGCTTGCATAAATGGACTTGGGGAATGAGAGAAAAAGGTGGCGATAGACCATCTCGAGTTATTCGTCCACGTCGTGGTGAACCAGGAGGTGTTGGTGTAAAACCAGGAACTTACAAGGTTGTTATGAGTTTTGGTGACCAAACATCTGAAACTAGTATTACAGTGGCGTCAGACCCTAGATTGAATGTGGATATGAATTCTATTAATGAAGTATATAATGCTTCAAAAGAAATAGAAGGCATTACGCAAATAGCTGCCGATGCTGTTAAGCAATTGGTGGAAAGCAAAAATATAGCATCTGAGTATAGTAAAATGCTAGCAAAACTTGATAAAAAAGCTCATAAAGATAATATTAAGGCGTCTAAAGATATTGTAAAGAGTATTGATAAAGTACTAGAACTCTATTTTGGAAAAGTTGATAGAAGACAAGGTATTACAAGTGACCCTAATGTTAATGTTATGCAACGTGTTTTTGGTGCTGCGTCTTATGTTAGGTCAAGAAAAAGTGGTATTACTTCAACAGAGCGTACGTTAATGAAAAACGCCAAAAATGCTTTAAATGATGCGTTAGAGAAAACTAATACCTTCCTTAACGAAGAATGGAAACCTTACAAAGCATCAATGCAAGGTTTAAGTTTATCACCTTTTAAAGAGGATATTAAAAACTTTAAACTAGATTAATTTAATAGTAGTTTACTGAAACAAAAAACGCTCTGAAAATTTTCAGAGCGTTTTTTATGTTTTTATAGTGAGAGGTAATTATTCAATACGTTTTAAACCTTCAATATCTTCAATCTTAATATGCTTTCCTTTGGTGGAAATAAGTCCTTCCTTTTTAAATTGAGATAACACTCTAATTGCAGATTCGGTTGCAGTACCAACAATACTAGCAAAATCTTCACGAGATAAAAGTACGCTTAATGTTCCATCAGGGTTTGTTCCGAAGTTATCGTTAATATCCAATAAAGCTTCAGCCAAACGTTGCCTAACGGATTTTTGCGCCATGTTTACAATAATATCATCCGCTTCTTTTAAATCGTCAGCCATGTCCTTCAACATATCCATTGTGAAATTATTATTCTTTTGTAAATCATTCATAATTTCAGATTTAGGAATAAAACATAATTCCATGTCATTAATAGCAGTCGCCCTCAGGTTGGTACGTTCGTCACTAATTAAAGACCGCTGACCAAGTATTTGTCCTTTTTCAACCAGCTTTATTATTTGGTCCTTGCCATTGGCACTTAATTTTGTAAGCTTACAAACGCCATCTTTTATACAGAATATACCATTAAGTGACTCCCCTTCTTCAAAAATTACGTCACCTTTTTTTATAGTTTTGGAAGTTTTACAAGCAGAAATCCTCATTAATTCATCTCTGGTCAAAGCCTTAAGAGAATTAAATTGTTTTATAATACATTGTTCACATTTACTCATACTCATACCTTAAAATCAATGTTTAACAAAAATAGAAAAAACATGACATATATCATATTTTAAACACTCTTGTTTTTAGAATTTTGTAATAGGTATAAATGAGCAAATAATATGGACAAGGTTTCTTGTTTCCACTGTGGTTTAGAGGCTTCTAAATCTGGAATTACATTCGATGATAAACCATTTTGTTGTAATGGCTGTAAGACTGTTTACGAAATTTTTTCGGTGAACGACCTGAGTTGTTATTACGATTTACAGGATGCTCCAGGTGCAACACCAAAAGATATTGAAGGCAAATACGATTTTCTAGATAATGAAAAAATTGCAGAAAAGCTGTTTGAATTTAACGATGGCGACCTACGTATTATATCGTTGTATATTCCGCACATACATTGCAGCTCCTGTATTTGGGTTCTTGAAAATTTAAATAAATTATTACCACAAGTAAGTAGTTCGTTAGTCAATTTTGGCGAAAAAACAGTGCGCATTACTTTTAATGGCAATAAATTATCCCTTAAAGACTTAGTGAATCTTTTATCTAGAATTGGGTACGAACCCTACATAAGTCTTGAAAATTATGAGTCCAAGAAAAAGAAGGTCGACCGCTCGTTAATCTACAAACTTGGATTAGCTGGTTTTGCTTTTGGGTATGTTATGTTTCTATCCTTTCCTGAATATTTGCAAGTTGAAGGCATTTGGTTGGAAAAATACAAGCATGTGTTTAGATGGCTCATGTTTACATTTACATTACCAGTTGTTTTTTATGCAGCACAAGATTATTTTATTTCGGCATATAAAGGTTTACGGTCAAATATTTTAAACATTGATGTCCCTATAGCATTAGGAATTTCTGTGCTATTTATAAGAAGTACTGCCGAAATAGTTTTAGACATTGGTACAGGTTTTTTTGATAGCCTAACTGGACTTGTGTTCTTTTTATTGCTTGGTAAGTTTTTTCAACAAAAAACGTATGCATTTTTATCGTTTGAACGAGATTATAAATCGTATTTCCCAATTGGAATTACTAAAATATCATCAAATGGTGAAGAATCTTCCATCCAAGTCTATGACATAAAAAAAGGAAACAGATTACTAATACGAAATGAAGAACTCATTCCTGTAGATTGCATCTTAATGAAAGGTAATGCAAGAATAGATTACAGCTTTGTAACTGGCGAATCTGAAGCTGTTTCAAAAACATCTGGAGATAAACTCTTTGCTGGTGGAAAACAATTAAATGGCAGTATAGAAGTTGAAGTTTTAAAATCTGTAGAGCAAAGTTATTTAACGCAATTATGGAGCAACGATGTCTTTAAAACCAATAAAGAAGCTGCATTTACAACCCTTACCAATAAAATAAGCAAGCATTTCACAATTACAATCATATCCATTGCAATTTTAGCCACATCATTTTGGCTATTTTACGATGCAAGCAAAGCATTAAATGTATTTACAGCAGTATTAATTATTGCGTGTCCGTGTGCTATTGCACTTTCTGCACCATTCACTTTAGGCAATTTATTACGGATTTTAGGTAAGAAAAAATTCTATTTAAAAAATGCGAATGTTATTGAACAATTGGCAAAAATAAATACTATTATTTTTGATAAAACAGGTACCATTACTGCCAATAAAAGCTCTAAAATAACGTATGAAGGTGAGCAATTTTCGAACGAAGAAGAAAGCCTACTAAAAAATACACTTAGAGGTTCCAATCATCCTCTAAGCAGAGCGTTGTACGGAGTTTTAGATGAGCACGAAATAATTACTTTAGACGATTACAAAGAGCATTTAGGTAAAGGGATTGAAGCCAAACTAGACACGCAGCAAATTAAAGTTGGGTCTGCGCCTTTTGTAGGCTACACAAACGATGCAGCATCAGTAAATACGGCTGTTCACGTTAGTACAAACAATATTTACAAAGGGAAATTTACCTTTTATAACGCTTATAGAAAAGGACTTTCTAAGCTGTTTAACAACTTAAAAACCGACTATAACCTCGCAGTCATCTCTGGAGATAACGAAGGTGAAAAAGATAATTTAACCAAACTGCTTCCAACAAAAACCAAATTATTGTTCAACCAAAAACCAGACGATAAACTGGAGTACATAAAGTATCACCAAAGTGAAGGAGCCAAAGTACTCATGGTTGGAGATGGTTTAAACGATGCAGGAGCTTTGGCACAAAGTGATGTTGGTATAGCCATTTCAGAAAATGTAAATGTATTTTCTCCAGCTTGTGATGCTATTCTCGATGCTACAAAATTTAATCAACTATTCAAATATATAAAGACTTCAAAAGGTGCTGTAAAAATTATAAAATGGAGTTTTGTGCTATCATTTTTCTATAATATTATAGGATTGTATTTTGCTGTAACTGGACAGTTAGCACCAGTTGTGGCAGCTATATTAATGCCATTAAGTTCTATTAGTATCGTCGTTTTTACAACTGTAGCGACCAACATTATGGGAAGAAAATTATTATAAAAATGAAACATGACAAAAGTCATATTTTAGAGACGCTCATGACCTTATTTTTGAACCTTAAACTCAAACAGGTATGAGTGTGATTTACGTTTTACTAGCTATTAGTATTCTTGTAGCTGTGATTTTTTTTATTGCTTTTATTGTAGCAGTAAGAAAAGGGCAGTATGACGACTCGTATACACATTCAGTAAGAATGTTGTTTGAAGACGAAATTATTAAAGAAAAATCCAAAAAATAATACTAACCAATTGAATAACACAATTTAATTATGGAAATGCAACAGTTTCATTACGATAATAAAATCGTTACTAAATTCCTTTATGCTACAATAGTATTTGGAATTGTTGGAATGCTTGTAGGACTACTACTAGCTTTCTTGTTTTTATTCCCAAACCTAACTAGCGGAGTCTCATGGCTAAGCTTTGGTCGTTTACGTCCGTTACATACAAATGCAGTAATTTTTGCCTTTGTAGGTAATGCTATGTTTGCTGGTATTTATTACTCGCTTCAGCGTTTATTAAAAGCACGTATGGCTAGTGACCTATTGAGCAACATTAACTTTTGGGGTTGGCAATTAATAATTGTAGCTGCTGCAATAACATTACCAATGGGTTTAACCACATCAAAAGAATATGCCGAACTTGAATGGCCAATAGATATTGCCATTGCCATAGTTTGGGTGATTTTTGGTATAAATATGATTTGGACCATCTTAAAAAGGCGACAACGTCACCTATACGTTGCTATTTGGTTCTACCTAGCTACCTTTGTTACTGTTGCGGTACTTCATATTTTTAATAGCTTGGAATTACCTGTATCTGCAATGAAAAGTTATTCGGTATACGCAGGTGTGCAAGATGCGTTAGTACAATGGTGGTATGGACATAATGCCGTGGCATTTTTCTTAACAACGCCTTTCTTAGGGTTAATGTATTATTTTGTGCCTAAAGCAGCAAACAGACCTGTGTATTCGTATAGACTATCTATTGTGCACTTCTGGTCATTAATATTTTTATATATATGGGCAGGTCCTCACCACTTATTATACACAGCCTTACCAGAATGGGCTCAAAACTTAGGGGTTGTATTCTCTGTGATGCTTTTAATGCCTTCTTGGGGTGGTATGATAAACGGACTTTTAACCTTGCGTGGTGCTTGGGATAAAGTGCGTACAGACCCTGTTTTAAAGTTTTTGGTTGTAGCCATTACTGGTTATGGTATGGCTACCTTTGAAGGCCCAACACTATCACTTAAAAATGTAAATGCCATTGCGCATTATACCGATTGGATTATCGCTCACGTACACGTTGGTGCTTTAGCTTGGAACGGTTTTATGGCATTTGGTATTATTTATTACTTGATTCCAAGATTATTTAAAACAAAGCTATTCTCTACAGGTTTAGCAAATCTACACTTTTGGTTAGGTACGCTTGGTATTATTATTTATGCATTACCAATGTATGTGGCAGGGTTTACCCAAGCAAGTATGTGGAAACAGTTTACGCCAGATGGAAGATTAGTATACGGTAACTTCTTGGAAACAGTAACCGAAATTATGCCTATGTATTGGATGCGTGCTATTGGTGGTACGTTATATTTAGTTGGTGCATTAATTTTAGTGTGTAATATAGTAGTAACCGTAGGGCGTTCCGGTAATAAAGTTGAAGACGAATTAGCAGAAGCGCCTGCTTTAACTAGAGTTACCAAAAAACGTACTGCTGGCGAAGGATGGCATACTTGGTTAGAACGTCGTCCAGTGCAATTAACCATATTGGCTACCATAACTATATTAATTGGTGGTATTATACAAATTATACCAACTATTATGGTAAAGTCCAATATACCAACTATAAGTAGTGTAAAACCATACACGCCTCTTGAACTGGAAGGTAGGGATATTTATATACGTGAAGGCTGTAACACCTGTCACTCACAAATGATTAGGCCTTTTAGAAGTGAAGTAGAACGCTATGGCGAATACTCTAAAGCTGGCGAATTTGTTTACGACCATCCTTTCCTTTGGGGAAGTAAACGTACAGGACCTGACTTAGCCAGAGAGGGAGTTGGAGCAAAAACTATTGGTGGAAGACCAGATTCTTGGCACTTTAAGCACATGTACGACCCACAAAGCACCTCGTCTGGTTCAATTATGCCACGATATCAATGGCTTACAAGAGATGAACTTGACAAATCACTTACTGAAAAGAAAATGGAAGTTATGGTAACGCTAGGTGTACCATATACCGAAGAGGATATTGCTAATGCACAAGAAAGTATGCTAGAGCAAGGTAAATTGATAGAACAGAATTTATTAACCGATTCAGATTTAGCAACGTCATTTAGTAATGATAGAGCAAATAAAGGAGACGAATTTATTGAAGTTCATAATAGAGAAATAGTAGCACTTATTGCATACTTGCAACGATTAGGAACCGATATTAAAGTAGATACTAACCAAGAATAATAAAACAAGAACCATGTTAAAATATATAAAAGAACATATGGAGAGCATCACAGGTATAGAAATATATCCTATTATCTCGCTACTCATATTTTTTATCTTTTTTGTAGTCCTTTTTTGGTGGGTAATATCTGCTAAAAAAGAGTACATAAAAAACGTTAGTAATATTCCATTAGACAACCAAAACAACACAATATTATGAGACATCTAATTCCTTCATACATAAGAATTCCTATTATATTCTTTATAATTTTTGGAATTGTAGAATACATGGTAGATTCAGGTGAAAAACCAGCATTTATCGAATATCCAGCGGTATCACTTTTCTTAGTCTTAGTGCTACTTATTTTAATTGCTATTGAAGCAATTGTTGGCGCTTTAGAAAACGTGATGCTTCATAAAATGGATAAAGAAGCTAAAGCACAATTTTTGGAAGAAAAGAATAAAGCTTATGAATTTACTTGGATAAAGAAAACCTATAAAAAACTACTCGATAGCAAGCCAATTGAAGAAGAAGGCGAAATTATCCTTGACCATAATTACGATGGTATAAAAGAGTTGGACAACTCCTTACCACCTTGGTGGGTATATTCATTTTACATATCTATAATATTCTCAGTAGTGTATTTATTACGATATCATGTATTTGATGGCCCAACACAAATAGAAGAATTTGAAGCTACAATGGTTCAAGCAAAAATTGATGTTGAAGAATACAAAAAAACAGCTAAAAATTTAGTGGATGTTAACACTGTAACAATGCTTACAGATGTTGCCGATTTAAAAGCTGGAAAAGCCATTTGGGATGCTAACTGTGTAGCGTGCCATTTAGCAGACGGTGGTGGGAGTATTGGACCTAACCTAACCGATGAAAACTGGATTCTTGGTGGTGGTATTAAAAATGTGTTTCAAACCATATCTGAAGGTGGACGAGATGGTAAAGGTATGATTCAATGGAAAGCGCAATTAAAACCTCTGGAGATGGCACAAGTAGCAAGTTATGTACTTACACTACAAGGCACTACACCAGCTGTTGGAAAAGACCCAGAGGGTGATATTTGGGTTGACGAAAGTGCGCCTGCTGAAAAGACTAGTACTGAAAATTAAATAGAAAACAATAAAAATAAGTTACATTGGAAGCACCCAAAAACGAAAGTTTTAGAGACTCAATAGGTACCGTCACAAAAGATGGTAAACGCGCTTGGGTATTTCCAAAAAAACCAAGTGGCCGTTTTTATAATTATCGTAAGTACGTTAGTTATTTCTTATTGCTCTTTTTGTTTTCGGCACCATTTATAAAAATTAATGGGAATCAATTCTTAATGTTTAACGTTGTAGAAAGACGTTTCAATATTTTTGGATTCCCATTCTGGCCGCAAGATTTTCATTTGTTCGTCATTTCCATGATAATTGGCGTGGTGTTCATCACACTTTTTACAGTTGTTTTTGGTCGTATTTTTTGTGGATGGATTTGCCCTCAAACCATATTTATGGAAATGGTTTTTAGGCGTATTGAGTTTTGGATTGAAGGCGATAGAGGAAAACAAAAGCGATTGAGCAAACAGCCTTGGACAAAGGAAAAAATTAAAAAAAAGGGATTAAAACTAATCGTATTTTTAATTATTTCGTTTTTAATTGCCAATGTCTTTTTAGCATATTTAATAGGTAGCGACAAGCTTATTCAATACATCGTTGATGGCCCTTCGGCTCATTTAAACACACTTATATCCTTAATCATATTTACAGGTGTATTTTATTTTGTGTTTGCTTGGTTTAGAGAGCAAGTATGTGTTATTGCTTGTCCTTACGGAAGACTTCAAGGTGTATTACTGGACACAAAGTCCATTGTGGTTGCATACGACCATAAACGCGGAGAAGGTGAAAATGGTAGGAAAAAATTCAGAAAAAACGAAGACCGAGAAGCTCTTGGACATGGTGATTGTATAGACTGTATGCAATGTGTACACGTCTGCCCTACAGGAATAGACATTAGAAACGGTACCCAATTGGAGTGTGTTAATTGTACCGCTTGTATTGATGAGTGCGACCATATTATGGATAGTATTAACCTTCCAAGAGGTTTAATTCGTTATGCAAGTGAAGAAAACATTGAAAGCAAAACTAAGTTTAAACTTACTCCAAGAATTAAAGGTTATATAGCCGTATTGGTTATTTTAATTGGTGTATTAACAGGCATGCTATTTTT
>CAKZMU010000044.1 GCA_937129145.1 uncultured Lacinutrix sp. | reverse complement strand
TTCTATTCGGTTTTTATTTGCTAAATTAGGTGCTTAAACACGCCACTAATCATACACAAAACCGTTGTAAGTAATGCGGGAAATCGTGCAAAATAATAAACTTTAGTACTAAAAAGCCAGCCGCATATTTTAGCACTTTCGGTTTTTGCCAACACACAATTCCAACGCTCAAAAAACCAAAAGAGCTAAAATTTTCCAACGCTCGAATAAAAATGAGGACAATTGACCGTTGTACAACTGTCTACATATTTCCATTTTTGTAAAATGAATTTGCAAAGAAAATTTGGACTTGTATTAAAAGAACTTCGACTTGAAAAAGGACTATCTCAAGAGTCATTAGCTAACCAATCTGATATTGACAGAACCTACATAAGCGACATAGAAAAAGGGGAACGAAATATTTCTCTTAAAATAATTGAACGACTTTCCGAAACACTTCAAATTTCTCTTTCAGAACTTTTTAAAAAAATAGAGGAATATGGAAAGCACGAATGATTATATTAAAAGAAGATTTGGAGTAGATGAACAAAAGTTTGTCGAAGTAATGAAAATGAGTCCTGGAGCCGAAGGTTATCTTCACGGCTCTTTAAGTGAATTATTGTTTAAAGACTACATAGAATCCAAAGGATTTGAGGCTTATCGTATAAAAGAGAAGCCAGAAGGCGGATATAATGCCAAAAGCGATGATGCAAGAGGAGATTTTTACATCAGAAAAAAAGGTAATACAAAAGATGAATGGTATGTGATTGAAAATAAAGGAATAAAAACAAACACAGAAAAACACCTTTTTACATTAGACACTAAAGACAAACTATACAGACACTTAAAAAGTCTTGCTTTTCCGAAAGCAGACTATCTTGAAAAAGCATATGAAAATGGCTTTAACAGATACACAAAAGCAAAGGAAAAGTGGGAAGCTAAAAATGTAGGTAAAAAATATCCTGATTTTAAATGGGATAAAAAAACGCCTGGAGCAAGAGCTTTTAATTTAATTGGATATTGGGAAAATATAAAAGAATTACGAGAATGGGTTGACAGTCTTGACGAAAAATCACTAACTACAGAATCTTACCTGAATCTACAAGGACCAATTAGAATGCTTGCTACTCACGCACCAAGCAATAGAACAGCACCTTTTACTGGCATAAAACAAGCTGCACCTTTAGTAACAGAATTTAATATTATGTGCGTTGATTTATTTCAAAGAATTGGAGTACATAAATTTGTCTTTATGAATCCAAATAACATTTCTCATTCGCCAACAAGTCCTGAACATTTATATCAAAATTATCATATTGACTATATTATTCCTGGAATCAAAGATGACTTAAAACTACAACATCCTTGGTATGAAGATATTGAAGAATGCATTAAGCAAACTAATCCTATCGCTCGAAAAATTGATGAATCACAATTAGATTTAAGATAATTTTTTTATATCACACATTTGTGTCTATATTTGTCACAAATGTGTGATATATGAAATTAAATTTAGATTTTGAGTTAACAAAGACAGATAAATTATTAAGAAAGTTCGAAGAAATTCACAACTTTATTTATGCAAATGATGGACTTTCAACTCAACAAACTTTAGAAGAGTTTATTAAAATACTCTTTATAAAAGTAATAGACGAAAAGAAAAAAGATAAACAATTCTACATCGATGAAGCAGAATTCGAACAAATAAAAACTTCAAGAAAATCCGAACAGTTACTTCAAAGAATAAACAGTCTTTTTTCAAGTACAATAAAAGAATACTCTGATTTATTCGACAAAGGAGATAGAATTAAATTAAGCCCTTTATCTTTAGCTAACACCATAAATAAATTACAAGACTTTTCTTTAATTAATTCTTCAAATGACGCCAAAGGTTTAGCATTTCAAAAATTCTTATCTCATCAAGAAAAAGATGGCAGAGGACAATTTTTTACACCTGAACCTATAATAGATTTTTGCGTAAGTATTATTCAACCTAAACCAAACGAAACTATAATTGACCCAGCTTGTGGAAGTGGAAATTTCTTAATTATTACTTATAGAGAATTAAGACTTTTAGAAATTGACATTTTACGCGAGCTTTTCAAAAAAGGAGAACAAGTTTTAGATGTTTCTTCTATTCTTTGGTTAGATGTAGACCAATTTTACGGAATAGAATATGATGAGTTTGCATCAAAAATAGCAGAAGTAGCAATGTGGCTAATTGACCATCAAATGAATATGCGAGTATCTGAAGAGTTTGGACAATATTTTGCTCGTTTACCATTAAAAAAAGCGGCTAAAATTATACACGGAAATTCATTACGTATCAATTGGGAAGATGTAGTTGCTAAAACTGAACTTTCATACATCATTGGAAATCCACCTTTTTATGGTAAATCTTTACAAACAAAGCAACAAAAAGAAGACATGAAATTAGTCTTTAACAAGGTTAAAGGTGCTGGTGTATTGGATTATGTTGCAGCTTGGTATTTAAGAGCATCTCAATATATAAAGGGTACTAAAATTAAAACAGGTTTTGTATCTACGAATTCAATTTCTCAAGGTGAGCAAACTGGTATTTTATGGAATGAATTGCTAAACAATTACAATATAAAGATACATTTTGCACACACTACTTTTAGTTGGACAAATGAAGCGAAAGGAAAAGCTGCTGTGCATTGTGTAATTGTTGGTTTTGCTAATTTTGATATTAAAATCAAAGCTCTTTTTATTTATGATGACATAAAAGGTGAACCCTATGTAAAGTCAGTAAAAAATATTAATCCGTATTTAGTTGAAGCAAATGATTTGGTTATTCTAAAGAGAAGACAACCAATTTGCAATGTTTCGAAAATTTCTTTTGGAAGTATGCCTAATGATGGTAGAAATTTTTTGTTTACAGATGGTGAAAGGAAAGAGTTTTTACAAAAAGAACCAAATGCTGAGAGATTTATAAAACCTTTACTTGGTGGTTATGAATTTTTGAATGGCAAAAATAAATGGTGTTTATGGTTGCAAGATATTAAGCCAAATGAATTGAAAAATTTGAAAGAAGTCCATAAAAGGGTTGAAAATGTTAAAAATCTAAGACTTAAAAGTACGAGATTAGCGACACAAAAATTAGCCGCATTTCCAACTTTGTTTGGTGAGATAAGACAACCTAAAAATGAATATATTTTAATTCCTTTAACATCATCAGAAAATAGAAGATATATTCCAATGGGTTTTTTCTCAGCAGATTTTATTTTGAACAATACCTGTGCATCTGTTGATAATGCTAGTTTATTAGAGTTTGGTATTTTACAATCAGAAATTCATATGACTTGGGTAAAATATACTTGTGGTAGATTAGAAAGTAGATATCGTTATTCTAACGAAGTTGTTTACAACAACTACCCTTGGCCAAAAGATCCTTCAGAAAAAAATAAAAAAAACGTTGAAGTAAAAGCACAAAAAGTATTAGATGTTCGTTTAGAATTTCCAGAAAGTTCTTTGGCAGAATTGTATCATCCTTTAACAATGCCACCAAAATTAGTAAAAGCACATCAAGCATTAGATAAAGCAGTAGATTTATGTTATAGACCGCAAGCCTTTACAAATGAAACCACTCGAATTGAATATTTATTTGATTTGTATAATCAATACACAGCACCATTATTGAACGAAAAGAAAACTAAGAAAAAGAAATAGTATAACTACAGCACAAAAAACTTTAAGAAAACAGGAAAAAACAGTAAATTAGACACAACAAATCATAAGGAGTGAGAGAAAACTATTAAGGAATACAAAACCAACTACAAGGAGCAAACCAACAGCAATAAGGAAAAGAAAAAGAACAATAAGGAACGCACCAAAACTTGTAAGGAATAGGCAAACATCCGTAAGGAAATAGCAATAAATGGAATAGTAACTAAAAAAAAATTGCAAAATGGCAACAAAAAGAACATTATCAGAAGTAGAAACACTAGAGTTATACAGAGTAGCACTAGAAAACACAGAAAATCAGACAGAAATAGCCACAATAATGGCAGAATTTGGCTATGACGAAACCTTGTTAACAGAAGGAAAAAACTTATTAACAAAAACACGTGAAGCTTTTGACTTCAACAAAAAAGAAGACGACGAAACCACAGAATCTTACAGTAATTTTACTAGTACAAAAGAGAATTTAGTAAAAACATACGCACTTCACAGAAAAAAAGCGAAAGTAATTTTCAGAAAAGAGCCAACAATATTAAGTAGATTGGCATTAACAGGTAGTTTACCATCAGCTTATATTAAATGGTTAGAAACGGTTAAGAAATTTTATGCAGTAGCATCAGAAGATACAACCATACAAACCAAACTAGTAAGGCTAAAGATAACTCCAGAAGAAATAAACGAAACAATTGCATTAATATCTAATTTAGAAGAAGCAAGAGCCACCTATTTAAGAGAAAAAGGAGAAAGTCAAGACGCAACAAAAGCCAAAGACAAAGCATTTGCGGAAATAGACGACTGGATGAGCGAATTTTATGCAGTTGCAAAGATAGCATTAGAAGACACCCCACAACTTTTAGAATCAATCGGAAAGTTTGTAAGAAGTTAGGAGTTTAAAACATAAGCACTTTGGTAAACTCGCCACAGCCCCACTCTGCCCAAAGTTTACCAAAGAGCTTACCACATTCGTAAAGTCGGAAAATATAGAAATATAAGCAAAAGGAAAAAGCCAGTGTACAACAACGTGTATTAAAAATTGCTAGTTAAAAGCTTACTTACGAAAATCCTCGCAGATTTTCTTGGTTTGTGTTTTATTTGCTAAATTTAATGCTTAAAACACACAACTTTTATTACACAAAACCGTTGGGCAAAAGCTAAAAATCAGCCTGTTCATCATAAATAGCTTCATAGAATGAAAGAGATTTTTTCAGACTTTCACTCATAGCTTTATCGAAATATACAACTTTGACTCTTGATTTCGGGTTATCTAATAATTCAAATGTAGGAACTTCTGTAAATTTGAATCTTGTTTTGTCTGGATTTTTTCCTGCTTGTAAAACTCTTGAGCCATAATGAGAAACAAGATTTCCATTTGGCATACAAAGTAAATTTATATTTAAAATGTTTAAGTTAACATCTTCATAAACAATCGTTATAAAAAATGACAAGCAAATTTTTTCGTTTACTTTTCCCTTATTATAAAACGGAGGTAAAGCAGGTTCATATATCCTAACTGGATTGAAAGAATCTCCATTTGCTTTTTTAATTTCAGACTTATAACTATTTTGGTTTCTACCTACAAAAACATTTTTTGTAATATCTCCTATATTTCTTGTCTGAACAGTTTTCAAATCTATATGAATATAAGCATCATCTACTTCAAAAAACATATCAGCACCAACAGGGCATGAATTTGGTTGACCTACACCTTTACCATTGAATAAAGCATAAATAATTCTTTCCGCTCCAACTGCAAAATTGGAAATATTAGCTCCATATTTTCCAAACCAATCATCTTTAATAGTTTCTTTGGTTTGAAATCCATACATCATTTCATCTTCAGCATACTTAAGGAAATAATAAAACTTATTTAAATACTTTTTCTCTAACTCTTCTATTTCTCTGTTTGTCATTATCTTTTTGTAATTCTTTTTTAATTCCTTCTGCTACTTTTTGAGCAAGTAAAACTGGAACAGCATTTCCAATTTGTTTATACATATTCCCTAAACTTCCTTCAAACTCAAAATCAATTGGAAACGTTTGAATTAAAGCACATTCACGAACTGACATTCTTCGCTCTTTATTTGGGTGTATTTCTGGTCCTGTAGCAGTAATAGTGTCACTTGGTCTATCCCAATTATTAATTCTTAAAGATTGTTCAAATGTTATTGGCTTTAATTCTAATTCTGTTACTTGTTTATCGAATTTATCATCAAATCCTAATATTTTCTTTAATTCCCACCAATCACTTGGTTTAGGAATGCTTCCAGAACCATTATCTTTTCTAAACCAATGTCCAGCAGTATGAGCATATCCGAAATGTTCATCAACTCTTTTTGTACTCCAACCACTTTTATTTCTCCAATATTTTAAATAATCACAAATTTCAAACTGATTTACTTTGTGTTTTCTTCCCCAAAATTCATCGTGAACATTAGTTCTTGCTTTGTGATTTGTAATTTTTTTATTATCTAAAGTAAAAGCTTTATCTCTTATCCTTGCATTTGCAAGAAAACCGACAGTTTCTTTAACTGTAACAAATGGTTTGAGGTTTTTATCAAATAGATTATCAGAAGAGCCGTGTGTTTTTTTAGGAAACGGATTTTTTAAACCAAGTCTATTTCCAATTATAAAAACACGTTCTCTATTTTGTGGAACTCCGTATTCAGAGGCTTTCAAAAGCTTATAATCAACATCGTAACCGAGTTCTTGAAAATCATTGATAATCATTTCAATAACTTTACCTTTCTGCATAGAAAGTAAACCTTTTACATTTTCAGCTACAAAATATTTTGGTTTTTTATCTTTTATAAGTCGTAACATTTCTTTATATAGAAAATTACGTTCGTCTTCCATTGACCTTTTAATATTTGCAATAGAAAAACCTTGACAAGGAAATCCACCTAAAAGAATATCAAAATTATCTGGAATTTCTGAACTTGGAATTTTGGTAATATCTCCTAAAACTATATGATTACCAATATTTTTTTTATAAGTTTCTACTGCTTCTTTGAAAAAGTCATTAGCCCAAACGACTTCAAATCCAGCATTTATAAATCCTAAATCTAATCCTCCACAACCTGAAAAAAGTCCAGCTACTTTATATTTTTTATTTTTATCCATAATTTGATAGACAAATATATAATATTTACGATTGAAAAAGCCTTTGCCCAACACCGTATATACTTTATTGCTATTTTTAGCTAATTTACGAAAATCCTCGCTTACACAAAAGTTTGTTTTTTATTTACTAAATTTACAACCTAATACACGCAACTAACCATACACAAAACCGTTGGGTGTAATTTAGAAACCTCTAACTTCAAAAGTTATTTCTTGCTCAATTTTAACATAGCTTTCGATACGCTTAACGCACTTTTATCATATTCTTCATGTCCATAACCATGCTTTTCATTTAGCTCATAAAACTCTCTGTAAATGACAAATGGATTTTGCGATTCTCCAACCCACTTTACTATGATGTCTAAAATCTCATTCATTACTGGTTGAAATGTCATTCTTCCATCTGACTTTCTGATTCCATTATTATCTGACTTTCGTTTACCGAAATTTAGGAAAATGTTTTTCTCATCATAAATAATATCTCTGACTTCTTTAAACTCCTTACCTTTTGGCAAATAATCCATCAATAATTTACGAATACCTTTGTAATAAATATTATACTTCTCTTCTGGATTCTCAAACTCCTTACCAATCATCTGTCTCAATTCATCAATCTCTTCAAGATTCCCTTCCTCTGAATTTATAGTTAACTGTTTTCCAACTTTTTCATTTGCTTTCTGTAAGAGTTCAAGTCTTTCTATATCTGCTTCAGTAAGCTCTTCTTTTTTCTTTATGTTTTTATCTTTCGCCATTGTAATTGTTATTTAATTTCTAAAATCGATTTAATTCTTTCACTTGTCTCTCTTATACTTGTATCATCCCATGAAATTGGACTCAACTTGATTAACGCATCTTTATAATTAGGATAATACTCTCTAAACATTCCATAATATTTTTTTCCGTATAATTTATCTTGATACCAAGCAAAAAATGCATAAACAATTGATATATGAATTTCATTTTCTTCAGCAAACTTCGAGACTAAATAAGGATTATCAATGTATTTTTTTATGTAATGAAATTTATCTTCAGCCATAAAAAAGTCTCTTGCGAATGAATCCGCTTTATCTTCAATCAAAAATAAATCATCATCACCTGTTAAATGAAAACTATTAGTTTCAATCAAATCAAAATCAAATAATACATGGTGTAATTCATGTAACAGTGTAAACCAAATCGATGGATATTTTTTATTAAAATCAGTAATAACAATACAAGGTTTCCCATTTACAATAAATGTTGCTCCACGCACTTGTGTTGTTGATAAATAATCTTGAAAAATAACTGTAACTCCAATATTATAGAGTGCTTTACAGACAGTAAACAATCCATCTTTCACATCTTGAGAATAAGGTTTAACCTTAACTATCAAGTCTTTTAATTTATTTCTATCATATTCATTTGGATTGTCAACAATCCTAAAAGTTTGATATGCAGACTTTACCCAGAAATCTTTCATTTTATCGGAAAAATTCCTTTTGGTCCTACTATACAAAGGTTCAACAAGTTCATTCTCAAACTCTTGAATAGACGAATAACCAAAAAACGTAAGAACCTTTTCAACTAATTCGTCTGTATCGTAATCTTTATCAAAAAAACCAAGTTTTGTTAAAGTCTTAACATCAAAATTCTTTAATAAAAAAGTTGCTTTTCTAGCTTTATCAATTGAACCAATATTAGTCTTACTTTGATTGTTTAATACTATCTGAATAAATTTATCAATATTTATTTCTAAAAATTCAGCAATCTTAATTACATGAATTAAATTTGGTTGTTTTGCAGTTCCATTAATTATTTGCTCAAAAACATCTTTGTCAATGTTCAAAAGTTTTAATGCTTTTGTTCTACTAACATTATAATCAGATAGTTTCTGTTCAAATTCGTTCCTAATATCAAAACTTTCGTTATTAGAAAGGATTGATTTAAGCAAGTCATCTATGTTGGATTCTTTCATAAAAAGAGTATTTACCCTGCAAATATAATCAATTTTTTGATATATTTTAAAAATCGAGGGAAATTACCCTTAAAAAATAAAAACTACACCCAACAACGTGTATAGTCAATTGCTTGGTCTGTGTGTACTCGGAAAATCCTACGGATTTTCCTCTGGTTCGTTTTCTTTTGCTAACTTAGTTCCAGCCAACGCAACTAACCATACACGAACACGTTGTGCATAATGTCCCAAAAACCGTAATCTGAATTAAAAATTTGAAGAAAAAAGAAACATTTTGGCTAATTGGAACAATAAGTTTTGTGCTGATTTTAATACTCTGGATTTTCGGAATAAGCGGACTGAAATCTGATTCAGTAACTGACATAAATGTACACGACACTTATTATGTAATTGCGAACATTCATCTGATTATTCCAATGGTTACGCTAATTTTCTTTGGTGTTTACCTAATCCGAATGTTACGTCGGAATTTTAAAAACTTGACCGCAAATCTGATTTTTATGATTTCGGACATAACTCTGATTTTGATTTTTACATTTCTTATTTCGTTGGTAAGTTCTATTCGAGAAATTCCAGGCTCGACTGAATATCCACCTTTGAGTGGCGGAATTGTGGAAAATGCTGGAAATGGATGGAATAATGCTTATTACATTTTATTAATAATACAATTGATTTTAATAATTCTGCTAACAATAAGCGGAATAAAAACTGGACTGAATTTTAAACGAACTGAATAAAAACACTATGCACAACATGCGGATATAACAAATAAAAAAAGTTAAATTCTTCATAAAAAATAAGAATTTTCAACCACAATATACAACTCCTCGATACTACTATTTTGTACTTATCTGAACAAAAAAAAGAAGTAGTAATCCAACTCAAACTAATACCCGAGATTTTAGTTTCTATACCCCAATAATCATTGTCCATAATATTGTAACCTCAATTGATTAATAGCAAACCGTAGTACAATTAAGTATTGTTTTAAAATTATTTGTGTTTAGAGTTAAACAGACTTAAATTAAAAATGCTCACATTTTTAATTTGTTTCGATGTATTCATATATAAACCACTTAAAGCTATTAATTATGAAACGATTTTTACATTTTTCAATATTTATTTTATCTTTTTTTATAACAACTTCAAGTTTCTCGCAGACTTATAAAGTTGACGAGAAGCGAATTTATTCTTGGGATAATTTATCAATGCCAGCTGATTGGAAACTTGATATTACCGAGCAATATACTTATGCCAATGGCGGGAATAAGGAAACAAAAGTAGTAGCAACTTCTGCTTTAACCATGCAACAAGTATATCAAAACATTAAAACCTATAATTCAAATAATGATATAACTTTAGATTTAAGACAAAATTGGGATGGCGTACAATGGGTAGATGCCTCTCAAGACACTTATACGTATTATACTGGTACTAGTAATGTAAAAGATGTTACTACTTATAATTTTAATTTGGGATATGATACTTATAAAATTTCTTATGAATTTTCTGGAAATGATATTAATAAAATAATCACACAAGATGGGAGTTCTGGTAGCTTAGTTAATGAAACTCAATATGAATATACTTATAACATGTCTGGACAGCTTTATATAGAAATTGAAAGTGATTGGAATGGCACCTCTTGGGATTTAGATGAGCGCGGTACCGCAACATATACTTCAGGTTTGCGTGAGCTTATTGTTGAGGAATATAACGGAAGCACCTATGATTTGTTTGAAAGGTATTTGCTTTATTATACGATTTCATTAGAAAAAGAAGATGAGTACATTCAACAAAGTTGGAATGGGTCTAGTTATGTGAATTCAGATAGAGAATTAAGCACTTATGATGGAAACGATAATAAAACTGCGTATGTTTATGAAAGCTGGTTTGGTGGAGCTTGGGAACCTTATTATAAAGAAGAAATGGATTATTCGGTTGCAGCACCTTTAAGCACAGAATCTTTTGAAAATGATAGTTTTAAAGTATTTCCTAATCCAGTTTCAGATGTAGTAAATATATCATCTAAAACTATTATTGATAAAGTAGAACTGTATAATGTTTTAGGTGAAAAAGTATTGCAATCAACTAACACTAAAACGCTTAATGTTGAAAGTTTAAATGCAGGAATTTATATATTGAAAGTATTTAGTAATGACGAAAGCGCAACAAAAAAAATAGTAATCAAATAATTTTTAAAGCAGCTATTAATTGAGGAAAAGGAAGTTTAATACTTAACGGTATTGGCTTCCTTTTTAATATTTTACATAGTCAACAATCTCTAAACCATAGCCAATTAAACCCACGCGTTTGGTTTGTTCGGTATTTGAAACCAAACTTAACTTATGGATATTTAAGTCGTGCAGAATTTGAGCACCAATACCAAAATCGCGATTATCCATATTTATTTTTGGTGCTTTCGATATTTTATTTGGACTCTGATTTTCCTTTAAAAAAGACAAACGCTTCAAAATATTCATAGATTGCGATTCTTGATTTATAAACAAAATAGCGCCTTTGCCATTGTTATTAATAACCTTAAACATATTGTCTAATTGTTCATCAACATTGTTGGTAAGCGTCCCCAAAATATCATTATTAATTAAAGTGGAATTAATTCTGGTAAGCACAGGTTCATTATCTTTCCATTGCCCTTTTGTTAAAGCGATGTGCACTTGATTGTTAGTGGTTTGTTGATACGCTCTTAAACGGAAACTACCAAAGCGCGTTTCTATTTGAAAATCTTCTTTTTTCTCAATTAACGAGTCGTGTTGCATCCTGTAAGCCACTAAATCTTCAATAGAAACTATCTTTAAATCTAGCTTTTTTGCAACTTCCATTAGCTGTGGTAAACGTGCCATGGTACCATCATCATTCATTATTTCAACAATAACACCAGCGGGTTTTAAACCTGCTAAACGTGCAAAATCTATGGCAGCTTCGGTGTGTCCGGTGCGTCGTAAAACGCCACCTTCTTTAGCTACTAACGGGAATATATGTCCGGGTCTGCCCAACTCAAAAGGTTTTGTTTCTGGGTTAATTAAAGCTTTAACCGTTTTTGCTCTATCGCTTGCCGAAATTCCTGTGGTTACACCATTGCCTCTTAAATCTACCGAAACAGTAAACGCCGTTTCCATCGGGTCGGTATTGTTGCGCACCATCATATTAAGTTCTAATTCTTTACATCTGTTTTCGGTAAGTGGTGTGCAAATAAGACCTCTGCCGTGGGTTGCCATAAAGTTTATCATCTGTGGCGTAACCATATCGGCGGCAGCCACAAAATCGCCTTCGTTTTCACGATTTTCATCATCTACAACAATAATAACTTTTCCATTTCGTATA
>CAKZMU010000043.1 GCA_937129145.1 uncultured Lacinutrix sp. | reverse complement strand
GATAACTATAAAGTGCCTAGAATTGGTTTCGTTAATAAAATGGACCGTCAAGGATCTGACTTTTTAGGTGTTTGTCAGCAGGTAAAAGACATGTTAAAGTCTAATGCAGTGCCAATCGTTTTAAATATTGGTGACGAAGAAGATTTTAAAGGTGTTATCGATTTAGTAAAAAATCGTGCTATTGTATGGCATGATGACACTCAAGGAGCAACGTTCGATGTGATCGAAATTCCTGAGGATATGAAAGAAGAAGCTCGTAAATATCGTGCACTTTTAATTGAAGAAGTAGCAAGTTATGATGAGAATCTTTTAGAGAAATTTATGGAAGATGAAGATTCTATTACAGAAGACGAAGTGCATGCTGCACTTAGAGCTGCTGTTATGGATATGGCTATCATTCCTATGATTTGTGGATCTGCCTTCAAAAATAAAGGTGTTCAGTTCTTATTAGATGCTGTATGTCGTTACTTACCTTCTCCAACGGATAAGGAAGGAATTGTTGGTGTGAATCCAGATACAGATCAAGAAGAAATTCGTAAGCCAGATGTAAAGGAGCCATTTGCTGCTTTAGCTTTTAAAATTGCTACCGATCCTTTTGTAGGTCGTTTAGCATTCTTTAGAGCATATTCTGGTCGTTTGGATGCAGGTTCTTACGTATTGAATAATCGTTCAGGTAAAAAAGAACGTATTTCACGTATCTACCAAATGCATGCTAACAAGCAAAATGCAATAGAGTTTATTGAAGCTGGAGATATTGGAGCTGCTGTTGGATTTAAATCTATCAAAACAGGAGATACACTTACAGCTGAAAAGCATCCTATTGTTTTAGAATCTATGGACTTCCCAGATCCAGTAATTGGTATTGCGGTTGAACCTAAAACTAAAGCAGATGTTGATAAATTAGGTATTGGCTTAGCTAAATTAGCGGAAGAAGATCCAACATTTACTGTACGTTCGGACGAAGCTTCAGGGCAAACTATTATTTCAGGAATGGGTGAACTTCACCTTGATGTTATTGTAGATCGTTTGAAGCGTGAGTTTAAAGTTGAAGTAAATCAAGGACAACCACAAGTTGAATATAAAGAAGCTATTACAGCTTCAGCAGATCATAGAGAAGTCTATAAAAAGCAATCTGGTGGTCGTGGTAAATTTGCGGATATTGTATTTACTGTTGAACCTGCAGACGAAGGTGTAGTAGGTCTTCAGTTTGAATCTATTATTAAAGGTGGTAACGTTCCTAAAGAATTTATCCCTTCAATTGAAAAAGGATTCAAAATGGCAATGGTTAATGGTCCATTAGCAGGATTTGAAGTTGATGCAATGAAAGTGACATTGAAAGATGGGTCTTATCATGATGTCGATTCTGATCAATTATCATTCGAATTAGCAGCTAAATTAGGATTTAAGAATTCTGCAAAAGCAGCTAAAGCGGTTATTATGGAACCTATCATGAAACTTGAGGTAATTACTCCTGAAGAAAACATGGGTGATATTGTAGGTGATTTAAATAGAAGAAGAGGACAAGTGAGTGATATGGGAGATAGAGCTGGTGCAAAAACTGTAAAAGCTACTGTGCCATTATCAGAAATGTTTGGATATGTTACTACATTAAGAACATTATCTTCTGGTCGTGCAACATCAACAATGGAATTTTCACATTATGCTGAAACTCCTAAAAATATTTCAGAGGAAGTAATTGCAGCTGCTAAAGGCGTTGAATCGTAAATCTTAATAAAATGAGTCAAAAAATCAGAATAAAATTAAAATCTTACGATCACAATTTAGTAGACAAGTCTGCTGAGAAGATTGTAAAAACAGTAAAAAGTACTGGTGCTGTTGTAACTGGACCAATTCCATTACCAACACACAAGAAAATTTTCACAGTATTACGTTCACCACACGTTAATAAGAAGTCGAGAGAGCAATTTCAATTAAGCTCTTACAAGAGGTTATTAGATATATACTCTTCATCTTCGAAAACAATTGACGCTCTAATGAAATTAGAGTTGCCAAGTGGGGTTGAAGTAGAGATTAAAGTTTAAGTAATAAACTTACATGTCCTAAGCTGCGCGCGAAGGAAAAACGGTAAAAATACAATTCAAGGTCGAATGTATTTCGACCTTGAATTTTAAATAACAAATAGTAATAATTAATAATAAATAATATGTCTGGGTTAATTGGAAAAAAAATCGGAATGACCAGCATCTTTGATGAAAACGGGAAGAATATTCCTTGTACAGTAATCGAAGCTGGACCATGCGTTGTTACCCAAGTCAGAACTGAAGAAGTTGATGGTTATCAAGCCCTACAACTTGGTTTCGATGACAAGACAGAGAAAAATGCTACAAAAGCTGACATTGGTCACGCTAAAAAAGCAGGTACTTCTGTTAAAAGAAAAGTCGCGGAATTTCAAGGTTTTGATGAGGAGTACAAATTAGGTGATACAATAACAGTAGAACACTTTAATGAAGGTGAATTTGTTGATATTGCAGGAACCTCAAAAGGAAAAGGATTTCAAGGAGTTGTTAAACGTCATGGTTTTGCTGGTGTAGGTCAAGCTACTCACGGTCAACATAACCGTTTAAGAGCACCAGGATCTATTGGAGCTGCATCTTATCCTGCACGTGTATTCAAAGGAATGCGAATGGCTGGAAGAATGGGTGGCGAAAAAGTGAAAGTTCAAAATTTAAGAGTTTTAAAAGTAGTAGCAGATAAAAATCTACTTGTGGTAAAAGGATGCGTTCCTGGACACAAAAACGCTTATGTAACAATTCAGAAGTAATGAAGGTAGCAGTTTTAGATGTAAACGGAAAAGACACAGGAAGAAAGGTTGACCTTTCTAAAAATGTGTTCGCAATAGAGCCTAATAACCATGCTGTTTACTTAGATGTTAAGCAATATCTTGCTAATCAACGTCAAGGAACACACAAGGCTAAAGAAAGAGCAGAAATCACTGGAAGTACACGTAAGATTAAAAAACAAAAAGGAACAGGTACAGCTCGTGCAGGTTCTATAAAATCTGGTATTTTTAAAGGTGGTGGTCGTATGTTTGGTCCAAGACCAAGAAACTATGGTTTCAAATTAAACAAAAACGTGAAACGTTTAGCTAGAAAATCAGCACTATCAATTAAGGCTGGAGAGAAAGCAATTACAGTTTTGGAAGACTTCAATTTTGATGCTCCAAAAACTAAAAATTTCACGGCTGTATTAAAAGCTTTAGACCTAGAAAACAAAAAATCTTTGTTTGTGTTGGGAGCGTCAAATAATAATGTATATTTGTCGTCACGCAATTTAAAAGGGTCTGAGGTTATAAATAGCTCAGAATTAAGTACTTACAAGATTTTGAATGCAAATCAAGTAATACTTTTAGAAAGCTCTTTAGAAGGAATTGAATCGAATTTAAGTAAATAAGGAAACATGAGTATCTTAATTAAACCGATAATCACTGAAAAAGCAACAAACGATAGCGAGTTGAATAACCGCTATACTTTTCAAGTGAATACAAAGGCGAACAAGGTAGAAATCAAAAAAGCAGTGGAAGCTGTTTATGGTGTTTCTGTTGAAAAAGTTCGTACTATAAATGTCCGTCCAGATAGAAAGACTAAGTTTACAAAAACTGGTATTCAAAATGGTAAAACAAATGCTGTTAAAAAGGCAATTGTACAACTGGCGGAAGGTGAGACGATTGATTTATATGCTAATATGTAATTAGACAAAAAATGTCAGTAAGAAAATTAAAACCAATCACACCAGGACAGCGATTTAGAGTAGTAAATGGATTTGACGCCATTACTACTGATAAGCCGGAGAAAAGTTTATTAGCTCCGAAAAAACGTTCAGGTGGTAGAAACAGTCAAGGAAAAATGACCATGCGCTATAAGGGCGGAGGTCATAAAAGAAAGTATCGTATTATCGACTTTAAACGTGACAAAGCAGGAATCCCTGCTGAAGTTGCCTCTATCGAGTACGATCCAAACAGAACAGCGTTTATCGCATTATTGAACTATCAAGATGGTGAAAAGCGTTACATTATTGCTCAAAATGGACTTCAGGTTGGGCAAAATGTAGTGTCTAGCGAAAGCACAGCTGCTCCAGAAATTGGAAACGCAATGCCATTGAGCGCAATACCTTTAGGAACTATTATTTCTTGTATCGAGTTGCGTCCAGGTCAAGGAGCTGTAATGGCTCGTAGTGCTGGGGCTTTTGCTCAATTAATGGCAAGAGAAGGTAAGTTTGCAACAGTTAAATTACCATCAGGTGAAACAAGATTGATTCTTGCCGGTTGTATGGCTACTGTAGGTGTTGTGTCTAACTCAGACCATCAATTGTTAGTATCTGGTAAAGCAGGAAGAAGCAGATGGTTAGGAAGACGTCCAAGAACAAGACCAGTGGTTATGAATCCAGTTGATCACCCTATGGGTGGTGGAGAAGGTAAATCTTCAGGAGGACACCCACGCTCTAGAAACGGTATTCCAGCTAAAGGTTATAGAACACGTTCTAAGACTAAAGCAAGTAATAAATATATTGTAGAACGTAGAAAGAAATAATAAATCATGGCAAGATCATTAAAAAAAGGACCTTACGTTCATTATAAATTAGAAAGAAAAGTAGCTGCTAATGTAGAGGCTAACAAAAAAACAGTAATTAAAACTTGGTCAAGAGCAAGTATGATTACTCCTGATTTTGTTGGACAAACTATAGCAGTACACAATGGCCGCCAATTTGTTCCAGTATATGTTACTGAAAACATGGTAGGGCATAAATTAGGAGAATTTTCACCAACTAGATCTTTTAGAGGTCATGCAGGTGCTAAAAATAAAGGTAAAAAATAAGAGCTATGGGAAGTCGTAAAAAACAAATGGCAGACGCTATTAAGGAAGGAAAAAAGCAAGTTGCTTTTGCTAAACTTAATAACTGTCCTACGTCACCAAGAAAAATGCGCTTAGTAGCCGATTTAGTAAGAGGTGAAAAGGTAGAAAAGGCACTTAATATCTTAAGATTCAGTCAAAAAGAGGCATCACGTCGTTTAGAGAAATTATTGTTGTCTGCAGTTGCAAACTGGCAAGCTAAAAACGAAGATGCTGATGTAGAAGAAGCTGAATTATTTGTAAAAGAGATTAGAGTTGATGGAGGATCAATGTTAAAAAGATTACGTCCAGCACCTCAAGGTCGTGCACATAGAATTAGAAAAAGATCTAATCACGTAACACTCGTGCTTGGAGCTAATAATAACACACAAAGCAATTAATAAATGGGACAAAAGACTAATCCAATAGGAAATCGCCTTGGTATTATCAGAGGATGGGAATCTAACTGGTATGGAGGAAACGATTATGGAGATAAACTTGCTGAAGATGACAAAATCAGAAAGTATGTTTATGCACGTTTATCAAAAGCTAGTGTGTCGAGAGTAATCATCGAAAGAACTCTTAAACTTGTAACCGTTACTATCACTACAGCTAGACCTGGTATTATTATCGGAAAAGGTGGGCAAGAGGTAGACAAGTTAAAAGAGGAGCTTAAAAAGATTACAGGTAAAGAAGTTCAATTAAACATCTTTGAAATTAAACGCCCAGAATTAGATGCATATTTGGTAGCATCAAGTGTTGCTCGTCAAATTGAAAATCGTATTTCATACAAACGTGCAATAAAAATGGCTATTCAGGCTGCAATGCGTATGAATTCTGAAGGTATTAAAATTCAAATTAGTGGTCGTTTAAATGGTGCTGAAATGGCGCGTAGCGAACATTATAAAGATGGAAGAATTCCTTTATCAACATTTAGAGCCGACATCGATTATGCTTTAGTTGAAGCTCACACTACTTATGGTAGATTGGGTATTAAAGTATGGATTATGAAAGGTGAAGTATATGGTAAAAGAGAACTTTCTCCTTTAGTTGGTTTATCAAAACAAAAAGGAAAAGGTGGACGTGGAGGAAACAAAGGAAACCAACGTCGTAGAAAGTAATTTTTTAAATTAAAGAAAAATGTTACAACCAAAAAGAACAAAATTTCGTAAGCAGCAAAAAGGGCGCATGAAAGGTAACTCTGGAAGAGGTCACTTGCTTTCAAGCGGAATGTTTGGTATAAAATCGTTAGACTCGAAGTTTATTACTTCTCGTCAAATAGAAGCAGCACGTATTGCCGCTACACGTTACATGAAAAGAGAAGGGCAGTTATGGATTAAAATATTTCCAGACAAGCCTATTACAAAAAAGCCTCTAGAAGTACGTATGGGTAAAGGTAAAGGTGCCGTTGAATATTGGGCAGCTGTTGTTAAACCAGGAAGAGTTTTATTTGAAGTAGGAGGTGTGCCATTAGACGTTGCAAAAGAAGCATTACGTTTAGCAGCACAAAAACTTCCAGTTAAAACTAAGTTCATTATCGCTAGAGATTACGAAGCTTAATTTATTGATATTATGAAACAATCAGAAATTAAAGAACTATCTACTGCTGAGTTACAAGAAAAACTTAGTGAAACTAAAAAGAGTTATACAGACCTTAAATTGGCTCATGCTATATCTCCTCTTGAAAACCCAATTCAGTTACGTGCTGTAAGAAGAAACGTAGCAAGATTGGCAACAGAGTTAACTAAAAGAGAAGTACAATAATTGTATTCGGCTTAAAGATGGAAAAAAGAAACTTAAGAAAAGAACGTATAGGAATAGTTACTAGTAACAAAATGATGAAATCAATCGTTGTTGCTGAAGTAAAAAAAGTAAAGCATCCTATGTATGGAAAGTTCGTGTTAAAAACAAAGAAATATGTTGCACACGACGAAACAAACGACTGTAACGAAGGAGATACTGTAAGAATCATGGAAACACGACCTTTAAGTAAATCTAAATGTTGGAGACTAGTAGAAATAATTGAAAGAGCTAAATAATTATGGTACAACAAGAATCAAGATTAAAAGTAGCTGATAACACTGGAGCAAAGGAAGTTTTAACTATCCGTGTTCTAGGTGGTACAAAAAGAAGGTACGCTTCTGTTGGTGACAAAATTGTTGTTACTGTAAAAGATGCCACTCCTAATGGAGGTATTAAAAAAGGAGCAGTATCTACAGCAGTTGTTGTTCGTACTGTAAAAGAAGTTAGAAGACCAGACGGTTCGTACATCAGGTTTGATGATAATGCATGTGTCCTTTTAAATCCTACAGGAGAAATGAGAGGAACTCGTGTGTTTGGACCAGTGGCAAGAGAACTTCGTGATAAGCAATTCATGAAAATTGTATCATTAGCGCCAGAAGTGCTTTAATACAAAATATTACAATGGGAAAGTTTAAAATAAAATCAGGAGATACAGTAAAAGTAATAGCTGGAGACCATAAAGGGACCGAAGGTAAAGTGCTTAAAGTATTGACCGATAAAAATAGAGCGATAGTAGAAGGTGTAAATATGGTTAAAAAACATATGAAACCAAGTGCTGATAATCCTCAAGGAGGAATCGTAGAAAAAGAAGCTGCTATTCAAGTTTCTAACTTATCGTTGTTAACCTCTAATGGTGAAACAACAAGAGTTGGATATAGAATGGAAGGCGATAAGAAAGTAAGATTTGCTAAAAAATCTAATGAAGTAATTTAATGGTTATGGCTTATATTCCAAGATTAAAACAAGAGTACAAGGACAAGATTGTTTCTGCTCTTACAGAAGAATTCGGGTATAAAAATGTAATGCAAGTTCCTAAACTTTCTAAGATAGTAATATCTAGAGGTGTAGGTGGTGCGGTTGCTGATAAAAAGTTAATAGATTATTCTATTGACGAAATTAGCAGAATATCTGGACAAAAAGCAGTAGCTACAATATCTAAAAAGGATGTTGCATCTTTTAAGTTACGTAAAGGTATGCCAATTGGTGTAAAAGTTACTTTAAGAGGTGAGCAAATGTATGAGTTTTTAGACCGTTTAGTAACATCGTCTTTACCACGTGTAAGAGATTTTAACGGTATTAAAGCAACAGGCTTTGATGGTAGAGGTAATTACAATTTAGGAGTTACCGAGCAAATTATTTTTCCTGAAATCGATATCGATAAGGTAAATAAAATTGCAGGTATGGACATTACTTTTGTAACAACCGCCGAAACCGATAAAGAAGCAAAATCATTATTAACAGAACTAGGGGTACCTTTTAAAAAAAACTAAGTTATGGCTAAAGAATCAATGAAAGCCCGCGAGGTAAAAAGAGCAAAAACAGTAGCAAAATATGCAGCTAAACGTAAAGCTTTAAAAGAAGCTGGTGATTACGAAGCATTACAAAAGCTACCAAAAAACGCTTCTCCAATTCGCATGCATAACAGATGTAAGTTAACTGGAAGACCTAAAGGGTATATGAGAACATTTGGAATTTCTCGTGTAATGTTTAGAGAAATGGCAAACAAAGGGTTAATTCCAGGTGTTAAAAAAGCAAGTTGGTAAAATTATAAATTGATTAAAGGTTTAACATAAGTTAAAAACCATAATCGCAAATTAATAACTATGTATACAGATCCAGTAGCGGATTATTTAACAAGAATTAGAAATGCTGTAGCAGCTAACCACAGAGTGGTTGAGATTCCAGCTTCTAATTTAAAGAAAGAGATGACTAAAATATTATTCGATCAAGGATATATTTTAAGTTACAAGTTCGACGATTCAACAGTACAAGGAACTATTAAAATAGCTCTTAAGTACACAAAAGAAACTAAAGAACCTGTAATAAAAAGGATTCAAAGAATAAGTAAACCAGGTTTACGTAAGTACGCAAGTTCAAAAGAATTGCCACGTATTCTTAATGGTCTTGGTATTGCCATCGTTTCTACTTCTCACGGAGTAATGACAGGTAAACAAGCACAAAGAGAAAATGTAGGTGGTGAAGTACTTTGTTACGTATACTAATTTAAAGCCGAAAAGAAATGTCAAGAATAGGAAATAATCCAGTAGCCATTCCAGAAGGCGTAACAGTTGATATTAAAGAAAATGTCGTGACTGTTAAAGGTAAATTAGGAGAGTTAACACAAAACTACGATTCTATAGAAATAAAAGTTGAAGATGGTAACATCATGGTTACTCGTTCTTCTGACACTAAAGATCAAAAAGCAAAACATGGTCTTTACAGATCATTAATGAACAACATGATTGAAGGTGTATCTAAAGGATGGACTAAAGAATTAGAGTTAGTAGGTGTAGGATATAGAGCAAGTAATCAAGGACAAAAACTAGATTTAGCTTTAGGTTTTTCTCACAATATTGTATTAAACATTGCACCAGAGGTGAAAGTTGAAACAATTTCAGAAAAAGGAAAAAATCCTATTGTTAAGTTAACATCTCACGACAAACAATTGGTTGGTCAAGTTGCGGCAAAAATCCGTGGATTTAGACCACCTGAGCCTTATAAAGGTAAAGGAGTGAAGTTTGTAGGTGAAGAATTAAGAAGAAAAGCAGGTAAATCAGCATAATAGTTAAGTTATGGCATTATCAAAAAAAGATAGAAGACAAAGAATTAAAAACAGAATTCGTAAAGTAGTTTCTGGTACAGAAGCTAAACCAAGATTATCTGTTTTTAGAAGCAATAAAGAAATTTATGCTCAAATAGTTGACGACGTAACTGGTAAAACTATCAGCGCTGCATCTTCAAGAGATAAAGATATTAGTTCTGCAAAAGGAACAAAAACAGAAGTTGCTGCTTTAGTAGGTAAGAGTATTGCCGAAAAAGCTTTAAAAGCAGGTGTAGAAACTATCTCTTTCGATAGAGGTGGATATTTATACCATGGTAGAGTAAAATCATTAGCCGAAGGAGCTAGAGAAGCAGGACTTAAATTCTAAGAAATTATGTATCAGAAATACAAAAGCGCAGAGTTAGTAAAACCAAGTGGATTAGATCTTAAAGATCGTTTAATTGGTGTGCAAAGAGTTACAAAAGTAACTAAAGGTGGTAGAGCATTTGGTTTCTCGGCAATCGTTGTGGTTGGTGACGAAGCAGGTGTTGTAGGACATGGTTTAGGAAAATCTAAAGACGTTGCTAGTGCAATTGCAAAAGCGGTAGAAGATGCTAAGAAAAACCTAGTTCGTATTCCTATTATCAAAGGAACTTTACCTCATGAACAAAAAGGTAAATATGGTGGAGCAAGAGTAAACATTATTCCTGCGGCACCTGGTACAGGAGTTATTGCTGGTGGAGCTGTCCGTACAGTTTTAGAAGCAGTAGGAGTTCATGATGTATTATCAAAATCTCAAGGGTCATCAAATCCTCATAACGTAGTTAAAGCAACTTTTGATGCTTTATTACAATTAAGAGATGCTAAGACCATTGCTAAGAATAGAGGAATTTCTTTAGAGAAAGTTTTTAACGGATAATTAAGGATATCATGGCAAAAATAAAAGTAACAAAACAAAAAAGTGCAATCAATCGTACTAAAAGACAAAAGCTAACATTAGAAGCTCTTGGTCTTAAAAAGATTGGTCAAACTGTAGAACACGATGCCACACCAAATATCCTTGGTATGGTTAATAAAGTTAAACATTTAGTTTCTGTAGAGGAAGCTTAAAAATATAAACTGAAATGGATTTAAGTAATTTAAAACCTGCAGAAGGTTCAGTTAACAATAATGCTAAGCGCGTAGGTCGCGGTCAAGGTTCTGGAAAAGGTGGCACAGCAACAAGAGGTCACAAAGGAGCGAAATCTCGTTCTGGTTATTCTAGAAAATTAGGTTTTGAAGGTGGGCAAATGCCACTTCAAAGACGTGTGCCAAAGTTTGGTTTTACTAACATTAACCGTAAAGAATATCAAGGTATTAACCTAGATACTTTACAACAAATGGTTGACGATAAAAAAATAAAAGGTACTGTAGATTTAGATACATTCGCTGCATTCCGTTTAGCTGGTAAAAACGACCTAGTTAAAATTTTAGGAAGAGGTGAATTAAAAGCTAAATTAAAAGTATCTGCTCATAAATTTACTGCTTCAGCAAAAGCTGCTATTGAAGCCGCTGGAGGAGAAGCTGTAACTTTATAAAAAGACCCAACTAGAAGATGAAATTTATAGAGACTTTAAAAAATGTTTGGAAAATAACGGAACTAAAAGATAGAATCATTCTTACTTTAGGAATGCTTCTAGTGTACCGTTTTGGAGCACAAGTTGTTCTTCCTGGTATTGATGCATCACAATTAGGTGGTTTGCAAGATACTACCGAAGGCGGTATATTAGGTTTGCTTAATGCCTTTACAGGTGGAGCCTTTGCAAATGCTTCGGTTTTTGCATTAGGTATTATGCCTTATATTTCTGCTTCTATTGTAGTACAGTTAATGGGAATTGCAATTCCTTATTTACAAAAACTACAAAAAGAAGGCGCTAGTGGACAAAAGAAAATTACACAAATAACACGTTGGTTAACTATAGCAATATGTTTGGTTCAAGCACCTGGTTATTTAGTGAGTTTACCCGGTTTAGGTATACCTCAAAGTGCTTTTTTATTGGGTCAAGGAGGTTTATTCTATTTCTCTTCAATAGTAATTTTGGTAACTGGTTGTATTTTTGCCATGTGGTTAGGAGAAAAAATTACAGATAAAGGAATTGGTAACGGTATCTCCATTTTAATTATGGTAGGTATTATTGCAACATTACCAGTATCATTTGTACAAGAATATGCAGCAAGAGTTACTGAGTCTAATGGAGGGTTAATTATGATTCTTATCGAGCTTGTAATTTGGATGCTTATTATTTTAGCATCAGTATTACTTGTAATGGCAGTACGTAAAATAGCAGTACAATATGCTAGGAGAACACAATCTGGTGGTTACGAGAAAAACGTATTTGGTTCTAGACAATACATTCCATTAAAATTAAATGCATCAGGAGTAATGCCAATTATATTTGCGCAAGCAATTATGTTTGTACCTGGTTTAATTGGAGGAATGGATTTTATGAAAGATTCAACAGCTGGTCAATGGATGGTCACTAATTTCCAAGACATGTTTGGATTATGGTACAACATTGTGTTTGCTTTGTTAATTATAATCTTTACGTATTTCTATACGGCAATTACGGTACCAACTAATAAAATGGCTGACGATTTAAAACGTAGTGGTGGTTTTATTCCAGGGATTCGTCCAGGGACAGAAACATCTGAATATTTAGATAAAATAATGTCACAAATTACATTACCAGGTTCTATATTTTTAGCTTTAATAGCAGTATTCCCTGCGTTTATAGTTAAGTTAATGGACGTACAACCAGGGTGGGCATTATTCTTTGGTGGTACATCACTATTAATTATGGTTGGAGTTGCAATCGATACGATGCAGCAAGTAAATTCATATTTGTTGAATAAACATTATGATGGCTTGATGAAGACAGGTAAAAATAGAAAAGGCTAACCCTATTACTATGGCAAAGCAAGCAGCAATAGAACAAGACGGAACAATTATAGAAGCATTATCTAATGCTATGTTTCGTGTAGAATTAGAAAACGGTCACATAGTGACAGCACATATTTCTGGTAAAATGCGTATGCATTACATTAAGTTGTTACCAGGCGACAAAGTGAAATTAGAAATGAGTCCTTACGATTTAACTAAGGCTCGAATAACTTATAGATACTAATACGATGAAAGTAAGAGCATCAGTAAAAAAACGTAGCGCAGATTGCAAAATCGTGCGTAGAAAAGGTAGACTTTACGTCATTAACAAAAAGAATCCTAGATTCAAACAAAGACAAGGGTAATTATGGCAAGAATTGCAGGTGTAGACATACCAAAACAAAAAAGAGGAGTTATCTCTTTAACTTATATCTACGGAGTAGGTAGAAGTAGAGCAAAAGAAATTTTAGCAACAGCTAAAGTTGACGAAAGCACTAAAGTTCAAGATTGGACCGATGCTGAAATTGGAGCAATCCGTGAAACAGTTGGTACATTTAAAATTGAAGGTGAATTACGTTCTGAAACACAATTAAACATTAAGCGATTAATGGATATTGGATGTTACAGAGGTATTCGTCATAGAGCTGGTCTTCCGTTAAGAGGGCAACGTACAAAAAACAACTCTAGAACTAGAAAAGGTAGAAGAAAAACAGTTGCTAACAAGAAAAAAGTAACTAAATAATAAAGACATTAGTCATTAGTAATTAGACGTTAGATGAATCTGTTTGAAATAGCAATGTTTAGGATTCTAACAACTAAAAGCTAACAACTAGAAACTAAAAAATATGGCAAAGTCAAGTACTAAAAAACGTAAAGTTATAGTAGAAGCTACTGGAGAAGCACACATAACAGCTTCTTTTAATAACATTATCATTTCTCTTACCAACAAAAAAGGTGACGTAATTTCATGGTCATCAGCTGGTAAAATGGGATTTAGAGGGTCTAAGAAAAACACACCTTACGCTGCACAATTAGCAGCCGAAGATGCTTTAAACGTGGCTAAAGAAGCTGGTTTAAAAAAGGTAAAAGTGTATGTTAAAGGACCTGGTAATGGTAGAGAATCTGCTATTAGGTCAATTCATAATGGTGGTATTGAAGTAACCGAAATTATCGATGTTACTCCAGCACCTCATAATGGATGTCGTCCTCCAAAACGTAGAAGAGTTTAAAAGCTAAACTTAAATGTCACCTTGAGCGCAGTCGAAGGGTTTTTTAAGTTTTAAATAGAAACAATTAATAACAAGTATCAACGAGAGAACAACGATTATCGAAGGATAAGATTAAGACCTTAATTCATAATCACTCTCAAAACAAATTAAAAAATGGCAAGATATACTGGTCCTAAAACTAAAATAGCACGTAAATTCGGAGAAGCTATTTTTGGAGAAGATAAATCTTTTGAAAAAAGAAACTATCCTCCAGGTCAACACGGAAACGCAAGACGTCGTGGAAAAAAATCTGAATATGCTATTCAATTAATGGAAAAGCAAAAAGCAAAATACACTTACGGTATTTTAGAACGTCAATTTAGAAACATGTTTAAAAAAGCAACTGCAGCTCCTGGAATTACAGGTGAGGTATTGTTACAATTATGTGAATCTAGATTGGATAACGTTGTGTATAGAATGGGATTATCTCGTTCTAGAAGAGGTGCTAGACAATTAGTATCTCATAGACACATTACTGTAAACGGAGAGATTGTAAACATTCCTTCTTACTCTTTAAAGGCTGGAGATATTGTAGCAGTTAGAGAAAAGTCTAAATCTTTAGAAGCTATCGATAGTGCTTTAACGGCATCATCAAGTGTTTACGAATGGATTACATGGAATAAAGATACAATGCAAGGAACATACGTTTCAGTTCCTGAAAGAATTCAAATTCCAGAAAACATCAACGAGCAATTCATCGTTGAATTATATTCTAAATAATAAATTAATCATATTGGTATTTGGCCAAAGGGTTTATAAGTATTTCTTCAAACTTTTAAACCGCGCAACCAAATAACAATTAAAACGAAGAAAACTATGGCAATATTAAATTTTCAAAAGCCTGATAAGGTAATAATGATTGATTCAACCGATTCTGAAGGTAAATTCGAGTTTAGACCTTTAGAACCTGGTTATGGATTAACAGTAGGAAATGCATTAAGAAGAGTATTATTATCTTCATTAGAAGGATTTGCAATAACTTCTGTAAGAATAGAAGGCGTAGAGCATGAGTTCTCTACAATTGCAGGAGTGGTTGAAGATGTTACTGAAATGATTTTGAACTTAAAACAAGTACGTTTTAAGCGTCAAATAGACGAAATTGACAACGAATCGGTATCAATCTCAATCTCAGGGCAAGAGCAAATCACTGCAGGAGATTTCCAAAAGTTTATTTCAGGATTTCAAGTATTAAATTCAGATTTAGTAATCTGTAACCTTGATCCTAAGGTAAGCATCAATATGGAGATTTCTATAGAAAAAGGTAGAGGATATGTGCCAGCTGAAGAAAACAAGAAAGCTACAGCACCTATGGGAACTATCTTTACAGATTCTATTTACACGCCAATAAAAAATGTAAAGTATAGCGTTGAAAACTTTCGTGTTGAACAAAAAACAGATTATGAAAAACTGATTTTTGAAATCGATACAGACGGTTCAATCAACCCTCAAGATGCTTTAACAGAAGCAGCAAAAATATTAATTCACCACTTCATGTTATTCTCTGATGAGCGTATTACTCTTGAAGCTGATGAAATTGCACAAACAGAAACTTATGATGAAGAATCACTTCACATGAGACAATTACTTAAAACTAAGTTAATTGATATGGATTTATCAGTACGTGCACTTAACTGTTTAAAAGCTGCCGAGGTAGATACATTAGGAGACTTAGTATCATTCAACAAAAATGACCTAATGAAGTTCCGTAACTTTGGTAAGAAATCTTTAACTGAGCTTGAAGAGCTTGTAAATGTTAAAGGTCTAAACTTCGGAATGGATTTAAGTAAATATAAATTAGATAAAGACTAATAATTAAAACTAATCATATTTTGCTCTCCATACTATTAACGTCTGGATTTGGTAGCAAGATGATAAATAAAACGTCATGAGACACGGAAAAAAAGGAAACCATTTAGGTAGAAAAACAGCTCACAGAAAAGCAATGTTAGCAAATATGGCTTGTTCTTTAATAGAGCACAAGCGTATTAATACAACGGTTGCTAAAGCAAAAGCTTTAAAACAATTTGTAGAGCCAATGATTACAAAATCAAAGGAAGATACAACGCACAACAGACGTATAGTAATGTCACGCTTAAGACAAAAAGAAGCTGTTGCAGAATTATTTAGAGAAGTAGCTGCTAAAGTTGGTGACCGTCCAGGAGGTTATACAAGAATCATTAAACTTGGTAATCGTTTAGGAGATAATGCAGATATGGCTATGATAGAGCTAGTAGACTATAATGAAATCTACAACGCTGGTAAAGAAACGAAGAAGACAACACGAAGAAGTAGAAGAGGTGGCAAGAAGGCTACAACTCCTCCTGTCGCTGTTGAAACTAAAGCAACTAACGAAGAAGAATAAATGTTAATAAGCTTTAATAAAATAGAGGATAAACTTTTTTAGTTTATCCTTTTTTTATACAATTTTGCGAAACCTTTTTTAATAAACATATGACATATAACAAACTTAGAAAAGCTATAATACTGCTAGCAGACGGCACTATTTTTCACGGTAAATCTGTAGGAAACAAAGAAGGAACTGCCTTTGGTGAAGTTTGCTTCAATACTGGAATGACTGGATATCAAGAAATCTTTACAGACCCTTCGTATTTTGGTCAGTTAATGGTGGCAACAAATGCGCATATTGGTAATTATGGAGTTAATGATGAAGAAGTAGAGTCAGACTCCATCAAAATAGCAGGTTTAGTTTGTAAAAACTTTAGTTATGATTATTCACGTGCAGACGCTAGTGGGTCATTGGAAGATTTTTTCAATAAAAACAACTTGTTTGCCATTTCAGATGTTGATACAAGAGCTTTAGTAAGTTATATTAGAGATAATGGCGCAATGAATGCAGTAATATCTACCGATGTTGATAATGTTGAAGGTCTAAAAGAACGACTGGCAAACATTCCTAATATGGAAGGCTTGGAATTAGCTTCAAAAGTATCAACCAAAGAGCCTTATTACTTTGGCGAAGAAAACGCCACCTATAAAATTGCAGCATTGGATATTGGCATTAAAAAGAATATTTTACGCAACCTAGCTAAAAGAGATGCGTATATAAAAGTATTTCCTTACAATGCAAAGTTTGAAGAACTAGAAGCGTTTAATCCAGACGGTTATTTTTTAAGTAACGGCCCTGGAGACCCTGAACCTTTAGTAGAAGCCCAAGAAGTGGCTAAAGAAATTATTAAAAGAGATTTACCGTTGTTTGGCATTTGTCTTGGTCATCAAGTAATTGCTCTGGCAAATGGTATTTCAACTTATAAAATGCATAATGGGCATAGAGGCATCAACCATCCAGTTAAAAATTTAGAAACAGGCAGAGGTGAAATCACATCGCAGAATCATGGGTTTGCCGTTAATAGAGAAGAAGCCGAAGCAAATAAAGATTTAAAAGTGACGCATCTACACTTAAATGATGATACAGTAGCTGGTTTGGCAATGAAAAATAAAAACTGTTTCTCGGTACAATATCATCCAGAAGCAAGTCCTGGACCACACGATTCAATGTATTTGTTTGATAAGTTTATAGAGAACATAAAAAGAAAATAACTTTAAGGCAGTGTGAAAACATTGCCTTTTTATTTACTAAAACGTTTTAGCTATAAATTGCACTAATAATGAGAGACTAAAGCGATTTTAGCATCACAATTTTGTAAATTTGAAAATTCAATTAAGCAATATAAATAAGATATAATGAGTATAATAGTAGACATTCACGCAAGACAAATTTTTGATTCAAGAGGAAATCCAACAGTGGAGGTAGATGTAATTACCGAAAATGGAATCTTAGGAAGAGCAGCAGTACCTTCAGGAGCATCAACTGGTGAGCATGAAGCAGTTGAACTTCGTGATGGCGGAGATGCTTACATGGGAAAAGCTGTGTTTAAAGCTGTCGAAAATGTAAATACTATTATCGCGCAAGAGTTATTGGGAGCCTCAATATTTGAGCAAAACCTAATAGACCAAACTATGAACGATTTAGACGGTACACCTAATAAAGCAAAGCTAGGTGCCAATGCCATTTTAGGAGTCTCATTAGCAGTTGCAAAAGCCGCTGCTAACGAATTAGGAATGCCTTTATACCGTTATGTTGGTGGTGTGTCTGCAAATACACTTCCAGTACCTATGATGAACATCATTAATGGTGGCTCGCATAGTGATGCACCAATCGCATTTCAAGAATTTATGGTAATGCCAGTAAAAGCAAATAATTTTTCTCAAGCAATGCAAATGGGTTCTGAAATTTTTCATCACCTAAAAAAAGTGTTACACGATAGAAATTTAAGTACAGCAGTTGGTGACGAAGGCGGATTTGCTCCAAACTTAGAAGGAGGCACCGAAGATGCTCTAGAAACTATTGCAAAAGCAACTGAAAATGCTGGCTATAAATTGGGTGATGATGTTATGATTGCTTTAGATTGTGCTGCTGCCGAGTTTTATAAAAACGGAACATATGATTACACCATTTTTGAAGGCGATAAAGGTGTGGTAAGAACATCACAAGAGCAAGCAGAATATTTAGAAGAATTATGCAATAAATATCCAATAATCTCAATTGAAGATGGAATGGATGAAAACGATTGGGACGGTTGGAAAACATTGACTGAAAAAGTAGGAGATAAAGTTCAGTTGGTTGGTGACGACCTGTTTGTAACCAATGTCGAGCGACTATCTAAAGGTATAACTAATGGTATTGCAAATTCTATTTTGATTAAAGTAAACCAAATAGGAACTCTTACCGAAACTATTGCAGCTGTAAATATGGCTCATAATGCAGGTTACACCTCAGTAATGTCACATCGTTCAGGTGAAACAGAAGATAATACCATTGCAGACTTAGCGGTAGCATTAAACACAGGACAAATTAAAACAGGCTCTGCATCGCGTAGTGACCGTATGGCAAAATACAATCAACTACTTCGTATAGAGGAAGAATTAGGAAGCACGGCATATTTTCCTGGAGAAAGTGCTTTCAAAGTAAATTAATTATCAAAATCTAATTTTTTAAGACCATTATTTTTTAAGTAATGGTCTTTTTATTTTTATATATTTTCCTAATACTGGTATTGATAATTCCATGGCGTTTGTGCTTTAAAAATCGTGAGATATTTTGTATTTTCGTACAGCTATTTTTTAGCAAATAATTCATTAAAAAATTTTCAAAAAATATGTCAAATACTGCTACGTTAGAAGTTAACGGTCAAAAACACGAATTCCCTTTAGTTACAGGAACAGAGAATGAAGTTGCCATAGATGTGAAAGCCTTAAGAGGTTCTACAGGAGGTGTAATTACAATTGATCCAGGTTATAAAAATACTGGATCTTGTGAAAGTGGTATCACTTTTTTAGATGGAGAAAAAGGTATTTTAAGATATAGAGGCTATTCTATAGAAGAGCTTGCTGAAAAAGCAGATTTTCTGGAAGTTGCTTATCTATTAATTTTTGGAGAGCTACCAACAAAAGAGCAACACGATAAATTTCATGCAGACATAAAGTCGAAATCTGTAGTGGATGACGATATACGTAAAATTGTCGATGCTTTCCCAAAATCGGCACACCCAATGGGAGTATTGTCCTCATTAACAAGTGCTTTAACAGCATTTAATCCATCTTCAGTGAATGTTGATTCTGAAGAAGATATGTATAATTCTGTAGTAAAAATATTAGGTAAATTCCCTGTTTTAGTAGCATGGACTTTGCGCAAGAAACAAGGGCTTCCTTTAGATTATGGAGATAACAGTTTAGGCTATGTGGAAAACGTTTTAAAAATGATGTTTAAACAACCTAATCAAGATTATGTACAAAACAAAGTAATTGTTGATGCACTAGATAAGTTATTGATTTTGCATGCCGACCATGAACAAAACTGTTCAACATCAACCGTTAGAATTGTAGGTTCGTCACATGCAGGATTATTTGCATCATTATCTGCTGGAATTTCAGCTCTTTGGGGACCACTACATGGTGGTGCAAATCAAGCAGTATTGGAAATGTTAGAAGCTATTAGAGAAGATGGTGGAGATACTAAAAAGTACATGGCAAAAGCCAAAGACAAAAGTGACCCTTTCCGTTTAATGGGCTTTGGGCATAGAGTGTATAAAAATTTCGACCCAAGGGCTAAAATAATTAAAGTTGCTGCCGATGAAGTTTTAGCAGATTTGGGTGTTGAAGACCCAATTTTAGATATAGCCAAAGGTTTAGAAAAAGAAGCGCTTGAAGACTCTTATTTTGTAGATAGAAAACTATACCCTAACGTAGATTTCTATTCAGGCATAATTTATAGAGCCATGGGAATACCAACAGATATGTTTACAGTAATGTTCGCCTTAGGACGCTTACCAGGATGGATTGCACAATGGCGTGAAATGCGTTTACGTAAAGAACCAATTGGACGCCCAAGACAGCTTTATATTGGAGAAACTCATAGAGCGTTTAAACCAATGAACAAAAGATAAATAGTTAATAAACAAAACAATAAAACCTCATAGAATTCTATGAGGTTTTATATTTGCGATATGAACCGAATAAAAATAATAAAAAACAGGTCAGACATTGGAGCAGGAACTCGTGGCTCTGATATGGGGATTGATGCTATTGAAATTGCAGCTATAAACGCCAATAACGATTATTTTAATAACTATGACTTTGTAGATGTTGAAACTGAAAATGAATCTATTTACGACAAAGTTAAAAATGCCTATTCAAAACGTATAGGTCATGTATTTTATCAATGTGAAAGAGTATGTAATGCAGTTAATGAGAGCCTTGAAGAACAATCGTTTCCATTGGTTATTTCTGGTGACCACTCTTCAGCTTTAGGCACAATAAGCGGGATTAAAAAAGCATTTCCGAATAAAAAATTAGGCGTGTTTTGGATTGATGCTCATGCCGATATTCATTCACCATACACGTCGCCATCAGGAAATATTCATGGTATGCCATTAGGTGCAGCTCTTGGAAATGATAATATTGAAAACAGAATTAACGACGTTTCAGATGGTTCTGTGCAATATTGGAATAACATGAAAAACCTAGGTGTTGATGGCCCAAAATTACAACCCGAACACTTAGTGTATTTTGGAGTTAGAGATACCGAAGAACCTGAAGAAAAGCAAATGGAAAGGTTAAATCTTCGTAATTATATGGTGCACGAAGTAAGACATAGAGGTTTAGAAATATGTGTTGACGAAGCTCTAGAAAGGCTAAAGGATTGTGACATGATTTACATTTCGTTTGATGTTGACAGTATGGATTGCGATTTAATTTCTTACGGAACAGGAACACCTGTGTCTAAAGGGTTTGATGAGCATGAAATTATTAAAATTATCAATAGGATTATTGAAAGCAATAAAGTGGCTTGTTTAGAATTTGTTGAGGTAAATCCATTATTGGATAATAAAGGCAACAAAATGGGCGAAACAGCTTTTGAAGTTCTTGATGCTGTGACTAAAACGCTTACTAATACTTTAAAAATAAAAAACTAATTTATATGAAATCCTTTTACAAATACCTTGTTTTATTATTCTTAGTGAGTGCACAATTTTCTTTTGCACAAAAATTAACCAGAAAAGAAAAAAAGATTTTAAAAACAATTGAAGCCAACAATGCTGAAGCTATTGAGTTTTTAAAAGACGTTGTAAACATCAATAGTGGCACCATGAACCATGAAGGCGTTAAAAAAGTTGGTGATGTATTTGGAAAAGCATTTGAAGATATTGGGTTTAAAAGCTCATGGTACGATATGTCTCAAGTAAATCGTTCAGGACACTTATTTGCTGAAACTTCTGGTAATAAAGGAAAAAAATTATTGCTTATTGGTCATTTAGATACAGTTTTTGAAGAGAACAGCCCCTTTCAAGAATTTAAAATGGTTAACGACAGTATTGCACATGCTCCTGGTGGAAATGATATGAAAGGTGGTAATGTAGTTATGTTGTTTGCATTAAAAGCACTAAAAGAAAATGGATTATTAAATGATGCACAAATTATAGCAGCTTTTACAGGTGATGAAGAAGCTTCAGGAAAACCGATTAGTATTAGTAGAAATCATTTAATTGAAGCTGCGAAGCGCAGTGACATAGCTTTAGGATTCGAAACCTCAACAGGGTTTAATTATGCCACAGTAGCAAGACGAGGTTCTTCTGGATGGAAGGTTGAGGTTACTGGAAAGCGAGCACATTCATCTGGAATTTTTAGAGAAGGTGTAGGCGCTGGAGCCGTTTTTGAAATGTCTCGAATCCTTAACGAGTTTTATAACAAAGTAAGAGGCGAGGAATATTTAACTTTTAATCCTGGAATACTTTTAGGAGGTACTTTAATGGAGTTTGATAGTGAGCAAAGCAAAGGAAACATTTTTGGAAAAACTAATGTCGTTGCTCAAACTGCGGTTGTAGAAGGAGGCTTACGTTTTATTTCTGAAGAGCAAAAAGAAAACGCACGCGCTAAAATGAGAGAGATTGTTAAAAATAATTTACCTCAAACCTCTGCAGAAATTACATTTATAGATAGTTACCCATCTATGGGACCAACCGAAGGAAATCATAAACTGTTAGATATTCTTAACGAAGTTAGTATCGATTTAAGTCAAGGTGAAGTAGAAGCCTATGACCCTGGACGTCGTGGTGCAGCTGATGTATCGTTTGTTGCAAAATATGTAGATTGTTTAGATGGTCTTGGTACAATGGGAAATAGAGCTCATACTCCTGAAGAAACAGTTAATTTAAATACCATTGAAGCTTTAACGAAACGTACTGCTATTTTAATTTATAGGTTGATTAATGAGAAGTAATTTTTCGAGTTTCGTTTAACGTTGTTAGCATTAGTTTTTATTCAAAAGCTTATTCAAGACTGATGGTTTTATCAGGGTTATAATAAGGTGCATCCATGCTTAATAGATAAGCTCTAGGCGATATAGTCCAATATTTATGTGCTACATTTTTCGGAATAGAAATAAAATCATTCTCTGATATTGTTATAATCGAATCTGCAACCATTACTTTTACATTCCCTTTTAGAACAATTAAACTATGTTCTGCATCTGGGTGTTTATGTTTTGACAATTCGCCAGTCATCTCTACTAAATTAATTCTAATACGTTCTGTTTTTTTAATACTCCACACTTTTACATTCTTACCTTTAGTGTCAGGTTCTTTAGAGGTAACTTCACTATATTTTTTTAGAAGAAGGTCATTCGATTTTTTATTGTCTTTGTCCGTACAAGAGAAAAAAAGAACTATTATAATTAATGAAATTAAATTTTTCATGTTTGCTGTTTTGTGATTAATGCTAACTTATTATGTGTACGAGTTCGTTTTAATAACTTATACACTACGTTATAAACGAAGGTCGCTTATTTTTTTATCAAAGTCAACCTAGCTTCAATTTAAAATTGATTAACTTTAAGCATAAAACCTAAAGTGATGCAACAAACAACTAATACCGTTTTAATGGTGCGTCCTACCAACATTAGGGCAAACGAGCAAACTGCCATTAACAACCATTACCAGAAAGAGATACACGATGTTACTCAATTGGCTTTACAGCTTAAAGCCGAGAAAGAATTTGACACTTTTGTAGAAAAATCACGAAGTGTTGGCATTAACGTAGTCGTATTTGAAGCCAATGATGGTTTAGACACACCTGATGCGCATTTTCCAAACAATTGGATTTCATTTCACGAAAATGGTGTGGTAGGCTTGTACCCAATGTTTGCAGAAAATAGACGTTTAGAGCGTCGAGAAGATGTATTGTTTCAGTTGGAAGACGAAGGCTTTGTTATAAAGCATATTATGGATTATAGAACAGCCGAAGATGAAGACATGTTTCTTGAAGGCACAGGAGCGTTGCTTTTAGACCGTGTGAATAGGAAAGCGTATTGTGCATTATCGCAACGTGCAAACGAAGAATTGTTTATTGAGTTTTGTGAAGATTTTGAGTTTACACCAATTATTTTCACTGCCAACCAAACCGTTAATGGGAAACGAGAACCAATTTATCATACCAATGTCATGATGTGTTTAGGCGATACTTTTGCTGTGATTTGTTTATCAAGTATAGACGATAATAAAGAGCGCAAAAACGTTATTAAACATTTAAAAGAAGACAATAAAGAAATTATTGATATTACTGAATCTCAAGTCGCTAATTTTGCAGGAAATATGTTGCAAGTTAAAGGGAGCGATGATAAGTCATACTTAATTATGAGCCAATCGGCACATGATGCTTTAACATTAGGTCAAATAAAAAGAATAGAAACACATACCCAGATTTTATCAAGTTCGCTTAGTATTATTGAAGCCTGCGGTGGCGGAAGCGCACGTTGTATGATGGCTGAGGTGTTTTTACCAAGAGCGTAGCTTACTCAACTGGTTTTGCTTTTGGAAGCTCTACAAAGAATTTACTTCCTAGATTTGGCTCACTTTCAACCCAAATACTTCCGTAGTTAAGTTCTACCATTTGCTTACAAATAGATAAGCCAAGACCAGTCCCTTTTTCATGACCTGTACCACGTGTGGTAAAGCCAGTACTTTTAAATAATTTTTCTTGATTCTCTTTTGAAATACCAACACCAGTATCTTCAATACAAATAAGCACATTACCATTACGTTCTCTATTGGAAATAGTAATGACATCGCCAACTCTTGAAAATTTCACGGCATTTGCTAATAGGTTTTGAATCACTATTTCTATCATACTTCTATCGGCATACACAAAGTCTTTTATGGATTCGTCCAACAAGATAATTTGTTTTTTCTCAACTTTTTTTTCAATTAAATTCATCTTATCGGCAAATACTTCCTGGATATTAAATAACTCTGGTTTAGGTTCCAGATTCTGCATTTGCGATTTAGACCAGTTTAATAAATTCATTAATAGGGCAGCTGCATTATCCGCATTTTCGCTTAATTCAGGAATCAATTCGTCAAATTCCTCTTGACTTATGCTGTCTTCTTTTAATAAATCCAAGAATGCTTTAACACCTGTAATAGAATCTTTTAAATCGTGCGATACAATAGAGAACAGTCTGTCTTTTACTTGATTCATTTCTTCTAGATGGCGTGTTTGCTCTAAAATAGAATCGTTTTGTAATTTATATTGTTTGTTGGTTTGCCCTAGTTCGTCAAATTCTTCTTTTCGGTTTCTATTATTAATGTAAATAACTATTAAAGCAATAAGTGCCGCCAAAAGTGCACCTCCTAAAGCATAAGCAATTATTTTTAACTGTTTTAATTTTTTGGTATCAACAGGAAAAGCTACATCGTCAATAGTTGCATCTATTGGCTGATTAATGTCTATTGGGTCTTCTTCAAAAACAAAAGGTGTTGTTTTTTCTTTATCTAACTTATTTTTTAAAGCATGGTAATCGGCTTGCCATTTAAAAGCGTCTCTAAAATCACCGTTTGTAGAATCTATCGCAACTCTTAGTTTGTAGTTTTTTAGTAGCTCTTCATCATCATCAACTTGATTGGTTAAAGAATAGGCCTCGTTTAATTGTATTTCGGCTAGCCTTACTTTTCGTTGTTTAAAGTTGAGATTGGCTAAACTATTAAGCGATTTTAAAATACCAGATTTGTTATCGGTTCTTCTGTTTAGTCGTAAACCTTCCAATAAATAGGAAGCAGACTTTTCGTAATCGTTAAACTGTAAATATTCAGCACCAATTCTTGGTAATACATCGCCTCGTATAATTTGGTCATTGTCATTAGAAGCGTCTAAATAACCCAATAATTTTTCGTAATACTCAATGGCTTTTCTGTGCTCTTTACGCATAGAGTAGAGTATGGCAATATTTTTTGTTGACTCTTTAATTCCAGAACTATCACGAAGCTGCTCACGAATATCTAAGGCTTTTAAATTAAACTCAAGTGATTTATCAACTTGATTAGTGTTGAAATAAGCATCAGATAAATTGTTGTAAGCCGAACTTAATTCGCTTCTCAAATTCTTATTTTCAAAAATATCTATGGCAGATAAAGAGTAACGTAATCCTTTGCTATAATTTCCTCTTTTAATTTCGATAAGCCCTAAGCTGTTATTCACTTTAGCAATACCAAGAGAATCTTGCATCTGGCTAAATAATTTAAGAGACGCATTGTAGTTATCTAATGCATTGTAGTAGTCATCCCTTTGCGAATAAATAAGCGCTTTGTAGTATTTAATTTCGGCAGTTGCGCTATGGTATTGTAGTGATGCTGATAATTTTTCGGTTTGCGCAATGTACCCTAAAGCCTTTTGATAATCTTGCGAATTGTAGAACGATTTTATAAGCTGTATAGAGGTGTCAACCTTTGTAGAATCTAGTTTTTGAAATGCAAATTGCATGACAAGGCTATCCTGTTCTTTAGTTTGAGATAAACTAGAGAATATAGTAAATAAGAATGCAGTTAAGGTAATTAACTGTTTCATAAACTATAAAAGGTTTTAGGCGCAACAACTACAGTATTACCCAAACTTGCCCTGAGGGAAAGGAAAATCAAGCATACACTTACAAGCAATCTATGTGCTTTATAACTAAAAGTAGTTGTTATCATCGTTGGGGACCGAAATTAATAGCATAACAAAAATTCACAAAACTCACTGGAAACCCTAATTTCTGCGTTTTAAAGCAAATAAATTAGTTAAAAGGAGCAATATTTTTTTCTAAAAAAAGTTACTGTCGACAAACGGCAAAAAACATGGAAAAACAACACTTTTGTCGATGAAATGCATCTATCTAATTATCATAGTTTCGATGAAATGTAAATTATTGATAGTTAATGTATTAAGCGAGTAATTAAATAATTGATTTTATTCTATTTATTAATTATTTGATAACATTTTTTGGTGACGTATAAAACTATATAATTTAGTCTATACCTTAGTAAAAGTTTTATCTTTGCAGCTTAAAATTACGCAGTAATGACCATTCAGGAAACCTTATCACAACATATAAAAGTAGCTTTTTCAAAGTTATATCAAGCGGAACTTAACACCGTAGAATTTCAGTCAACTCGTAAAGAGTTTGAAGGCGATATTACAGTGGTGACGTTTCCAATGTTACGAGTGGTTAAAATGAATCCTGCGCAATTAGGTGAAGACTTGGGTAAGTATTTAGTTGAACATGTAGATGAGGTAAAAGCATATAACGTTGTTAAAGGCTTTTTAAATATTGTGATTGATGATGTGTTTTATCTTAATTTTTTCAACTCAATTAAAGACGATAACAGCTATGGTTTTAAACCGCAATCCGAGAAAGCAATCATGGTGGAGTACTCGTCACCAAACACCAATAAACCTTTGCACTTAGGGCACATTCGTAACAATTTGTTAGGTTATAGTGTGGCTGAAATTTTAAAAGCTGCTGGACATAAAGTGTATAAAACCCAAATTATTAACGATAGAGGAATTCATATTTGCAAAAGTATGTTGGCTTGGGAACGTTATGGAAATGGTGAAACACCTAAAAGTACAGGGTTGAAAGGTGACAAGTTAGTTGGAAATTACTATGTTAAATTTGACCAAGAATATAAAAAGGAAATAACCGATTTAGTTGCTCAAGGAACACCAGAAGAGGACGCAAAAAAACAAGCGCCAATTTTATTGGAAGCCCAAGACATGCTCCGTAAATGGGAAGCTGGAGATAAAGACGTTGTTGCTTTATGGAAAACCATGAATGGATGGGTGTATGAAGGTTTTGAAACGACTTACAAAAACTTAGGTGTTGATTTTGATTGCTATTATTATGAAAGTGATACTTATTTATTAGGAAAAGAATTTATTGCCGAAGGTTTAAAAAGCGGCGTGTTCTTTAAAAAAGAAGATGGTTCAGTTTGGTGCGATTTAACTGAAGATGGTCTTGATGAAAAAATAGTATTACGTGCCGATGGTACAGCTGTTTATATGACTCAAGATATTGGTACTGCCATACAACGTATTAAAGATTATCCAGATGTTGAAGGAATGGTGTATACCGTTGGAAACGAACAAGATTATCATTTTAAAGTTCTGTTTTTAATATTAAAGAAACTTGGATTTGATTGGGCAAAAAACCTATATCATTTAAGTTATGGAATGGTAGATTTACCTAGCGGAAAAATGAAGAGTAGAGAGGGAACTGTAGTAGATGCCGACGATTTAATTGTTGAAATGTCTAATACAGCCAAAGAACTCTCACAAGAATTAGGAAAGCTAGATGATTATAATGACCAAGAAAAACAAACCATTTACAATACCATTGGCTTAGGTGCTTTAAAGTATTTTATTTTAAAAGTGGACCCTAAAAAACGCATTTTGTTTGACCCAAAAGAATCGGTAGATTTTCAAGGAAACACAGGGCCTTTTATTCAATATACCTATGCAAGGATTCAGGCTATATTACGAAAAGCTGATTTTGATACATCTATTACTCAGAGCTTAAGTGACACATCTTTACACGAAAAAGAAAAAGAACTCATAAAGCAATTGGAGTTATTTCCTGAAGTGATACAAAACGCTGCACAAAACCATAGTCCTGCATTAATTGCCAATTACACCTACAATTTAGTTAAAGAGTTTAACTCATTTTATCAAAACGTTTCTATTCTAGGTGCTGATAACCAAAACGAAAAAGTGTTTAGAGTGCAATTATCACAAGCAGTTGCAAATACTATTAAAAATGCGTTTGGGTTATTAGGGATTGATGTTCCTGAGAGGATGTAGGTTTTTGGAGGTTCGTTTAACGTGTTTGTGTATGATTTCGTTGCGTGTTTCAGCAACTAAATTAATAAACTAAAACGAACCAGAGGAAATTCCGAAGGAATTTCCAAGTTGGCTAGGACTAGCAATGAATTATACACGTTGTTGTGCTTTCGTTATTTTTTTAATTCTGAAATTATTAATTCCTCTGTATTTTCAATTTGTTTGATTAATGCTTTCAAACCCTTAATGGTCTTTTTTTCGGCATCAGATTTCCAAGCAAAGTAGGCATCGAATTTGACATATATTTTATCGTATCGCTGTTTCATTTTTATAAATTTCGCTAATTCTTCTTGATTTTTAAGTTTTGGAATCAAACTCCCTCCATCCATAGTAATATCTTTTAGGATATCATCTGATTTCTTGGTGATTTCTGAATATATAAGTAGTAAACCTTCTTTTTCTCTATTGTAGCTCACGAGGTTATTACGTAATTCAGTATCGATTAATTTCATTTCACCATTATTTATCAGCGATTCAATCGTTGTCGATTTGAATTTCAACATTTTATAACCAATTGGCATTGTAGTTACTTTTTCAAAGATTTCTGAAAAGGTTAAGTCAGGTTTTTCATATGCTTTTATATACTTATTAAATTTCGTAACTGATGAATCTATTACACTAATCATATATTTACTGTAGTTCTTATCGTCTTTTAAGTCAATTAGAATTTGTTCATAATAGTTTCGTTTTGTTTCAGTTAGTTTTCTATTCTCATTCCAATTATTAATTTGTAGTGCAATCAAAATCCCAATAACCACGAGTACAATTTCTCCAATAGCATATTTAAAATACTTTCCAGTTTTGTTTTCAATTAGTAAGTTTTGTCTAATTTTTCTAAAGAATTTTATCATTAGTTAGTGGTTGGTTATAATGAAGCACAATATTTTTACGGATATGCATCGTTTTAATGACTTATATCCGACGTTAAACGAAATTCGACTATTTTTTTGAGAAAGTCAAATTGCTTATACGTTAAGACAACTCCTTAACATCATCATTTTCGTCATCATCTTCCTTTTTTTCAATTAGTTCAGTAAGGTTTTTAGGTAAATTGTCTTTACCATAAAATAGTATAGGTACAGGTAATATTGCTGCCATTCCAATCATAAGTAACAATAGGAATAGTCGCAAAAAGTGTTTAAATTTTTGCATAGATTATTTGTAAAATGATACAATGCTACAGCCAAGGTTTTGGTGTAGAATACATTAGAAAAGGAATGAAATTAACCTATGTGAGTGTCGTCTTTATAAAGAGTTGACCGAGTAATAGTTTTAAGGTGCTCAGTTGTATTTGGTAAGTGTAAATTATCTTGCTGCTTGTATTGTGTAGCAAACAAACTTTTGTGGTGTGTTAAGCAGCATTTAAAATCGAAAACAAAAAAGTTGCTTTCAAGAATACTATGCGCTTTTCTATGGTTTATATGGTAGGTATTTCCGTTAGAAACCTGGTCAACACTAGGTATTACCCAAGATGTATTGATTGCATTTGTACTTGGTAGAAAAGCATCTGCTTGAAAAATTAGGCAGCAAGCAAAAAAAGTAAAACTTAGAAAAAAAGGACTGATTCGTTTTAATAAATGCATGTTTAAATATACAATATTTTACGAATCAGTCCTATGTGTTATATTATAAATAGTGTTAAAATTTATTAATCATTTTTAAATGATTTATCTGGATATGGAGGTACAGGTGGCACCTTTCTTGGGTCTTTGGCAATCAAAGCTTTAAGGTGTTTTATGGCAGCTTCCAGTTGTGCATCTTTACCATTAAAGGTAGCGTGTGGTAAATTATCTACTTCAATATCTGGAACAAACCCATGACCTTCAATAAGCCATTCACCATTCTCACCATAAACACCCATCATTGGTGCTCTTGCTAAACCGTTATCGGATAACCTGTTAGCACTACTTAACCAAATTTCGCCACCCCAAGTTCGCATACCAATAGCTGTTCCCAACCCTAGTTTTTTAAAGCCATCGGCAAAGGCTTCACCATCTGACGCTGTGTTTTCATCTACCAAAATAACAATATGACCTCTAAAGGCGTATTGCATGTTCCAATAGGGTTTTCCTGAGCGAGATTTCCAATACATCCAAGCTTTACGAAGCAATTTTTCTAGGATGAAACTCTCAATATTTCCACCTCTGTTATGGCGAACGTCTATAATTAAACCAGGTCTGTCAAATACAGGATAAAACTCTCTATACCATTGATTGATGTCATTAGCTCCCATTGCTTGAAGATGTACATAGCCAATGTTATTATTACTTTCTTTTTCGGTGATTAAACGTCGAGAATATTCCCAGTCTTTATAACGTAAACTGTACATGCTTCCTATAGGCTCAACAATAACATCTTTGCTTGCAGAAGCGCGTTTAACTTTAAGCTTTACTTGTTTGCCTATTTGATTTCTTATAAGTTCACCAATATCTAGCGATTCCAATGAAGGTTTACCATTAACATGAGTAATCACATCACCAACTCTTATATCTAAATAAGAATCGTCTAGTGGTGATTTTGTATCTGGATAATCAGGGTCAGCTTTATAAATATAATCAATACGATAGCCTTTGTTAGCATTATCTCGACTAAAACGAGCTCCTAAATTAGCAATAGGAATATTAGCATTATCACTTCTAGTATCACCACCTCTTACACTAGTATGCAAGGCAGAAAGCTCTCCAACAAAACGACCAATAAGATCGGATAATTCATTTCTTGTAGTCACACGATTTACTAACGGATAGTATTTGTCATGCATTTTTTTCCAGTTAACGCCATGCATGTTTTTATCGTAAAAGTAATCACGTTCCATTCGCCACGCATCAGTAAAAATTTGCTTCCAATCTTCTAATGGTGTAATGGCAAATTTCCATCCACTTAAGTCAACTTTACTATCATTTAAACCATTTACTTTTCCTGTTCCAGCATTTATCATATAAATGTCCCTTCCCTTACTAACTAATAGTTTCTTACCATTTCCAGTAAGTTGAAAACTTCTAACACGTTCAATCATGGTGTTAAGCTTCACATTTTCATTTCCAATTTTTATTACAGCAAGATTTGTTTGAGAGTTTGCTCCTGTGCTACTGGATAATGTGTAAATTGCTTTATCAGTCACATCTAGACCTCTATAATTTCCTGGAGCTACTGGAACTTCTTCAATACGTTCTAAAATTCCGTTTTTATCAATCTTTATTGAAACAGGTTCTTTAGATTCTTCTTTTTTAGAGGTTTCTGAAACTAATTCGTTGTGTTCTCTAAAAGGTGAACGTGTGCCTTTTTGTAAAGCAATATGATATATTTTTTCACTTACATCAAAGTATGGCTCTGGTTGTCGTGGTCCCCAAGGTGACCCAACAAGTGTTCTAAAATTCCTGTCGGAAATAAAGTAAATAAACTTACCATCAGGACTCCATTTAGGGTTCAAACTATTGGCACGATCTGTAGTAATTGGAAACGTATCATTTGTATCTAAACCATGAACAAAAATTTGTGCCATCGTATTATCTGCCACTTGCACAAATGCTAACCACTTACTATCTGGAGACCAAGAAAAATCATAAATACCTTCTTCATTAGTCGATATTTTTTTACTCTTTCCGTTTGCTAGATTTAAAATGAACATATTGTTTTCTAAATCGTCATAAGCAAGCCATTTACCATCTGGAGAAGGCACGCCAGCAAATCGTAACACTTTACCATCTTTAGTAATAGGTTGAGGTTTACCTTCGCCTTTGGCATCAATTTTCACAAATTCAAATTCACCACTTTCATCGGATAAGGTGTAAATATTTTTTCCATCTACCGAAAATGTAGCATCCCTGTAACGCACATCTTTTTGATGTGTAAACTCTACAAACCGTCCTGATTTTACTGGTGCAACAAAAGCACGTCCTCTAGCTGTAATCACTATGCGTTCACCTTTGGAATCAGGAAAAACCGATGTAATGTATCTTGAAGGATTTTCTACCCAGTTTTCTCTAAGTTGGTCTAAATCTGACTGTAATCTTATATCTATCTTCTTGGTAGCATTTGATGACGCATTATAATGCCAAATATCGGCTCCCATTTGGTACACAAAATTTCCGTTGTGTTGTTTGGCATAACGTACATCAAAACCTTCATGTTTGGTATGTTGTTTTAAGTCGCTACCATTTTCATCCATTGACCAAATGTTCATCGTGCCATCTCTATCGGTTATAAAATACACACGGTTATTGTACCACATTGGGTGATGACTTCCACCAGCATAATTGGTGGTTAATTTAACAGCTTCGTTGCTTCCTTTTGTAAATTTCCAAATCTGTCTTGCAGTACCACCTTTGTAGCGTTTAGTCACATTGCCATGATAAGAAGGACGAACAAAAAACATCGTATTTCCAGAAGCGTCATAGGTCGCTTCACTAGCTTGATGTAAAGGTACTCTGTGCTTATCTTTGGTTTTCGGGTTAATGGTAACTAATTGTCTATCTGGTAAGGTTGCAAACGCTCTTGTGTCATACACAACTTCGCCATTTGGAGTCCATCCGTTTACTAAAGATGCATCGCTTTCATAAGTCCAACGCATTGGTAATCCACCAGTAATTGGCATCGTGTACACTTCTATTGGGCCTTCATAACTAGCTGAAAATGCGATGGTTTTTCCGTCTGGAGAGACAGCTGGATTAAACTCTTCTTCGGCATGTGTGGTTAATCTTTGTGCTAATCCACCATTTAAAGGGACGCTCCATAAATCGCCTTCAGCACTAAAAATAACAGTGTTATTATGTACAGTTGGTGTACGGTAATAGCCTTCAAAACCTTGCGAAAAAACTAGGGTTGAAGAGAAAATAAAAGCAATAAAAAATAATAAGAAAAGTGGTTTGGAAATGTGAGTTTTAGAATACATACAATGGTCTTTAAAAAGATTTAATGATTGTAGTAGTTAAATTCACATAAATAAAGGCAATCAAAGATAATTTATTTTAAGTGATTTTCAAATTACAAAAAGCGAATTCTAAAACTGAAGTTAGGAGTGATTCCTAATGATGAATTTTCTATTTTGGAGATACTGTCTTCACTATCAATAACATAATAGGTGTTAATAATGTTTTCTTTATCAAGTAAATTCCATAATGAGAAACCTGCAATGGCATTGGCATTTTCAGCAACTTTAAAGGTGTAGGTTGTCGAGAAATCTGTTCTTAAATAATCAGAAATATTGCTACTATTTGGAGATGCATAGTTTATAGTATTGTTTCTAATAGGGTTTTCAGGGTTGGGTTGGGTGTAAGGTTTGCCTGTTCGCCAATTAAAACCTAGAGCAAACTTAAATTTATTAATGGTGTAAGTGCCTGCAAATGTTAGTGTATGTGTAACATCTACGTTATTTGGAAAAGAATTACCAAGATTTAAGTCTTTAAATGTATAGTCATTTTTACTATATGAATAACTCAGCCAAACACTAGTATCATCATATTGTTTGTTGATTAAAAAATCCAACCCTCTTATTTGATAATTGCCAATAGTAGTTACAAATTGGTATTGATTTTGGAAACCTTGACTTCTGGTAGTAATGCCATTTACTTTTTTTATAAAGCCTTCTGCGCTAATCAGCAAACCATTTTTATTATATCTTATTCCAGTAGACAATTGTTTGCTTTTAATAATAGGAATACTAGTATCGTTTGATAACACCCAACGACGTTTTTCAATGCCTAAAAAATCATTTTGTAAGTCAATAATCTGTGATGTGGTTTGACTTTTAGCTTCTCCCAAAACTTCAAATCTAAAATTGTTTAAAAACCGTTGATTAAAACTAAAACGAGGTTCAAAACGTGTTTTAGAAAATTTCTCAAAGTAGTTACCTCTCACACCAAATTTTAGCAATGTACCTTTAGTGTTTGATGCAAAATCGAGCTCGCTGAAAAGTGAATGTGTTCGCATAACTTCCTTAATATAACTTCTAAAAACAGGATTATTAACATCTTCTAAATTGCTCACGCCAACTTCAGAAAATTGATACCCACTTTTTAGGTTTATGTTATCATTAAATTGATAATTTAATTGTGTTTTAACGCCATTGTCATATACTTGATTTTCTTGTATAAGTCGTTGGTCATTTATAAGGTCA
>CAKZMU010000042.1 GCA_937129145.1 uncultured Lacinutrix sp. | reverse complement strand
TTTGCGTTCCTTTTAAGCGGTTTTTTAGTTCTGGCGTTAGTAGTTCTTTTTTCTTCTCCCAACCCATTGCTTTTGTGCCTTTGGTATAACAACCAAAAGAACCAATACGTCCTGAAAACCCCATGTTTGTGAGTACAAAAAATGCCCAAGCACGCTGTAAGTCTGTAAAGAAAACAGGGTGCTTATACATATTTAAGGCTACGTTATAAACAACTCTTGAATAAGCTGTAACAGAAATTTTTGATTTTAGTGCTTCAAAATCTTCATGAAGCACTTTATAAAAAATGGTTACAAAACTATCCGTGTCGTTTATAATTTCATTTTGAACTTTCGGTTTTAAGAAGAAAATAGCTGCACCGCCTGCAAAGGCTTCAGTATATGTAGTGTGTTTTGGTATTAAAGCAACAATTCTTTTTGCCAAATTTTGCTTACCACCATAATAGGTAATAGGAGTTTTAATCATAGATTAGATGTAGGCTTACATCCAATTGCTATCAGAAAAGGATACAAAACCTTCAGAGGTTAAAATAATATGGTCGAGTAATGTGATGTCTAAAAACTTTGATGCTTCTGATAGTTTATTTGTAAGTCTTTTATCAGCTTCAGAAGGTTTTAATTTTCCTGAAGGATGATTGTGAGCTACTATAATTGCTGATGCATTCGCCAATAAAGCCAATTGATAAATTTCTTTGATGTTTACTGAAACTCCTGTTGTGTTACCAACTGCAATTTCACTTACACCAATCACTTGATTAGCATTGGTAAGTAGTAGTACCCAAAAGAACTCTTTATAATCAATGCGCTTTGCATCAATAAATGTGCGTAATAAACGTTCTGAATCTTCAGAGGATTTTACAACTCTGTTTGGATTTAAAATTGGACGTTCGTAATGAATCTTTACTTCATTAAAAGTGTCTACCTTCAATAAAGGTGTTTCGTTTTTCTTCATTTTTTAATAGATTTAAAAGGTTATAGAATAGTATCTGCACTAAAAGGAACGGATGGTTTTCCATCAATCATTAGTTTTAGATAAATTGAATAGTTGGCTAGAGAGATAAAATCCTCTGTATTAAAAACAGGATAAAACTCTTTAGCCATTAATTTTGCGTCTGTAATTCCTAGGCGAAAGGCAACAATAGTACCTACGTTACCAAGAACGCTAGCGCGTACATTTGGGTCTAATTGAGATAAAAACTGATTAGCTAATACTAACCCTATTTTAAATTTTCTGACTTGAGCCAATAATTCGGCAATCAATTCAGTTCCAGAAATTGTCTGAAATTCGTCTATGTATAAGAAATAGGGAATTCTGTCTTTTTCTAAAATATCAATTCGAGAAAAAGAAGCAGAAGCTAGGGAAGTGAGTAATAAACCTCCAAGAATATTAGAAACATCTGCTCCTACTTGTCCTTTTGCTAAATTGATAATCAATATTTTTTTAGTGTCGATTATCGACCTTAAAGACAATTGTTTTTTGTTTTCAATTAAAATCTTTCGAACAATAGTATGACTTAAAAAGCCGCCTAATTTGTTCATTATAGGTAATAAATCGTTTGGTTTATATTTCGGAAATTCTTTTAACCAGAAAGTTTTTATGTCTTGGTTTTGAATATGGATTAAACATTGTTCACGATATGATTTTTCATGTAAAAGTTTTAGGATGTCCGAAAGCTGTGCTTTAGGCTGATCCAATAATGTGAGCAAAATCATTCTAAGAATATGTTCCATTTTCATTCCCCAAGCCGATTTCCAGTTGCGTTGAAAAATTTCTAAAATATTTGAAGCTACTAAGGAGCGTTTAGAAGGCGAAACTGAACGTAAAGGATTGTATCCAAATTCAAGTTCAGGATTTGTAACATCAAAATAAATGATGGTTCGGTCTCTAAAACGACCTTGTAGCTTTTCATTAATCTCGCGAGATGCGTCTCCATGTACATCTACAAAAGCAAATCCACGATTGGCTTCAGCATCTTGCATCATAAGACTTTTAAGGAGTGACGTTTTACCAGCACCAGATTTTCCAAAACAATAAAAATGAAACATTCGGTCTGCTTGTTTGATACCGAATACTTTTCTATCAGTTCTAAAATTAGAGCGAGCAAAATAACTGACGTCATACAAATTTGAATGATGCCAATACATAAAATAGGAAGAAGGGAATAGTTAAATAAAATATTATAAAATTGTACAGTTTAAAAACTGTGGAAAGAACTCTTGCGTTATTTTTTATCTGTGGTACTTTTTAAGCTTCTTAATAAGGTCTTTTTTACGTTCAACTTACTACCATTATAACATATTTTAAAGAAAGAAACCGTTGAGATTTATGTAAGGATATTCGAGTCCTTGCTAAATTTTATGAATTAAAATATACTACTGAAAGTAACTTAAATACAAAGAAACCTCGTTGGGCGAAAGCCTCGTCTCTTTTGTATGCTAAAGTATTTTTAGTGTATAACTCTGACTAAAGCAACAACGCGTGTTTATTTATATTATTTAGAAGTAGTACAGCAGTTTTTTTAATTGGCTGTCGTCCTACGACTAGGTTATATAAAAGACCCGCCAGATTGCTTTTGGCGGGTCTTTTATGATTATGGATATTAAAAAAGCAATACAGATTTATTTAGATTGGAAAGAATCACATACAACCGTAGCCTTTGAACGATATAAAATTCGATTGGCACAGTTTGAGCAATTTATTGGAGAAACAAAAAAGTTAAGAAGTCTTACAGGAGACGATGTTGTAGCTTATCACAAGAAAATGGAACAATTTTATAGTTCAGCAACTGTTGCATATTCTGCAAGAATTCTAAGAAACTTCTTTTATTTCTGGCATGGACGAAGGGAAGTAGATTTTAATCCAAAAGAGATTATTCCGATCCGATTTATCAATCCTAATAAAGACATTGTAACCAAAGAGGATTTTCAAGAAATGGATGAACTCTTAGATGAAGATTATTATGACGACTTAAAGAAAAAATTAGTACTGCATCTACTTTGGGATACAGGTATGCGCATTAGTGAACTTTGTGATATTGAATTATCACATATAGGTAAAGAGAATGAAGAAGGTCTCAGAACTGCGAAGGTGCGAAGTCGTAAAAGTATGCGATATAACTTGGTTGTTTGGGGAGGAAAAACTAATGAACTACTTATTAAATTCTTAGGAATTCGAATGTGTCAGGATATAACAACCGATAAATTATTAATTAACATCAAAACAGGGAAGCCTTATACTCCAAGAAGCATACAAAGATGGATTAAAGATTTGGCAGATTTGGCAAACTTAGAAAAAGATATTACTCCACATAGCTTTCGGCACGGAAAAGCCAATTATATTTTGGACGAAGGAGGAAGTGTACGAGATGTAAGTGCTATTTTAAGACACGTAAAGCCTGAATCATCCTTCCATTATATGCAACTTTCTACAAAACGATATTTAGATGTAGCGAGAAAATTTGTAGCAGCATAATTTTAAAAAACAATCATTTTGAAAATGATTGTTTTTTTATGAGTTAAATGTATAATTATAAGCAGTACCTTCAACTATGAATATTTAATCAATTTTAGTAATACTTTATAAAGTTTATACTTTGTATTTAAGTTACTACCATTTGATAAATCTCTATACTTTATAGACAACCATATCACCCCTAGAAGGGGTTTAAAATATATGGTGGTAACGTCGCACAACACCACTTGTACGACATAAGTCAAAAAAACAGTAAATTTATCAGATATCTATTACTAAAATTCTTTAGATGTTGGGTTTAATCCCTAAGGTTGATTGTACATAACAATTGAATTTTAGTATGACT
>CAKZMU010000041.1 GCA_937129145.1 uncultured Lacinutrix sp. | reverse complement strand
TTTTCAAAACTCAATCCTATTTCAAAAATAGAAGACTTCTATCCATATTTTAAAATAGAGGTTTCTGAGTACTGGAAAAAACATTATGATTTTGAGAAGCCATATTCCAAACCTAAAAAAGTTCAGCTGAGCAAACCCTTTATTGAAAAATTGATGATCAATGTGATGCTTCCCTTTCAATTTTTAATAGATAGTTATGAAGAGAGGTCACCTGAAAAAACAATCCAACTTTATCACAATATAAAGGCAGAGAATAATAGCAAAACAAAGCGAATGCAAGAGATTTTTTCCTTAGAAAATAAAAGCTCTTTTGATTCGCAATCTCTCATAGAATGGTATTCCAACTACTGCTTCAAGAAGAAATTGAGGGGGGTATGTTCAGATGTGGGATATGTTTCATAGTGCATCAATCATGCAACTACCTGTAAATAGGTGCTTTACAAGACTTTTGGCTCTAATTTCACTTCAAACCTTTTGCTAAAATGGGGGTATTTTGGGAGGTGTTTATTGGAATTAATAGGGTATTAATAGGAGATAATGGGGTATTTATGGGTTATTTTTCTTTGATTGGTGCAGTAGGTTTTCACAAAAAGGGCTTCTGATTGGTGCATCATATTTAGTGTTTCAGAATAAAAAAAAGGACTCCCATTTGAATTTGAGAGTCCCTTTGAAAATGAAAAATTTAGTAGCCTTTGTACCTACTCAATTCTAATCTTGTGTTTTTGATTTCCAACTTGCAATACATATACCCCTTGTGGAATACTTGAAACATCGAATCTAAGTCTATTTTTTTGCTTTTCAAGCAGCTTTAATGGTCTCGGTCGCCCAAGCATATCAAATAGCAATACTTCGCTCTTAGAATCCATTTTATGTAAAAACTCAATATTGAGATAGTCGCTCACAGGATTCGGATAAACTGACCATTCTTTACTGCCCACTGATGACTGTATCTTACTTCCCTCTCCGCATTTATCTGAAACTGCTCCTAATTCATAATTTACAAGACTTGGAAGTCCATTGTTATAAGTTAGAAGTTTGACAGACCTTAATTTGAAATTGCATTTGACGCCTGTATCATTTGGTTTCTCAATAGTGTGCAAATAGCGTGTAGTTTGGTTTGTGCTTAAATAAATTTTTCCATCGGGTGCTATACTATAAGCTCCGAAAGTAGTCGCAATTCCAAAATTAGAATTGTCAGGTGTATCGAGATAGCCATCCCAAGTACCAACAAGACGAACTTTAAGGTTAGCAACCTCAATTTGATATAAATACTTGATATCTCCTGTATAAATGAACTTATCGTTTGGCGAAAAACTTCCTGCACCTTCTGTCTTAAAAGTATCATTTTTGGGTAGAATAATTTCCCTTCGATTCGATAATAGACCTGTACACCTATCAAAATCATAGAGTTCAGTTCCAAAATTTGTAAAAGAAGCAAATAGCTTCCCATCAGAACTAAATCTATTTGCGGTATTTCCTGTTCCCGAAGCCTTATCCGACAAATCCCAAGCCATACATTGATTTTCAGATACAATTTTAATACCACTTGAATCTAACAATGCAACAGTAAAGCACTTGTTTGAATATTCTCTAGTTATTATCCACCAATCTCTACCATTTCCATGACGACAAGCTGTTACGTTTGGAACAAAGTCTCCAGTTTTTATAGTAATTTCTTTTTCAATCACTTTCCCTAACCCTCCATTTAAACTCATGTCCACTAGAGTATAGACCAACTTATAGTTTATAGGAGTGTCACGGCTTATAAACACTGATATAACATAATATTGATTAGAGTTTGAAGCACTAGGGACTATAATCATAGGATTCGGATAAACACGGATATAAAATTCGCCATAATAATTCCTTGCAAATGGACTAGTCTGCCAATCAGAACCATAGCTTAAACTATCTCCGCCTTCTATTAATCTATGCCGTCCATTAAAAATCTTAGACCCATTGGAATATAAAATAAGACTATCATTCCTATCATGAATTTGAGTATTACAAGCTCCAAGACCTAAGGTATAACCATGTCGACTTAAACCTATAGGGCTGGTCCTAAAATCCAAAATATTTGCTCCATGTTGTCTAACACTCCAAGCTGTATCAGGTGTCGTCGTATCCCTTTTGTCATCAGATTGATAGCCTATATACCAAATTTTAGGATTAACCACTTGCGCATTTGTTTCAGAGAACAATCCTGTCTCGTCGACAGACAGGGAACAACTAATAATGAATAATGAGCAGCGAACAATAAGCAATCCTGCCCGTTTATTAACGGACAAGATTGAAGACTGTTTTATAAGTGCTATTAATGTTCGCATCTACTTAATCACTTGTATTTGTTTAGTAAATATATCATTTTTTCCATCGCTAATGCGCAATAGATAAATGCCATTTTGCCATGTTTTGGCATCTACACTATGTCGATTGGTATTTTCAAAGCCCTTATCCAAATATACTTCCCTACCCAGTATATCGGATATACGAATAGTTAAAGTCTTTTCGGGAATCTCTGTTATAGCAATCCTAAAGACATCCTTTGTAGGATTTGGATAAACGGTATATTCTATCTTTGATTTAGGACGCTTGGTATAAACTAATGGTTTAACAGATTTAACCAAAATACCATGCGGAGCGCAAATTACGGAGTCATCATAGCGAATCGTATCATTTTTTGACCAAACTATCGCTCGGCTTCGATGCACAATATCTAAATTCAGATAAGGGCAATTCCCCGCCAGTGATTCGTAGGTCTGATATTGGGAAGCCGTAATATCTGCATTCCCCGCACCATAGGTCTGATAATATATAGCATTGAATAGGATTTGAAGTGAATCAGCAGCCCCCTCATGGTTTAGGGTATCATTGATGTCGAGGAGTTCTTCGAGATTATTCTCCAATACCTCATTGGCTCCTGCGATGAGGATTTGAAGATTGGAATCTCTATCTGCCATCCAGTCGATAAGGTTGGTTCGGTTGGATTGAAGCGAAGCTATTTGATTGGAGTCTTGATTAGCATAGATACTGCTGTCAATAATTCTCAATTCACGCCATCCACTATCTATATCAGAAACTAAGGTTGATAGCTGCTCTGAATATGCCAATGCAGCTTCATAAGCATCCAATTCAATAATATTCATCTCGGTAAACTCATTGATTGTACCATCTTCTATTTGACTGATATACTCTCGAAATATAGAGGTATCTCTAAAGTCATTTTCAAAGGGTTTTAGCCTATCATAGACATCTTGCCTAAACTGCCAAGTCATCTCCTGTTCAAAGCTACCAAAGACCATGGTATTACTTAGAATAGCGGTATCTGTAGATGTCAACTCAATGCCAAAGATGGGTTGGTGGAATCTATCTACGGGGTTAAACAATCCCACCATATCAATCAATCTATCTCCTAAGCCACCAAATGGGAAACCTATACCTTCGCCACCAAATATGCTTGTACCACAAACATCATTTTCGGGAATACCTGATTTACTTAGATTTACCCACCATGAAGCATTCGAGCTAGAAAAAACGGGAAATGGCACATAATCAGCCGAACCATTGCTATAATAGAAGATGGTATGCCTACCCGTTTGACTACTCTCCGCCTCTGTGAGACAAGTTCCCTTAAAAGAATTCCCTTTCCAGTATTGCTCTTTAAGCTCTGCCAAAGAACCGAGTTTCAGTCCTGTGGTATGGTTTCGGATTTTATTCTTTCCCCAGTCTGAATTATCGCAGTCCTCTCTGAACTCGAAACCTATATACACACTATCCACTATATTACAGCTAAAATTCCCTGTTGTATTCCTATATCGAATACCCTTTGGCGGAAAAACTCGACCCCAAGACCCATAGGTCTGCGTTGGCGATACCCCCTTGACCGTATTCTCCATATCGAGTATGTTTTGACAACTCTAGTATGTAATACTCGCTCTAAA
>CAKZMU010000040.1 GCA_937129145.1 uncultured Lacinutrix sp. | reverse complement strand
CATGTCAATAAGGCTAGCGGTTTGCTGGATTCGATTTCCAGATACACATCACTATTGTTATTGACACTCAGACCGGAGGCACTCAAGAGCTTGCCCAATACACTGATGCGCGATGAAGGCAAGGCAAGGATGGTGTACTCGTGTGGGTTCGGGTTTGTTCCCCCGCCTCCGTTCACGCCCTCAATTCGCCCTTTGGCGATGAAAGCATTCAGGTACACACGGGTAATCCATTTCTTGACATTCGAACCCCGTACCGTCAAGCGCGTGCTTGCCATAATCGCAAAGCGTCGTGAAAAATCATTGTTGATGTTGATCCCGTGCATCGTCATGCCCGATACCGTCGTCGTATCAACAGCCGATTCCGTGACCAATGCCTCAAAGGTGGGGTCGTCAGCGTTCAGCGTCAGTGTTCCCGCATCCACGCCACTAATGCCCAGAATATCCATCCCCGCGTATTGTTCCGCATCGGTGAAGTTGGCAATTTCCAAGTTCAGCGAAATGGGGGTAAGGCTTCCGGGGGCTTGTACTTTATAAGCAGGATAGGCGGTATCTGCGACGGGACTATTCGGGGTCGCCAACGATCCCATCGGATAATTGTCGTCGTCCAACACTGCTACTTGCAGGTGTTTGAATCCTGCGGTGAATCCAACAGACATAAGATGCTCCTTTTATCGGTTGCGACTGCGAATGTTCGCGTCGTCATATTTTTCTAAAATGCGCTCGATCAGTTGGGTCTCCCATTCATCGAGCTTGTCCAAGATGCGCCACCATCCCGTTTGTTTGTGTCCGGGTATCTGGTAGCTTGCCCCGCGTCGGCGGTCAAGCGTGCCGACGAGATAGCGCAACCAGCCCGCCGTCATTCGAATACGAATGCGGTTGACATTGTTTTCCAATTGTTCACTCAACAGTTCAAAGGCTTGGGCAACATTTCCTTGACGTTGGTAATGCTTGCCATCGGTGGGGATGTTCTTTTTCGACAGTTGCCAGAACCACCACCGACGCGCCTTCGCGTCTTTTTTGGGATCGGTTGACCACCCGCCCCATGTGCCTGTGCGCTTGGGTGGGGTCTCATTCAGCGAGATATACAATTCCGGCTCAAGTTCCACCAGTGCCTCATCATAACTTTGTTGAAAGATGAATTGTTCCCGCGCCATCACCTCAGTCACAATGCCATCAAGGTCGGCTTCACTTTCAATCGTCCGGCGAATCATATTGGAAACTCGTTGACCAATTCATGGTATTCCAACACAACGGTGAAGGGGGTGCGAAATCCAATCATGCCTTCGCTACTAATGCGTGTGAGCGTTCCCACGCGGTTATCATCGGCGCTAACACCTGCAATTTGCGCCTGCCCCGCCTCGTAATGTAAATTGCGATGCTCTAACAGATAGATTGATGCGTCCGGCATATGTTCGCGGCTTATCGCTTGGGTGTACTCGCCTTCCGCACCTGCGCCATAGGGGGCAAGGTATACGTCAATATAAAATTCGGCTTCGTGTCGAAAGTAATCGTCATTAACCTCACTCACCTGCCGGAGATTGTTTAGGTACACTTCGGCGTAAGGCTGGTTGGTTTGCGTAGCAACGTTGCGATTTTTATATACCTCTGTCGACGCTACGTCGGTAATCATCAGGGGAACCATTGCCACAAGGCGATCCTGTGCGCTTTGGATGGCAGTTTTAATTGTCATACGACCCAAAAACTCCTACGACGAGGAAACATGCTCAGAATATTCGTAACTTCTCGTGCTAGGTCATTGGGCAACTGCACCCGAATCCCGAAGTTATCGAGGCTCACCTCATCCCGTCGCCCCCGCCGTTCCTCAAGGTAGGTCACGATGCGGACGCAGGCGCGGTTGATATTCGGGTCAACTTGGAATACATCCACGTTGTCGCCGTTGTCGTGGGTGCTGGCGGTTGTGCCTCGTACCCCACGAATGACGGTCAGCGCATTGCTACTGACATCCACCACTTGCATCCACTCACTGTTGATGCGAATGAGTGCGCCTTCACTAAGGCGGGTTGCTAGTCCAATCGCGTTGTTGGCATTCGCGTCCGTAACCGTGACGGTCGTCACGCTGGCATCCAGACCGCCCGCGTCCGCGACGGTATCGACGGCGGTAAGCCATGCGTTGGCATAATCTGAGTGATACCCCCACACGCCCTCTACCGCGATGGCTTTCCGACTATAGGTCTGACTCCAGACCGCCGAAACACCACTTGCCATCCGTTGAATGCTCCAATAGGGAGACGTTCCGTAGGGTTCGGGAATGTAGGTTGCTGTTGCCAAGCCGGAGCTTGTGCCATCCCACGCGGTCAACGCGGTTGCGCCGTTCAGGTCTTTCACCGAAGTAATGGAGAGCAGGGGATAATATAGCGATAGTTCGCCGTCCCGACTGATGTTGTCACGGGTGGCATCAAACCACCGTGTTTCGCTCATGGGGACGAACGGGTATTCCACCAATTCATCTATGCGTGCCGTCGCCCAATACAGGGCTTGCAGATAGAGTTCGTCATCGGCGGTCTGCCCTGTGATGACGTCTGATTTGACTTGGGCGAGGGTTGCGTAACTATGAATCACGATGTACCTTATCACTCATCATCTGATGGGGATTCTTCAGGGCTGGTCGCTTCTGCCACTCGTTCCCGCAAGGTCTCATCTGAGATGTTGCTAGGGGGCTTGCGTCCATACGCCCGCTCGTAGTCGATTTCCAAGCTAAGACGTACCACATTGTCAACACTTCCCATTTCCGCCAATTCGTCCAATGTTTCTTGGGGAGCGGGTGGGATCGGCACGTCAATTTCAGGTCGACCTTTGGCACGCATCAATTCGTTGTGGAAGGTATGATCCTCTTGGGGCGCGGCGCTATTTTCTTGAACGAGATCGACTGTATCATCAACAACCTGCGCCTCCCCGATTTCAAGTAGGTAGTCTTCTAAGCCGAACAATGCTGAATCGCCTGCCTCATACACACCCGGCAAGATGCGCCGTTCACGGGTGCGCGTTCCACCATAATTTCTCAGAATTTTTATTTTCATGGGCTAGTCCAAAATATAACCAAAATCGAAGCGCAGGTCGGTGGTTGCCGTGAATGTTGTGCTACTGCGAATTACACAAACAGCAAACAAGTCCTCGTTGCCATTCGCCCCGCGTTCTAAGGGCAAATTGATCGGTGTCTTCAGTCCCGTTTTGTCGGCTCCGGCGCTTAGGTAATCGCCCGTTTCAATGACGATCTGACCGATCCACTTTGCTTTGTCGCTGGCATTAATGGCGAAGGCGGCGTTATCGGTGTACGTTCCTTCTAAATCCGCATTGAACAAAAAGAAGTCCAGTTGCACACCTTCGCCATCGTCATCGAATACGGCAAGGTGCGTCAACAGCGCTCGGCTCATCAAAACGCCTTCTAATGTCAATTTGCCACCGACCACATCCCCCGTCGCGTAGGCGCTGGTGGAGATCGTTGGGGTTATGCTTATTACTGGCATATACAATCCTTGTGTCATAAAGGGGCGGGAAAGAGCCGCCCCTTCACAATCTATTCACTCTTAGGCAAAGGTCACGTTGGTATTGGCTAATGAGTACCAATGATCGCCATGACTCACCAATAGTACGCCGTCACCAATTGCACCGCCGAATGTTCCAACGTCGGCGCTCGTACCGTTTACACCACTGGTAGCGAGGTCTACGGTATGGGCTTGGGCGGTTTCCGATACGATGTGCAAAACCAAGCCATCGCCTTGTGGTGCGGCGAGGGTCGCCGCGACTACGCCTGCTTTATTCAAAATCACCACGCCACTGGGAATGGTGATTGCCCCATCGTCCGTTAATTCTTGAGTGGGGACTTGTACGCTTACGCCGTAATCCGTAAGGGGAGTTGGGCGTGTTGCTGCTCCAGCCATGTCATTGCTCCTTTATTCGTTTGGCTTAGACGGTCAGGTTGTAGCTGATGGCGGCGGCGGCAGCGCTCCGGCGTTGCAAGGAAAAGCGCATTGAGCCATAAAACTCGAAGCTCTCAGATTCAGGGCTACGTTGCATCTCAATCGAGATGTTGCGCTTGTATACGAATGCCCAGTAGGGTGCGTACACTGCCATGATTTGACCTTTGGTGTTGTTGCCGGGTGTGGTGCGGTCAATCTTGCCAACGCCGTTACTTTTACCGAAGAAACCAGATTGGTAAATCGGGATGCCCCACATCTTTTCAAGCTCACCCGTAAAGAGTGTGTTTTCGTTGTCCGCAACGTCTTTGGTCAGCAATTGACTGAGGTCAAGCGTCGCTTGCAGGGTATCGAAGTCGATCAGGAAGAAGATGTTTTCTGTGTGGGAGGCTTGCGCCGAACCGAGCAATGCCCACGTCGCGCGATAGTCCGAAATGGTCAACGCGCCACCGTCACGTCTGTATGCTGTGCTGGTAATCAACGGAGATTTCCGCAAGCCGTCAAACTCAAGGAAGTAATCGCGCGTCAGACCTGTTGCGGTAGGTGTGCCACCAATATCGCTGATATTCGTTGTCGCGGCGGTTTCGGTGTCGCCGTGAATCATCGCTTTTTCAATGTTTTCTTCGAGCGCTAAGCGAACCTTGCGATTGGCTTCTTGCGCCATGTCCACAAAGCTATCCTCGCCCAATTCAAAGGTGTAGGCGGTCGCGGTGCGGAATGTTCCGGGTGTGACCGTTACGTTGCTGGTGGTAAGCGGCGAGATTTTGTAGACGACTTCAGGGCGACCCGTTGCATCAACGCTGTTGCCCTCGATACCACCGTATACGGTAGGGTCATCACCTTCTACCGCAACGATTGCACTTTTCGCGCCTTGTGGGACAGGCTTTTCCATCATCCCGCGTGATTGCATCATCTGATAAATGCGATTGTTCCGCGCTGATTCCCAGACAACAGCATCGTACACATTGCCCAGATATTCCAACCCTTGCCCCGTGATGTCCGATGCGTTCAATTCACCAGCTTTGAACGGCAATGCCGACTTCACAAATAAGGCATCTTCGGCACGTTTGAAGGTGGTGCGTTGCGCGTGTTCCGCCATTTTGTTGACGGCGACCCGATAAAAGTCTTCGGATACAAATTCCGTCGCCTTGCGTCCTTCGAGTCCGCGGGGGCGTTTGTCGGCGGAGGTGGCAATCTTGAATGCCATCGCCATGTCCAAGGCGCTCAAGTGCGCGTATTTCATGTTGTCACCAACGGTGACGTGCCCCTTGTTGCCATCCGGCGAACCTTTGAAGCCGGGGACTTCATCCGTGGGAAGTTGTGCCTTCGCCCATTTGTCGCGTTCAGCCTTGAACTTATCAGCGACGCGCTTTTGGGACTTTTGCCACGCTTCAATTTTCTTCACGGCGAGGGCGAAGGCTTTGCCAGCCAACTCTTCCTCATCTTCCGTTTTCAGTTCTTCGTCTTCCTCCTCCATTTTGAGTTCTTCTTCGATCTCATCCGCCATTGCCGTAGCATCAGCTGGATTACCGATCATTTCCTCAATATGGGGACGAAGCGCTTCGATGACTTCTTCAACAGTCACCATCTTCGTTTTTACTGTCATGTCATTCTCCGTAATGGGTGTTGCTTTCGATTGTTCGCGTATAGGGTCGCCACCCTCTTCGTCACCCGTCACATCTTTAGGCTCTTCAGTAGCCTCTTTATGTGCTTCTGGTGGTTGAATACTGTTTGAGTTCCCGTCAGGGATTGAGTAAGTTGTCGTGCTGGGGGGAGGTGAGATCACTCGCTCCCATGCACTCTTAAAGCGGACGACAGGGTTCATGTCGTCGGCTGGGGTCGGTGTGAATGCCAAGTGGATCATGCCCGCTTGGTCAATATGTTTGGTTTCGGGGTCGACAACCCATGTCGCAGGGTCGAAGCCTCCGCTTCCTTGTAGTTCGGTTTCTGCTATGAGTGCGTCCACTGCCTTCACCGCGAGGTCGGCGCGGGCTATTACTTCCTTGTCCGTCATCTTCTGATCGGTCGCGCGTCCCAACTCATGGAGCATGGCAATATATTCTTCGCGGGTCTTGAGTTCACCCGCTACGAACTCGCCAATCTCGTCTTCGTCAGCGAAGGTGAGGATGCCAATGCCTAAACTGCCAAAACCTTTGGTCATTCCATGTTGGTAATTCACAGGGGCATTAATGATGGGATAACCCGCCGATTTCATCAGGAAGGTTTTTTGGCTGAACCATTCCCCATCCAAGTCCTTGCGATTGGGGTCATGCCAGCGAATAGCGTGCATCTCGAATTTCTTTTCACTTGTTCGCTTGACAACCCCGCCCGTGTTCTTGGCAAGGATGTAGCCTTCTCGTTGTTCGATCTTCATACGTACTTCCCTAGAATCAAAAACGCCCCTTTCGGAGCGTTTGGTTAACTGGTTGTTGTTGTGGTGCTAGTTACTACTGATTGCTAGGCAACTTCGTGTCTGTCACCAAGGGTGTCTCAGTGCTGTCCGTGTAATTTTCAATGTAGCCATCCAAGTTGAGGTAGGTGGGGATGGACTGTATGCTAAGGAAGTGGGGCAAATTCTCCATTGCCGTCTTAAATTCCTCCATCTGCTCTTGTGTGAGTTCAATCATTGCTACCCTCTTCCCCGCAATCGCGGAAATGCGCCTTTTGTAATTGGTTCGTCCGTTTCTTCGTCTGTGCATCCACAGAACAAGCCGAAGCACTCAAACGCTGTTGATCGTGGCTCCGCATCGTTCTCCAGCCAAGTTGAGGCGAGGTAGACTCGCCCGTTGAGCAGTCGGCAATCCCGACAATTCTCTTTGCGTGGGTCCATCTTGCGCTTGATCTTGGTATTCGCCTTGGCGACCAAATAGCCTTGCCCCTCGATGCGATCATACCGAGAGAGCCATCGCTCAACTCGATTCCGCAGAGACGCTGAACTAACCGTACCACCATCGTGGATGTCAGTTGCTAACTTGAAGAGATGGAATTTCTCATCGGAGATTACTAGGCTGAGGCGTGCTTGCTCTTCGCCTGTCAATTCTTTCCACGTCTTACCACCGCGCTTCACGCCTCGCTTGAAGGCTTGGCTGAATTGCTGGTCGATGAGTGCAGACATTCCGGCGATGAAGTCCGTGATGCCCATGTCCTTGCGGGCAAAGCGTCGGAACAAAGAGCGTGCTTGTCGTCGATAACTGGCAACCGTCTTGATGCCCTCATCATCGAACACATCAAGGATGGCAATTGACTTTGCTTGGGGGTGATCGGTCTTGACCTCGTCCAAACGGTCAATCACTGCGTGCCGAATGTATGGCTCAAGCACGTCGCTTTCGAAGGGTCGGCTTTTGCCACGCTTCACAAGCTGATACCATGCCTTCAGTTCGTCACGTTGACGGGACTCCAGCTCGCCCTCTTCGGGGTAGAGTTCTGTCAACCCTTCGAAGAGCTTGCTATGGGGGAGTGTGACAGGTGTAACAGACATATCATCCGCCACTACTTCGTGCGCCTTCTCTTCCGACTCGTCCTTCAACGGGTCAATGGCTGGCACGACTTCTTCAGGCGGATCGCTACCCTCAGCATCATCTTCGATTGCATCCTGCGTAACTTCTTCTGTCTCCGCCTGTGCGTAATCCAATACCTCTTGCGAAGGAATGGTGTTGGCAAGTTGCAGGAAGATCGCCTTGGTCATGGGTCGACCCTTCACGACAAGGATGTCTTTGAGTTCTTCATCGACATCATATTTGCGAAGCTCTTGCGCCTGACCAATCGTGATGATGCCTGACCCCATATCCTCACGGATCATCTGCGCCTGTTGCTGGTCAGCCTCCGTCAGCATCTCGAAGGGCGTGGTATCGAATTCAATTCGATGTCCGTCGCCGTCGGGTAGCGCTGGAAGAATGCGATCATTGATAAAATCTTGCAGACGCAATAGCAAGGGCTTGACCCGCAATTCCACAAAGGAGGCGCGTGCATCGAGGGTTTCCTTGTACCGTGTCGTGGAGGTATCTCCGACAATCGCCAAGGGCACACCAAAGGACGCATAAATTTCCTTACGAACATCAGCGTGCATAACATACTGCTTGCCAATGTCCGGCTGTTCAAACGCCACCATATCCAGCGGGATATTGCTGATTAAGGTTCGATGCTGGTTGCCATCCCCCTTTAGAAAATCGCGGAACATTTTCTCTAGGTAGGCTTGAGCATCCTTGTTGGTAGAATAAGTTGCATCCTTGTAGGACGCAACAAACCCCGGTCGAGCGTTATTCACAAAGAAATCACGCAAGAACCGTTTCATGTTCCGGCTGATATTTACATTGTGGATCGCCGTTGTTACTATCGAGTCACCGCGATGATCGTCATAAGGATTGAAGCCATGGTCATAGGCAATCTCCGATGGCTTGAAGGTACGATACATTCCCGTATTGCCCCACATAAAGCGGTAGCCGGAAATGAACCCTTGCGTGTCGTCAATCGTCACGCCCAAAGGGTTTAGCCATGATAAGCCCGTGACAAAATCCCAATCATTTTTCTGAAGCCAGATATAGGCTTCATCATAAATCATGACACTGTACACGATGCGCCGAAGCAGGTCGATATTATGCTTGCGTCGATACGCTGACATCGCCTTATACAAAGGATGCTTGTCCACTTCGTCTGTGCTGGTCGCTACCGTCTTGCCTTGGCAAGTAATCTGAGAGGCTGTCGCTTCGATGAGGTCGGCATAGACATCGATTGAATTCCGCACGCCTTCGATAACGGAATAGGCTTGCGCGTAGCCATGCTCTCCAAAAGGAATGTCTCGATTACGGACACGATCTCCAGTCAGCGGTAGATAGTATTCGGCGGGGGGCAGGCTGGATTTTTGAGTTCCGTGCTCGTTTACTCTGTCAACCAAAGATGGCATTCATCACCCCGAAAGGAAGTTAATTTTATTAAAATCAATGGCGCTAGATACGCCGTGCCAAGCTAGCATTCGCGCAATCACCGTATCGTCATGTTCTGGTTCTGGCGCACCATACGACCACAAGCCAGAGGGTAGTTGCTTCGCCTGCACCGCTTGCAACTCACGCTCTCCATTTTCATCGGGGAGCAGACGCAAGTTTCCATTCTCCAATGATGAGCGGAAGGCGCGGATTGCGCTGTCCTTGCTTGGGTTCGTCATGGTGAATGGGGTAATGTGGGTTTTTAGATTGCGCTTCTGTAACTCTGTTCCGAGGCTTTCAATTTGACTCGACCCCATCGCGTTGTTCTCAGCGACAATCGCCTCCACGCCCCACACTTCGCACAGGTCGCAAATGTCTGCTCGCATCTCTGCCCATGACCGTTTGTTCAGCCGATAGAGATGACGCTCTTCGCCTGTCACACTGTCGATGATCGAGAAGGCGGTGAAGTCATTGTCTTGTCCCCAGTCCAAGCCTCCAACATGCCGATGCTCTGTGACAGGTGTCACGGCTTCGGGAGCGGTGAAGATATTTTTTTCTGACAACACGGCACGGAAATACCCACGACCAGATAGCAGAAAACAGCTTTTGGGGTCTTCGGGGTATTCTTGTAGAAACTTCTCTTTTAGCTCATCTTGTTTCTTACGTCGCCATTTGATTTGCTCCGGCGTTAATTGTTCGCGATCCACCAGTGCTTGCTCATCAGGTGAATAGGTCAATGCCTCGCCTTCACTCAGTGGCATTTGGTAATCGCCTGACCACCACCAAGGATAGAAAGCGAGAACCCACTCTCCTTTTCCATCCAGCGCACGCATACAGGTCTCATAGAAGAAACCCTGCGCTCCGTTGGGTGTGCTCTCTAGGATGATGTGGGGATTGCCTGCTTGCATCGCGGCACTCATCACGCTTTCGGCATCTGCCCAAAACGCGACCTCTGTACCTAAGATGTGGGTATTCGTTCCGCCTCGACCTTTTTTCTTGCCCGCGCTCAATTTCCCCGCGTGACCGCCAACGGTGGCGATCCGCGTCTGACTACTCAGGTCAGGATAAGTCGTCACCTTCGCATTGGCAAACTTGCGTTTAGGCTGATAGGCTTCGGGAATGTTGTTATGGCAACGATCCACCATCTCGCGGATTTCCGCCGTGAGTTCGCTATCGTGGCAAATTGTGCTCGTCTTGGCATTGCCTCGACACACTTGATAGTAGTGCCACAACTCAACAACCGTCGTTACTCCCTCTTGACGTGCCTTGAGAACAACAATGCGATCCCATTGCTCAAGGAGTACAACCAAATCCAATTGGGTTCGATTAAGAACCAAGGGGATAATCTTGCCGTGCTTGTCCTGAATCCGAACCCATCGTTCGCAAAATTCCACAAACGGCAAATCAGCAAATGGTTCGCTCCGCAATTCTTCAGCATCCAGTAAGGATAAGATGCCCTCACCGACCTTATGCAAGGCGCGAGGGTTCGCTAACTTCGAATAATTCGATAATGAATTGTCGAACGAGGTTAGGGTCATCGATATACTTTCGGGCTACATCTAAGGTCTTGGCTTGCAGGTGTGCGATCTCGGTGGCGGTCATGGCGGTCTCATTGCGAATTTTCATAATTCGCTCGACCATCTTGCCCACGGTGTCCATCCAGCCAATCATCGCGCTTAGATTTTGCTCCTGCATCGGCTGGTCGCCATCGCGCCACTTTTGCATATAGGAGCTGATGAGAAGGCGCTGGGTCTGAAGCTCATCGGCAAGATCAAGCAAGCTGTACTGCTCAAGTTCACCAATCGACTCTTGGAGATGCGCGGGTAAGTAACTTGAATAGCGACCATGCTTCCAATGAACACTATCGACCCCTTTCGGTGTCTTGCCCCCATGTAAATGACAGCGACCATTTGGCATCGGCGATTTCTGGCACTTGCCACCTTGTCTTGTTTTTGCTCCACAAATGTCACTCATGGGGTTGTCTCAAGGATTCCAATATTCATGGGGTAAACAAAAGAACCGCTCCTTTTCCAAAGCGGTTCGGGTGGTGGGTTGGTTGCTACTGAAAAAGGATTAACCATTACAAAGTCACTCAGAGAATCGAACCCTGAAACCGCTATCGGACACACCCTCAAGCAGTTAAACCTATGCGACTTCCTCCGGCACGTGACGGAGAAAATAATTTAAGAAAGGAAAGCCATGCGTTTCGTTCACCCCTATTATATCATGATGAAGGGGTTCATCCTCAAAACTCATGTTTACTTCTTCGCGCGTTGCTTGCGTCGTTTCTTCAACCGCTTCTTACGCTTGGTTCGCACCTGCTTACGATACTTGCTCCGGTCAACCTCATCGATCTTCATGCACACCTTGCACACCGAGCGTCGTCCATAGCGAAGTTTGTTGCGCTTGTCCGAATAAAATTCATCGACATGTTTGATTTCTCGACAGCGATAGCAGGTCAAGCCGATCTCATCGGGTGTAGCCGGCATGGCGTTCTGAGCATTATCAGGGTCAAGGATATTGAAGGATGCCCGAACCTCCGCCGGGCGCTTCAGCCGCTCTTCACTGCCATGAATACGGATGTATTCAATTTTGCCGTATTCCCCTAAGGGATTTTTTCGTGTTGTGAGTGCCATGAATCCAGTGTAGCAAAGAATTCAGGGCGAGTTGCTTTTGGGTGTTTATGCGTTCTCCGCTAGGTATTTGATCATCAATCCACAACCCAAGCTGAGTGTAGCAAAAACAATCTGACCTACGATAGTAAATTGAATTTCCATAGAGGTAAACAAGGGGAAAAATGAAATAACTCCAACAGCAATTGCATACACAATTCCCATCGCGCCAAACGCCGAAACTGATAAATGATACTTCATAATATCGGACATAGAGATTCCTTTGAATATATTAAAAGATAGAACAAGTGTATAACAAAAAAGTCCACACGTGTGGACTTTTCGTCTTTAAGGAACAATTAGTCTACTAAACAGTGTGACAGGTGTCACGGTTAGGCGAACATCCTCATCTGAGCTGATCGTTTTTGTCTGTGGCTTCGCTTACCACTTTCATGATCGTGTTTCTTTCTTCGGTTGCTCAAAGTAATCTGTCAGTAACCCGACCTGCTCGGTGCTGATGATACAACTCACGTTGTTGTAGCTTGGGTTTCCATAAACGTTGTACCAAGAAATGCCGACAAAGAAACCGTCATCCTCTGGAAAAATTGTCAATGTGTATTGGGCATCCATACTAGGGTACGGGTTGAACAATTCGTGATATGTTCCTTTGATCTCCCATAGGATAATCTCGTATGGTTCAGTGGACGCAAAACCTTCTGCAAATTTCTTCCAGTACACATCCATACGATGATTGTAAAGCCCATCAATATAGAGCGTCTCGTGCTGTACTGACACTTTCTTGCCATCCATCGTTGTGAATTCAATCGTGTTGTTCACCCCGTTCTCCTTAGCCTAAACGCTCGCTTTGTCTCAGTATTCAGACCCGTCCATGCCACCCCCACTCGAAACGAATGACTATCAAAGCCAAGCGAGGCAAGACACTTGGCAATATCGTGGTGAATTTCTGGCAACTGTGTTACACCTGTAACATCCGCGCCATGAACCGATGTGCTGGTGCGGATGTCAATCACGCCGATCATTTGCGTCCCGCAGTAAAAGCGGTAATGAGGGTATCCGTTGGCAAGATAAAGATACTCCACCTGCCAGCGTCCACAGATGAGCGCCTGATCGTAGTGCAGTCCTCGCACCAGCTTCGCGAGTTGCCCAACACGACGAACGCTTAGGTCCTCGCGTTGCATTGCAACCTGCAGCCATCCCCGCACGATCCGAAGCTGGCGCGGGGCTTTCTTGGGAGGTGGAAGAATAAAGAGGGTCATGATCCACCTCTCCGTCGCCTACGAAGTTGGCTGGCGTACCCTGACATGCCACCACCACTTCGTATCGTGTTAACTGCTCCTCGAATTCCAGTACCTTGCTCGGCAGGAATGGTGAGGGTATCTTCTTTTTTCCGTGCAAAATCCATTGCGATCAACGTTACCTCTTCGCCATTGTCACCCTCAACAACGACGTGCTTGATCCGACCAAGCCGAATCAAATCGAAAATGCGAACAGGTTGACCAAACTCATCTACCAAGTCTTGGAAGCCGACTTGCGGGGCAGGATTGCTAGCCGGTTGCGAACTAGTTACAGGTGCCACCTTTTCGATGGTGGTGCTGTTGTTGATCTGCACCACTGGAACGCCTGTAAGCATCTCGATGACTTGGGGGAAATATTTCGCCAGTAAAGATGGGTCACCTTGCTCTAGCAAGCGGTACATTTCGATTGACCGCCGACCCAGTTCACTGAAACTAATTTCTTCTTCGCCGTCGCGGTGGCTAGCACAATATTGATCTAGCTCTGGATGAGAATGTGGGTACACATCTGTTCGGTAAGTATTGCGCTTATTCGCCACTCCGCACCTTCTCAATTTCAACACCTTGAGCGCGATAGACTTTCCGCATATGCACGGAGGTCGAGGGCTTGACGGGTCGCTCGGACATGACTTCACACAATATGTGTCGGTTGGTCACTGGATCAATGAGCAAGATACGTTCACGCTGAGATGTGACAGGTGTAACGGTTTTAGTGGCACGCTTGGTTTTTGGTTTGCGTCCAGTGCGCTTATGGGCAACCAGTGATGAGTAGCAAGATTTACAAGAGCGCTTGCGATACTTCCCATTCTTGGGAAAATCCTCGATGGGCTTCTCTTCGCCACATGTCTTGCAGATACGACTAGTCTCAGCTGGCTTATTAGCATGTCTCTTCACTTTGCTGTCCCGCCAGTATTCGCGCTGGCACGACTCACACATTGTCAGATAACCGGTGCCGTTTTTCTTCATCATGCGGGGTGTGTCTCCGCACTTCACACATGGTTTGC
>CAKZMU010000039.1 GCA_937129145.1 uncultured Lacinutrix sp. | reverse complement strand
ACAATCGAAAAAAAGCGTTTGAACAGAAGAAAAAGAGAAAAGCGAAAGAAGTTACTGACTGGAATCCAGAAGTACACAAGAATTTTAAATAATAGAGCCGATGCGTTCACGGCAATTTGGACGTAATTTAAAACAATTATTATGAGTACATGGTTAGAAAGACCAGAGCAAAAAAGCAGTAACCCTGCAACTAAATTTCTTGAATGGAAGAGCAATGACAAATGTTTTGCTTACTATGACAAGGCGAAAAAAGAAAATGTAAAAGTAGAGCTTCCTTTGAAGTTCGTAATACTTGAACATTACCATACTGTAAAAGGATGGAACGATGCAAGCGAAAGCGGAATCTATGCAAACGAAGTCCTATTCACTAGCACCGAAGAATTAGAGGTAAAAGCCTTTAAGGGCGGTGTAATTGCTAAAGGACTTTACAAAGAAATCAAACAACAAATTAGCGAAGCTGGCGGGCATTACTGTCGATCAATTTATGTAGTACTATCTACTGGAGAACTTGCTAACATTTCTTTAAAAGGCAGTTCTGTTAGGGTTTATTCTGAATTTGATAAACTAAACAGTAGCAAGTGGCAACAAAATTGGTTTTCAGTTACTGGAGCAAAAGAAGAGAAAAAAGGAAGTGTAAAATACACTACTCCAATTTTTGAGGTTGCAGATGCAATTAAAGACCCTTCTAAAATTATTCCCCATGTTGAAACATTGCAAGAGTATATGCGACAATATTTTAAACTCGCTGATAACATTTCAGAGGTTGATAAATACGAAGAGAAAAAAGAATCAAATGAAGATTTAGACTTTTAATTAACGCCCCTTTAATTAGGGGCTTTTTTAACAACAATAATATGGACTTAATAAAACTAATGAGGGATGAAGAAATGGCAACGCCTAATTTTCTTCCAACAAAAAAAGAATTGCAATTATCTTCTAAAAATTTTGCGTCAAAATTAATTGATAGCGGAAATTATAATTTAGAAGAAATATACGCACAAGCATTAAGAGCAAAAGAAGCCATTTCTATTATTGAAACGGAACTAAAAAAAGCATTGCCTGATGAAAACTTTGAAGCGTTTGGAATAAAGGCAAATTTTAGGAATGGTGGTAATACAATTAACTATTCTGAAGATCCTGTTTATGCTGATTATAAAAAGCAAATAAAACAGCGTGAGGAATTAATTAAGACCGCCACAAATAGCGATGTGAAAATTTACGACGAAGATGGTTACGAAGTTCCAAAAGTTTCTAAAACGCCACGAAAAAGTGCTTTAGCCATTTCATTTTGATACAGGACGAGATAGGATATAAAATAGAAGCCGAAAAAGATGAAGTTAAATATCTTTTTGACACCTTACAAGATAATTCACTTGGAAATATTAAAAAAAGAACAAAACAAACAGCTGGATTTGTAAAAAGAGTATTAACTAATTATTTGAAATATTAAAAATGACAAAAGAAGAATTTGAAAAAGATTTGGCTAAAGAGTACAAACTGACAAAAAGAGAAATATTAGATATATTTTCAATCACATTATGTGAATTTTTAAGCATAGATCCAGAAAATGTTGAAGAAATAAGAGAAATAAGAGAAATAAGGGATGGTTGTTATAGCGCCTTAAATGATAGTTTAGAAGTTTTTCACGAGTATCAGGAGGACTTAAATAATAAAGTTAAGGACTTGTTTAACTAATTATTTGAAATAGTAACATTTTTCGCAACACTTTAATTTAAAACCACTCAAAAAATGAGTGGTTTTTTTGTTTAATTAAGGAGCTTCGCATTTATGCCTTATATACCCCTATGTAAAAAAGTGTTTTATTTTTAGGGGGGTCTCCCTTTTAGGGGTGGTTTATAAATGCGGAACGCTTGAAACCCTTATAAATATTGAAAAGTTAAGGAGTTAACAATATTATTATATTGATTTTGTTTATTGAATTTAAAAAAAAAGCATTTTACTCTTTGTTTTTAAGTTTATTTATGTACTTTTGATTTATGGCAGTATTACATTACAATATTAATTTTATTACAAGCCCTAACAGCTTCACTATCCGTAGTACTGCCAAGTTCTAAAAGATATTTCTGTTAGGGTTTTTTTTATTTATAAATATGGAAATATTTAGGACAGATGGCTCTGGAAAGAGTTATTCAAATAAAAGACTTTTTGATTTAGTTTCGTTAGTCGGAGAATATACAGAAGATGATTTCTTCATAAATATTAAATCTATAAACGATCACAAAGGTCTGCTTGTGATTGAAATAAATGATTTGGTAAATGTGGAATATACTTTTTCAGTATTTCAAACTTTTTGGCACACCTTTAATGAATATTGTATTGAGTTGAGATTTAACAATCAAATTATAAAGGAGGTATGAAAGAAACTAAAATAAGCGTGTTTAAAGACCTTTATAAATCTAAAGACGTTCCTTATATTCTCCCTCTTTGGAAATCATTAAAAAGAATAGAAGTAGGTAAGTCAAAAGAATTAATTGATTTATGTAGTCAATCAAAAGATAAGGCTGAATACGACAAATTAAAATCAAAATTACCTTGCATTGTTTTTGGTGGTGAGTTTAAAGAACGATCAAAAAAAGGATTGATTAATCATTCTGGATTAATGATTATTGATTTTGATGAAATACCTAATTTAGAAGAGTTAAATAAGATTTTTAAAAAGGTTAAAAAAAACAAACACATTGTATCTGTTTTTAAAAGCCCTAGTTGTTATCTTAAAAATAAAAGCTTTAAAGGGTACGGATTAAAAGCATTGGTTAAAATACCGCCTTGTACAGCAATAAATCATGAAAAATATTTTAAAGCGTTCAATGAAGAGTTTAAATACAATTACTTCGACGTAATGAATTGTAACGTTGACCGTGTTTGTTACGAATCAGTAGACCCAAATATATATATTAATTATAATGCCGAAATTTACAGCCCTGAATTAAAAGACGAGGGGTATAGAGTTTCAGACCGTGTTCCTTTAATTCCTATTAATGATGAAATGACTATTATTGATAAAATAATGTTGTTTAATTGGGGTAAAGATTTTGTAGATGGACAAAGAAATGCGTTTGTTTTTGATATAGCTGGTATGTTTTGCGAATACGGTATTAGCGAATCAACTGCGGAAGGATATATCTTTAATAATGTTTGTATGTTTAATACTGACTTTACGGAAAGAGAAGCTAAAACAACAATAAAAAGCGCATACAAGCGTAGACAGTTTAATATTAAGTATTTTGAGGACTACGATAAAATAAAAGCTATTAAAAATGACTTGAAGAATGGTAAGGACAAAGTCATATCTAAACATAATATTGACGAAGAAACTTATGATGAAATAAAAATAGAAAGTGAAGCGGATGACTTTTGGTATTATGATAACAAACAAAAAGTAAAAATTTCACCGCTTAAATATAAATTGTTTTTAGAGGGTAACGGATTTAAAAAATATTACCCTGACGGTGGGGATAAACCAACCTTTGTTAAAATCGAATCCAATAAAGTTGAGGTTACATCTATATCCAAAATAAAAGATTTTGTTTTAGATTATTTAGCAGAGGAAAAAGAATACAAAGTGTGGGAGTATTGCGCTGGATATCAAAATTTATTTAGCGAGCAGTTTCTTTTAATGTTGGATAGTATAGAACTGTTGATGTTAAAGGACAAAATAAATTCTTCTTATATTGCTTATAATAATGGCATATTAGAAATAAATAAAGAAAAAAAAGAGTTAAAAGAATATATTGATGTCGATGGTTATATTTGGAAATCACACATAATAAATAGAGATTTTGTAGAGGTTGAAAATTACGAAAATGATTATTCTAAATTCATTAACAATATATCAAATAACGAACAAACAGCGATAGAAACTTGTATTGGATATCTTCTACACACTTATAAGAATAGAAGCAACAATAAGGCTATAATATTAAATGATGAAATAATCACGCAAAACCCTGAAGGTGGAACAGGAAAAGGATTGTTTGTACAAGGTATTTCTGAAATAAGAAAAACACACATCATTGATGGTAAAACCCACAACGATAAAGCTAGTTTTCAAAATCAATCTGTTAGTATAGATGATAAAGTTTTGGTTTTTGATGATATACCGAAAAACTGGTCATTTGAAAATCAATTTAGTTTAATTACAGAAGGAATTACTATCAGACATTTATATAAAGATCCTATAAAATTATCTGTAAAAGATAGTCCTAAAATCGTAATAAGCACAAACTATGCTGTAAAAGGTGAAGGGAATAGCCACGACAGGAGAAGGCACGAAATTGAATTTGCCCAATATTACGGTGGCAAATTAACTCCAGAAACGGAATTTGGAAGGCAATTATTTGACGAATGGGATCTGAAAGAATTTCAAAGATTTGATAATTATATGATTGGGTGTATTCAATCTTTTTTAAAACTAGGATTGGTCAACCAAAACACCAAGAACCTAAAACTACGTAAGTTTATTGCTGAAACATCAATGGAGTTTTATGAGTGGGTAACTGAAAATAATTCTATTCCTTTCAACACTAGAAACGATAAAAAAGAGTATTATAACATATTCAAAAATGAATATCCAGATTTTCAAAAATGGCTAAATCAAAGAACGTTTACAATTTGGATTGATAAATATTGCAAATATACTGGATTAACGTATGATAAAGGAAATAGTAATGGTTTACAATGGTTTATGATTATAGACGAAACTAAAGAACTAGAAGAAGAAACCATTGATTTTTGATTATGGAATTAGTTAACAAAAAAGGAACTATTAACGCTTTAAATTTCAAGTGTTTGAAAACCGATTTTAATTACAGAATAATTGGTAGTAAGTCAACACATACAGGATCTTTTTTTCAAGATTCTGTTTGGAAGTCCAAAGATTTAATAATTCGTAGTGATGGAATTAAAAAAATATATACAAGAGAAGAACTAAAAAAAAGATTTAATAATGTTCAAGCCTAGAAAATATCAAACAGAAATAAGTAATGAAGGTTCTGTAATCTTAAAAAAAAGAGGATTACTTGCTTTAATTGCTCAAGTTCGTACCGGCAAAACATTTATGTCTTTAATGACTGCTGAAAAAGTAAAAGCAAAGCACGTTCTTTTTATAACTAAAAAGAAAGCAATATCTAGCATACAAAATGATTATGACACTTTAAATCCATCATTTAAAATACAAATAATTAATTATGAGAGTTTGCACAAAATTATCGATCACAGTTATAATTTAATTATTTGTGACGAATCACACACCTGTTTTGTGGGAAATACAAAAATAGATGGCGTAAAAATTAAAGACATAAATTTGTTTGATTCCCTAAAAACCTTTAACTTTGATAAAGGGCTTTATGAATCAAAAAAAGTTTTAAAAAAGCATAAGGTTAAATTAAATGAAAATTTAGTAATTATAAAATGTAATGGGAAAGAAATCGTATGTACCGAATCGCACAAAATATTTACAAAAAGAGGTTGGGTCGAAGCTAGAAACATTATATCCACAGATGAATTGCAAGTGGTGTGATAAAGAACTTAGCAAAAGCCAAATTTATGAGTTTAAGAGAGGAAAAACAAAGGGAACTTCTTGCAGTTCTTATTGTAGTCAAAAACTAAAACACTACAAAAACAAGGAAGATGAATTAAAATCTAAAAGTAAAAACTGTTTAGTGTGTGGCGTAAAATTCATTAGAAAAGGAATTGATAATTATAAAGTTTGTTCCGCAAAATGTGCAGGAGTTTTATCATCAGAAAGGATGAAAATAGAAAATCCAATGCATAATGAACAAACAAGACAAAAAGTAAGCGAGACACTAAAAAAAATAGGTCATAAGCCATACATACAAGGAGGTAATGGGAGAGGGGCGACGAAATCCCAATTATTATTATACAACGCTATTACTAAACTGGACGATTCCTTTTCTATGGAATACATAGAAAGAATCCCAAAAAAAACACGATTAGAATTTAAAACGCCTAATCATTACAAAATAGATATTGCATCTTTTTTTCATAAAATAGCAATAGAAGTAGACGGAGTTAGTCATAAAAATTTAAAAGTAAAAGAATGCGACAACAGAAAGAATCAAGTGTTATTTTTAAGAGGGTGGAAAGTGTTGAGGTTGTCAAACTCGAAAATAGAAAAAGAATTAGAGAGTTGTGTCCAGATGGTTATGTCTATGATTTAACTATGGAGGATAATCACAATTTTTTAGCAAACGGAATATTATCTCATAATTGCTCTGCCTTTCCGAAACCATCCAAAAGAACGAAACTTTTAAAAGAGATAGTAGGAAATAAGTATTTGATTTTGATGACTGGAACATTTACTCCAGAATCTTACAGCCAAGTATTCCATCAGTTTTGGATAAGTAATTTTACTCCCTTTGTTGAAAGTAATTTTTATAAATGGGCAAAAAATTATGTTCAAGTAAGACAAAGGCAATTTGCACACGGAAGAGTAAACGACTATTCACATGCTGACATAAAAAAAATAGATCATATTATTAGTCCTTATGTTTTGACATTTACACAAGAAGAAGCAAAATTCAGTAGTAATATTTCTGAACACATACACACAGTAAAAATTGACCCTAGAATACATAGGTTAATTAATAAACTAGAAAAGGATTTAGTACTGGAGAATAAAAAAGGCGACGTAATACTTGCAGATACTCCAGTAAAGTTAAGACAAAAAATTCATCAGTTGTGTAGTGGAACGATAATTATTGAAGGTGGAGAAATTAGAGTTTTAGATGTGTCGAAATGCGACTATATTAATAAAAACTTCAGTAAAGAAAAAAAAGCAATTTTCTATAAATTCAAAGCCGAAAAAAAAGCAATTTTAGACAACATCGATAATACGACAACTGATTTGGACGAGTTTAATAATTCTGATAAAAATATTGCTTTGCAAATTGTTTCTGGAAGAGAGGGCATAAGTTTAAAAAATGCAGATTGTATTATAATGTACAACATTGACGATTCCAATGTGTCTTATATTCAATCAAAAGATAGAATGACAACTATTGATCGAGAGGAAAACAATGTACATTGGCTTTTTTCAGACTATGGAATGGAGAAAGAAATTTATAAAGTTGTAACTCAAAAGAAAGCAAAGTTTAATAATTATTTTTTTAAGATATGGCAACAGAACAGAAAATACAAAAAAGAATTATTGACAGGGCAAAATCAAAAGGGTGGTATCCAATTAAACTTATTAAAACAAATCTAAACGGCATACCTGATTTGATTCTGTGTAAAGCTGGATTGCCCCCACTATTTGTTGAGGTCAAAAATGAAAAAGGAAAGTTGTCAGAATTGCAAAAATATAGAATTAAAGAATTAAGAAAAGAAGGTTTTAAAGTTCGAGTTTGGAGAGGTATTTAAAAATACAAATAGCAGAAGCACTAACTAATTATAAATAACATGATACTAGGATTTATGACACATTACCAAAATGGTAAAAGAATAAAATGTTACGATTACTGAAATATTTTGGACTAATTTGGACTAATTACAGGTATTGAGTAAAAAAAGTGTTGGCAAAAAATAAATAGATAATGACAGAAAATTACGAAGCTATAAAAACAGAAACACCACTTGACGTACAAGTAAAGGTCTTAGAAGATTTACTTGACATAGAACGAGCCGAAATAAAAAGATTAAAACAGCAATTAGATATACAACGTGTTACCTTTTGTTTGCCGATTGAAGGTGATACGTTTACAAAATGGTTTGATAAACACTTTGTAATGTTAGATAATACAATGGTAGAGGCTAAAAACCAACCCACAATAAGATACAGCCAAGATGAAATATTAGAGTTATACAGCTTCTTAACTGACCGACTTTCGGCAAATTGAAGGTAACAGGTCAAGGTATAAGGTTCGTAATCGGCGCAGCAAGATTACAAAGAACCGTTGGGCTGCGCCTTATGAACTTTATATCTAGTTGGAGTCGGTTTTTTACGGATTTGAAAATGAATGATTATGGATAAGCATTTAAGAAATAAAATGATTGAAAAAGCACGAGAAAACGGTGCTAAGTTTGGGAAAAAAGCAGAACTTGATTTTGGTGCAGGGGCTGAATGGATGTACGAGCAATTAGTAAAAAACTGCTCTATACCTGATGTTAGCGATAGTTTTGAAGTCTTTTCTTACTCTACATTTGATAAAAATAAGCAATGGTGTCATTGGAGTGAGGGGTTGACTTTGGTAATGAAACAAGGTAAAAACACTATTGAAGTAAAAGGTGATGATTGTATGAAGATAACTAATGCTTTGCCCCGAACATTTGGAGGTAGTTATTAATTATCGCTAACCGCCAAGGGATAAGGTTTGTAGATGCGTAGCAGATACAAATAAGACCGAGGGCTACGCATCTATAGGACTTTATCCTATGTTAGTGTGTAGTGAACTAAAGAAAGAAAATGAATTTTATAAACAAACAATAACTTTCCTGATGCGTGGCTATCCCTTGGCGGTTTTAACAGCACAAAAATTAATAAACAACGAAATGACACACGAAGAAAAAATTAACTATATGAGAATTGCTTCTGGAATAGTAGGATATGGATTTGACCCCAAAGGCTTAGATATGCTTGTTTCTTTATATGAACTGGTGATTGAGAAAAAAGGCGAATCTGACTTAAAAACTATTTCCAAAATAGAGGCAGAAGTTAAGAAACGAGCAGATATTAAAAGCCGTTCTGAGTTATTAGATAAAGTTTCTAAAAAAGTAGGATAGTAGCCATTACACATAACGTTGAGCGTATGAAACGTAGCGTTTAGAAAGCGCAAAACTTTGAATAATAACAAAAATTAATAATTAAATATTTTATGGAACAAATACAAGAATTACTCGAAATTTTAAAACAAACACCTGAAATGGCATTATGGGCACTTAGCCTTTATTTTTTATTCATCTTACTAAAGTTAGCAAGTTGGGTATATACCTTAAAAGTAGTTGCTCAACAATTTATTAAAAGATACTTTAACTATCGAGATAAATCACTTAGCAACAAAAGAGGCGTAGAGATTGCCGACTACTTTGAGAGTTGTAAAATATCATCTGTAGATTATAACCTACTTATTGACTTACTTAACAATATAAAAAGTAGCTCTTATATACACGAAAGCGATATTAGAAAAGCAATAAAAAAAATAAAGGCGGAATAATAAAATATTTTATTATGAGCAAGTACACACAAAATAAACGGTTAAGCACTTACATAGCTATGTTTCACACGCATTGTTATGTACTGGCGCAA
>CAKZMU010000038.1 GCA_937129145.1 uncultured Lacinutrix sp. | reverse complement strand
AGTGCCAACTGTTGCTCTAATATTGCAACCCGTTCTTGCTGCAATGCCAACTCGCTTTCCATGTTTTCCTCTTGGATAGCGTTCGCCTTTTTAATCGCTTCGGCTCGTTCTTTTAAGGTGTTGGTTTCATCCTCTGCAATCAATTGAAGTTCCGCAACCTCTGCCTTTCGTTTGGATGTCTCAACCAATAATTCCCTTTCCGCATCTCGCAACGCTTGCATACGCTTTTCAAGTGCCGTTGCTTCTTTTACATCGTTTGCAATTTCATCACCGATACCTTTAAATGCTCCGCTTGCCTGTTCTGCTGCTCCTGCGAAGTCACCACTAAAGACTTTAATCAACGATTCGCCTAATTGCGACATTCTATCGACCAACACGGAAATAGTCGCACCAACTCCAGCCAACCCTTGCGCTAATAGTTCAGACCCTCGCTTGGTTTGAGTTAGGAAAGTGACCATTGAACCAAGAGCCACGACAAACGCGCCTATCCCTGTACTTATTAACGCAACCTTTAGAATCTGCAAAGCACCTGAGAATCCACCCGTAGCCGTTGCGCTTGCTTTGGTTGCTGCTGCACTTGCGACAACACCGTCTTTATACGTTTGCAATTGAGAAGCAAGGCCGCCAAGATTTACACCCATGACGTTGATTTGACCAGCAGCGCCCTTTAATGCTTCTTCGTAATTACCTACATTCCTACGGTTGTTGCCTACGGCTTTCTCATTCGCTTTTAACTCTTCGGTTATGTTGCTAATATTCTTTTGTAGCTTCTGCCCTTCTTTAGTGTTCTTTTGCTCCTCGGTTGTTAGCTTATTGTAGTTGGCCGTAAGTATTGACAATTGAGCCTTTAGCTTTTCTTGCCCTTTGATTTGAGTTGAGGTTAATAAATTAGCTTGCTTTAATACTTGTATGCTTTTATTCCGTTCAGCCGTCAATGCTTTTAACCTTCCCTCTTGGTCGGCTGTAATTGCTCCCTCTTCTTTTTTAGCTTTCTTAATCTTGTCAATCTCAACTGCTAATTTATCGGCACTCGCAATACTATCATTGATGAATGATTTATCCAATCCAATTTTGACCAGCCTTGTAAACTCTTCTGCCATATCTTAAACCTTTACAAATTTGCATTTCGTCAATTTTCCTTTGACGTAGTTGCTTAACTTTTCCCAATAGAAGTAATTCCCCATACTCGAAATATAAACGGGGGTTAACGGGTCGTAATTCATCACGTCTTTAATGTTCAAATCTACCTTGCATTCAACTGTCTTACCCCGTTCAGTCATATCAACAACAGGCTGATAAAATCTACTAATCAAAGTAGGAAAGTCTAAACTATCTTCATTTCCCGCCTCTGCGAAATAAGCAAAGGTCAAATCGTCCGTTGGGTGGTTTTCAGGAGATGAACCAGCACGAGCAAAGTTTACGTTTTCATAAAATGGAGTTGTACGCCTTACCAAAAAGATTCTTGAAGTTAACCCGTTAGTTGGTAGGCTATCTTCAAACAATGGTGTGTACGGTGCGTTGACATTCCCAAATCTTACACGTGTTGAGGTTGCTGCAAAGTGGGACATTTTAACATAGTCTTTTTCAGCCTTTAATGTAGTATCATCAACATCAATATAACCGATTGCATCATACTTGGTTACGTTGTCTTCTTTGTACTTCAATGCGTTGGATTGAGCAAAGCCGTCAACACCGTATTTGATTTTAATACTATTAGCGTCTATCTTATCCGATAAGTCAATTGCGTTAGGTATGTTATCCTTAACCTTTCCAAACCTATGAGCCGTTACAACCTTAGTAATCTCGTTCGTGTCAAAAATCCATTGATACGCCTTAGCCAACTCTTGAAGGAATGTGCCTTGTTTCATCTCGTCAACCATAGTAACACCCGTTAGGTAGTTAAATGGAAACTCGCTAGTAATACCAGCGTTTGAGATTAACTCAACATTTGATACGGTGTAAGTGCTATCTGCAAGCATTGTCATTTCTTCGGCACTTGGTACAACATACTCAATAGCTGGAATGAAAAAAACTGAACTATCATTCATTGAGCAATCAAACGTAACCGTAAAATCATTTGTACTTGTTCCATTAACAATCGTTACCTCGTTTGAGTTGGTTGTTGTTTGTCCGTCAGGTGTTGAATGAATAACGGCTATCCTTACATCTTTGGCCGATAGGTTGTTTTGAATCTCTAACCGAACATCTAATGTAACCGTACAACTATCGGTTAATAGGAACTTTCGCGCATTGCTTTCGATTGAATCTAATAACAACGGGTTAGGCGTGTATGAACTATCATTAGCATCAATTGAAGCGTCTTCAAATAGTCCGTATGAGATAGGGTCTAAAAAGTCAACTAACTGGCTGCTTTCATTTCTAACGGTGCATTCATGGTAACTCATATCACTACCACGGTTAGGGACTTTACCCCGAAACACTACCGCCTTATCGTAAATATCTTCACCAATCAAATCACTTTCAAACGTGTAACCTTGTTCCGAAAAGATACGCTCAACTAACGTCTTAATATAAATTGATGGTAATAGTAATCTAGTCTCAACTGCATAACGGTTATTAGGCGTTGAACTATACGTTCTCATTGTTTGGTCTGGGTCGTTGCCGCCCGATTGTTCAAAGACCGAATAAATCAAACCCTCACTTTCATTCCTTAAATCGAAGGCGTTTTGATTAGTCCAAAAGTGTTCAAAATCACTCAACTCTAAATCTCGCAGATTAGCATCTTTAACCTTACTGAAAAAGGTAGCATTACCACCTACCACTTGGACTGAATAGTTGTTAGCCGAAGATTTGATTATAGCATAACCATCTTGTAAAGTCTCATAACCATCTTGGATTAATGTAGCATCTAATCGACCGTAAGGCTTTGCGCTATCCGAAGGAATTAAATGCGCGTTATCCATAATAGATTGATTGTTTGGCGTAAGTGGTACGGTTACCTCGTTTGTACCGTTTGCTAATACCGTAGAGAAATCTCCAACCTTTGACGCTTGTTTAGTTATTGCAATCGTTTCGTCTGCATTCAGGTCTAAGGCATCATCCCCTATTTTGATAATTAAATCACTCAAAACGAATTAGTATAAAGTTTTGGCAACACTATCTCAAATTCTAAAGAACGCTTTGAATCAAACACATCTCCGAGATTGAATGTTCCATCTTTTACAACAACAACTATCTCACTTGAACCGCTAACCACCTTAACCAAAGGGCTAATCAATAACTCTTTGATGCCAGTTACTTGTTGAGCCGTTAACCCCTCATAACCTAACTTAATAGACATATACGCATCCTTCATTAATACCCGTTGACGCGCATTAGCTGTCTGCAAGTAGTTAATTATAGGCTCGAACATATCTCCGTTCTTTACGTCTAAGTCATGCTCTTGGTGAATTGTAAATACCCAACTATCAACACCACCTAACGAGTTAAGCCATACTAATTGCATAGGGTTTTCAGGTACGCAACTCTCGTGATTAACTCTTTGCTTTTCTGTTACTATCATGGTATTGCATATTTTGAGCCCGCACCTATTTCAATGCCGCCATCTAGCACATAATCACCATCAACTACATCTCCCGTTTCTAACCATACATCAAAGCTATCTGCGCCCGTTGGATTATCAACTAGCAAATTGTTAACGTAGCCCTTTTGGTTAATCATTAATACATCGTCTGTTTCAGAACCTACATTGCCCCCGTTGATATTCAAGTTTTGTTGATGTCGTTCTAAATAGACATCGCTAAAGTCTTCATCGTAAAGGAATGAAAGCGAAAAAGGATAACCAGCGAAGTAGGTAGGCGTTTCAAACATGGTCAAGAACTTAGCATTCGAACCGCTTAAATTCTTAGGAACATAATCTTTCAAGTTTTGGCCTATTCCATCCATGCCATCAGCAGTTAAGCCGTCAATTTGTTTAGAAGCCGATAGCCAAGAGTAACTGTAACTATCAACTACCTCTTCAATTTCTCCATTCGTAGTAACTCCGTTGACCTTTACTTGGTAAGTTGCTGAATAACCTATCTTAAAACTACCTGAAATACCTTTGTTTGCTCGGTTGATGTCTGTAATATTCGCGTTTAGATACGTGTCAACCGTTGACCGAATTACACCCGACACATCACACATAAGAAAACCAGTACTATCTGTCTTTGGATATAACGTATCAATCACATCATTACTAACTCCGTGATAGATATTGATAACAGGTCTAAAGTTGGTTAGGTTGTCAACTAAATTCAACCGACCTGAACCGCTATTACCTAGGTGTTCAGTATCCAAAGTGATGTATTGACCACTTACAGAATAAACAGTAAAAACCCCATCGTATAACCCGACTTTAAGGTATATCCTATCTCCAGCTTGCACCACTAAAGGCAATAACAACGGGTTGGCATTTGTCCAAACGGTCGGCAAAGTAGTACTATAAGCGGGTCGAATAAGTGTGTTGTTCACTTCATAATCAGCCCTCGTAAATTCAAAGATGTAAGGGTTTCCTAGTGCCGTCCATCTACTAACCTTAGAAGATAGCGTGAAAGGTTTTTCAGGTCTGCGTGTTATTAGAAAACTCATGTCAATTGTTTTAACCCTTTGATTATGTTGCTCGAATAAATATCAACCTGACTAGATATGACCTCACGTAATAGTACGTCTAAGTTAATGTTATCGGTAACGCTGGTTAGTGGCTTATTTAGTTTAGTTTGCCACCCTTCACGGTGTATCTTTTGCGTAATAGCATAAGCAACGCTCTTGGTTGCCCGTTCATCTAGTCCTGAAAAAACGCTCTTGTATTGCATCCAATCTTTGATAGCATCGAATAGAGAAGGTTCGCCTTTTGAAGCACCCGAACCAGTAGGTTTACGGCCATACTCTAACGCTCCAATACTTTTATTTGCAAGCACCTCAACTTCCCAATCAGTAGCAACTGCGTGAATACTTTCAGCCGTTCTACCTGACGCTTTCATAGGCTCAATGTTCGCTTTGAACTTAGCCGCTAATGTGTCTCCTAGGCGTTGAAGTAATTGTTGCTGAACTCCCATCACTCAAACGGTGTAAATTCAACTTTGTAATTCATATCCTCGTGGTGGTCAACGTGGTGATACCTTCGCAATTCCCCCAACATTACATTATCGTACTTCAAAACGTAGCCGTTATCAGTTGCAACTCGCTCAATCTTTGGTAAGTCCTCAAACGTCAACTTTCTACCTACGTGCTTTTCTAGTATTTGAGTTACGGCATTCATTTCGATATTCTTAGCCTCGGCTGTAATGTTCTGCATTACGTCTTTAACCGCTTTCTCTTTGTCGGACTCGTATCTATTACGCTTTAAACGTCTATGGCTTTTACCGCCTTTCTTTGCTCTACCTACACACATACGCTATCTGAATTAAGTGGTGTTGCTGTAAAATTTAATGACACGCCCGAAGTATTAGCGTCTAACTCGTTAAATGTATCAATGGTTCTAACATCTGCCACACTCTTAAAAATATGCTCACCGTTAGTATTCTTGGCTTGTCTCAACTTCAATATAAACTCTTTACGCATTTCGCGCATTTCATCAACTACGACCCTATGTTCTTCGGGTGTATGTGCTAGTTCAGTTTTATCTAAGAATAACATGAGCAACGGATAAGTACTATCAACTAACCCGCCTTGGTGAAATGTATCATTACTTGATATTGGTTCAATCAAAACAACTATCGGAAATACTTTATCGTCCGCCTTTAGATTAGCCCACGATTTGAATCCGTAGATAAATTCAGGCTTTGATGATAGGTCATTAACCACGCTTTCAATTACGGTTATGATGCTGCTCATTTCCTACTCAATATACTGTTCAATTTCCTTTGATATGCATTCTCATCTGCTGAATACTGCAACTCCAAAAGTACGGAATTATACGACCACCCGAACACATCTTGCATCGAGCAATGATGTCGCAAAGCAATACCACGAACCAAACCGAACACACCGTATTTCTTGAACTCGTTGATACCAGCCGACCACTCCTCACTCGTGTATTCAGGTGCTTTTATAACCTCTTCGCCTTTCCGTAACTCAACTAACTGCTCCGATATTATCTTACCAGCCGACACAACATTTGCAAAGGATTCGTTTAAAACACTCGCATACATTGTATCAATATCTTCATCTTCGATACCATTAGCGCAATAGATAGCTACCATCTTACCTACCCTTTCTTCATCGCTACATTTCAAAGCATCACAATTAACCTTTCTTGCAAACTCCATACTGCCAAGGTTTCGCGGGACTTCTTTGTTCTCAATGGTTGGCATATCTAAATAAACAACATCACCTAGCTTTGAAGATGGTTCGAGTATTACGGCCATCATTTCGGGGCTAACTTGTTCACATAGTTTAATATCAACACCCGTTAAAGCTGCCATTGTTTGTGCGTCCGTTTCAGCCTTTGACAATTCCAAGTATTGACCGAATGTAATTTCATTCCAAGATGAAGGAACTAATACTGGTTGGTCATTTATGGTTATTCCCGTTTTCATTCACAGTTAGTTTCAACAGTAATCTTATAGTAAACTAATGGAGCCGTATAAGTGTTTGGCGTTGATACCACCGTACCGTCAACATCTGCAATATCATCTTCATCACATAAAGAAAACTTACTTATTGATGTATCGTATCTAGTTGAGTTAGCCGCTACGTCCCTATGTTTTACGGTTGTTGTTTCAGTACACGTTTGGCAAGTGTTCTTTTCACAACTCATTGCAGTAATTGCTAATATCAGCACTATCTTTTTCATTTAGAATCTCATTTTTATTGGTTTTAACTTCGGTTTTAGTTTCAGCATCATTTCTAAATATCTAGCTGCGTCAATGATATGGTTAAACGCGTCAACTGGTTTGTTAATCTCGTTGCCGTCTTTGTCTTTGTCCCACCTATAGTTTTGCAATTCCTTTTTCAAATTGGTAGAACGCTTAGTTATCTTGAAAGGTTTCTGCATTAACCCAACCCCGTACATGATTGAGTCTTTGCCTTTGGTAACTGGTTTTAAACTAAACCCATAACGATTAATATCATCAATGCTTTTAGGTTCCGCGCTATCTGCATAACCTACATCACGCTTTTTGATGTCATTATCTTTCAATAGGTCGGCTATGTCCTTATTCAATAATCCAGTTTGATATACAACTTCATCGTATATCCTTTCTCCGTTGTACTCATATCCCTTAACTATGGCCGTAGGGTCGTTAGTATATCCAAAGTCTATACCATAACCTACAAATTTGGCATCTTCGGGTATTCTGTCAATCTCCGACCATCCACTAAACACAACACCTTGAAGACTCCCAATGTTTCCAAGTCCGTACACCTGCCAAAGGTTAGCCCAATAGCTATTAATAGGCTTCAAATCTTCTTTTTGATTAGGATTGTAATCAACTCCATACCCCAACAAATGGTAGTTAAGAATCTCGTTTCTTTCGCTTTCGTCTAGTTTCTCATTATCGCTAAAAGTCAATTGTAGAAAGTCGCAATCTTCTCTACCTATCACATCAGTATCAATAAAGAACGCAGCATCGGGGTTGTAATCACAATATACTTTCTTTGCTCTTGAAGCAACTTGTCGATATGATTCAGCATCGCACTTGTTTACCTCATTAAAGTATGCAATATCACTTCTAAGCCCCTTACCAACGTCCGACTTATCCAAACCAATGAACTTAATAAATGAGCCATTAGGAAACCGATACAACGTACCAGCTAGAAAGCTAGAATCATTATACAAACCAGTCAACTTCATAATCTTCACAAAGTCTTTGATAACGGTTAACCTCATCTTAGTTAACTCCGAAGATATTATTAGTATCTCTTTATCGGGTTGAGATGAGGCATGATTAATTAGCAGTATTAGGATTGAGATAGTCTTACCCGAACCTTGCCCACCTCGTACTACTTTGATACGTTTCTTTAACCCCGCAATCTTACGTAGTGATGTCGTTTGCGCTATCATCTAACGGGTCAATGTTCAAAATAGATATATTGGTATTGGTTACCTCTGATTGTTCTTTGAGGTTGTTAAGGCGTTGAGTTATGCTTGGATTATACATACCTAGTAGCCCGCCCGTTAGCTGGTCTTCGCGTATTTCTTCGCGTACACGTGAGCAGATGGCATAAAAGTCCTCATAATATCCTTCTGTATTATCAAAGTAATTTTGAACTTCTCCATGATGTATTCTGCAATACCTTTTAAATCCTTCAAGCGTGTACGGCATTTTAGGATAATCTTCTTTTCTTTCTCCTTCCTTGCCAACGTATTGAATCTTCGGCCAATTCTTAGCTTGTTCATTTATCCAAACCTTATATTCACTCCATGCTTCGAGTAGGTCTTCGGGCTTTTTGAATACCCTTTTTGGGTGTATGTTTCCATTCTTAGCCATAATTCAAATTTAGTGATTAGTTACCAAACCAATAACACCCAATGCGGATACTACGTTCATTACTAAGATAACGATTTTCGTGTAGTGTTTAATCCTACGTCCTTTAAGTTGTGCTGATGTTGAGTTAGTTGTTGTCATTTGAATACTTCTTTATTCATATCTAGCCATACTGGTGGCTGTGTTTTACCACTCACGACCCCTAACCATAATCTCCCATGAAATAGGAATTTTAGCCGTTGCCAAAACGGGACAGTCCAAAGTGATATACATTCGTTGTGTTCTGATTGGTGAATCCAAAGGCTACCACATTCTTCATCTGTCATAGATGGTGGTTCTGCGAGTACTAGCGTTTCTAGTCATTCTGACTACAACGAGAAGTGGTCATGGGCTAGGAAGGTTAAGTATGTTTTGAAAAATGCCGGCCATTGCAAACATCAATAATGTGATTGCTTTTCTGATTGTGTTTTTCATTTCTCAAATTCTTTTCTAAGTTCCTCTAGTTTTGTTTCGAAGTCTCTTCTTGTTTTCGCTTTGAATAGTTCCGCTACGAATGGGCGGAGGTTGTTTCTCGGAATAAAATAATGTGTTTCGCCTTCGCCTCCTATTTCACATTCAGAACGACAAGTAGGGCAGTTATGGGTTTGATTATCACATTCCCACAATTTTGATTGACAAACTTCTTTGACGTTAATCTTTGAATCATAAATACCAAGTTCTTCATCGCCTTTCGTCATGTCGATTAAGACTTGTTTTTGTTGATGTTTTTCTAAATGCTTTTTGATTACTGTTTTGTAATCTTCGGGGCAAGTGTCCCAAGAGATTACGTTTTCAAGTATCTCATTTACTTCTACACTCATTTCTTTGGTGTTAAAAGATTGTAGAATTTCTTAGTGTCAATTCCTGCTGGTGTTATTGATTGGGTTCTTGCTTTTTGAATGCTTTCTTCCATCAAATCAAAACACACCATGAAAGATTTTCTTTTGGCTATATTAAACACGCCGTCCGAACGACCCATCCTTTCCCCGAATGTTTCTGGATACAACTCTAACGCCTTTGCCTCTGCTTGTTCTCTAGTTTTCATCTTCTGATATTTTTATTACTGTTGTGAATCCACTAACACATGTTGCTACGAATAAGAGACCTCCACCCATAAAAAATGCAAATGAATACGCGGGGTCTGTAATCACGTTTAGTCGAATCCATGTACCTACAAACAATTCAATTACAACCGTCCAAACAAATAACATTCCTACTATTTGTGCTTTATGCTTTTTCATACCACTCCGTCTTTAAAGGTTATCTCTCTTGGTAGGTCTGCGATTCGGGTTGTTTCTGTACCATAATCACCCCTAAATGTTTTGTCGTGCTTTCTGAATTGAATCAATGGTAGATTTTCATCTCTTAAGAATATGTAGTTATCACTATCTTCTTCAACCTCCCACTCACCCTCAAAAATCACGTTTGATAGGGCTTTTTGATAATCTCTAGACTCTGTAATTTCTTTTCTACTACAAATACAATTAACACCCTCTCCAAACTCGCAATAGACATCCCACATAGTCGGCTCACTCAAAACGTTCCCATCACTCCCAATGGGAATAAAATCTTCTAGTTTCGGTGCGCGGTTCATTAGCTTGGCGTAGGACTTAATAGTATTTAATCTATCGGTCATTGTGCCATCAGTTCTTACCTCTAACACATACTCTTCTGTTGTTTGTATCATTTCGTTAATTCAATGGTATTAATCTCATTCCAGCATCAGTATCATATATCCGAACTTCTTTTCCGCTACTTGTTCTGTATTTATTGTTCTTCGTTTTTAGTTGCCATTTCGTAATAGTAAGTAAACATATCGTCAGGATATTCAAACCTCTTCACACTTCTAATTATCATGTTGTTGCCCGTTGTTCTATCCTTACCGAATTGCTCACCTAGTACGTGCGTTAGTTTGTCGTAACCTCTAAACTCATCATAAACCAATTTAGAAACTACATCGCGCCTTACTATTAGTTCAGCTTTTCGAGAAAGGTTGTTTTGCTCGTTGTTAACGTATCCAATTGAATTGCATATATCATTGATATGATTAATGATTTTAGATTCAAGACTAATGCTTCTACCGCTTACATTAACCATTCTCATGTGTGTAAGTAGCGTATTAGTTTCTATTTTGTCTGCGTTGGTTGTTTTGGCGTGTTCTTCGATTATCTCGATTATACGCTCTCTATGTTTGTATTCCATTGTTTTTGTTCTTGTTTGTTTTCAGTCTTTACCTAGGACGGTATTAATAACAGCTTTCACCGCGCATGATGCGTAGAATAGAAATACCTTAATAGTTGTCATTCTAAAAATTATTTATTGTCGTTTTGTATTCGTAAAAAACCTCTACGAATATCTTTGATTGAGCATCCCTAGCAGCATCCCAAGCAGCAGCCCTAGCAGCAGCCCTAACAGCAGCCCTAGCAGCAGCCCTAGCAGCAGCCCTAGCAGCATCCCAAGCAGCATCCCAAGCAGCAGCCCAAGCAGCAGCCCAAGCAACAGCCCTAGCAGCAGCCCTAGCAGCAGCCCTAGCAGCAGCCCAAGCAGCATCCAAATCTTGCTCGCTGGCTATTCCATTTGCAAAGCATTCAGCAACAACAACAGCATTAATACTACGCTCATCTTCTAGTAAGTCAAATACAAATTTACCGTCTGATATTGGCGTTTCCCGAATACATCTAACTCCATACATTCTCAATAGTGATTCATCACATTCAGGAACCAATTCATATAACAACCACTCTTGCCAATCCGAACGATTACACTTTTCGATTGCATCCCAAAGAGATTCGATGTTGTTTTCCATAACCCAATCAATAGATTCTTTGCAAGCGTCTATTTTGGTTAGTTTTTCAATTACTTTGTCTGTTTTGTTCATCTTGTTTTTTGTTTTAATTACTCATGTCTTCTTTAAGTTTCTCTAAAGGCTGAACCCACTTTTTTGATAGTGCTTGTTGACCTCTTACCGCTTTGTTTAAAGTAGTGTCGGGTATTCCTAATTCGGCTTCAATTGCTCGAAAGGATAGGCGTTTACGGTTATGTGTTAACCAGTTGATTATCTCGGTCATGTTTTAGTTTTTCCATTCGCTCCAAGTCATAACCTTTACCATACTTTGGGCTTTTTTTAATGCGTCCATTTTAATATGTTCTTGAAGTTTTGGCTCTTCTCTAATGGTGTTTTCGTATCTTCTTCCGTACTTATCCCATTTCTCAGTAATTATCCATTTTCTCTTTCTTGGCGGTTTTTCTTCTACTATATATCCAACGAATACCACATTTAAATCAAAAAGATTGAAACGCCATGTTTGTCTTAAGTGTGCGTTAACCTCTTTAGTTATTTCTACTTTCATCTTGTCTTTGTTTTTGGAGCGTTCTTATGGTTGCCCCGTTTAACTACTTAATTTCAGTTAGTGAACGATTGCTATAATAGCCATCTAAAGTATCATCTCGTTTGCCATCCGTGAAGCCTTCCATCCACGTTTCAGAAATACCGTGGAAACCCGCAAGTGGTTAAAAGATACTGATTAGATTTAAGTGCTACCGTTGTGAATTTTGTTTGGTTGTTCATCTTGTCTTTGTTTTAATGTTACCCAAATGTACGGATAAACTCTAATATCCTAGCGTTTTGATGAAAAAAGTTTGATTAATCTTCTGTTGAACCTAAATAAGTGTACTCCTGAACGTCTATAATCTCAACGTCTTCGAACATCTTTTCAAATTCAGCCCTTGCCGATTCTTCATCTTCTGCCCTAATCAACTTGCTAAACATTTTAGTAAACACCTCGTATCTTTTCATTTGGCTCTAAGTAATTTGAAAACAAATTCAACGCCATCTATAAAAGACCAAATCCTTTCCGCCCTATTGCTAGAGTTATCGTATCTGCGTTCAGCTTCTTTTAAGACTATCCTTTTTATTTCGGCCTTATTTACTTTTGATTTTAATTGTATCATTTCCTTAAATCCTTACCAATTAAATAAATTACATTGAACATCTCATGTATTCGGCTTTCAATCCTTGCACCGTATTTCTTAGAAAGCATATCGAGAGTTAAGTTGGTTGTCGCAAAAGGGATACAGCCTACGTCAATCTTGCGATTGTAAAGCCTAGAAATAACCTCGACCCCCACGTTTATATCAGTTCCATAAACCTTAATTAAATCATGTTCTTCACCTAAATCATCGAATCCAAACATCTTTTGATTCATTGCAGCTTCTAGTAACGCCAACACATCACCACCGTTTTTATATGCGTCTTCAATCTCTAATCCTGAATAGATTTTAAACTTGAAGTTGTGTAGGTAACCCATTGACAACGACAACGCTTTTAACATTCTAGTTTTACCAGTTCCATTTTCTCCGATAATCATTATGCCTTTACCTAAATCACCTTTGAAGTTTTCGGAACGCGAGAGGTAATTAACCATTTGTCGATTAACTTCTTTGTTGGTTGCCTTCCAATTGTCCAACTGTGATTTGTTGATTTGAATCCAAACTTTCTTGACATAATCAACATCTAAAGTTTCAAGACTAACCAGCGTTTTTGATTCAACCTTACTTAAATACTCGCTTAGTTTCATTCGTCCCATGAGTTTTTAGGGTATTCTTTTGGTAACTGTAAGATGGTTGTGTTTTTAGGTTCTTGTTTTCCGTAGTTAGGTAAATCTTCATCTAGCCAACATCTATCTTTTAGATAATTAACTGGAGACTTTAAGAATGCCCCCGAAGCCTTAACAAATCTTGGCGCGTGTTCAACTATCTTAGGATATTCAGCAGAATCAATTTCCCTCCATTCTCGTTGTGATGGTGTTCTATTAGTTCCTGAACCGTAGGCAATCCAAAACAACTCAAAGTAATCAGGTTTAGATAAATCAATTTCATCATCTAAAAAATCAAAGTCCTCTTCTGTTTCCTTTGGTTTAGTTTCCTCTCCTTTACTTTGTGGGTTTTCACCGCCTTCACTACGCCCTAAACGCCCAATGTTCCGCCCTAAACCCCGCAAAACGGCAATTAAACCCTCTTTTGTAATACATTGGTTGTTTCTTTTTCGATAAGCATCTTCAACACTATCAACGAATTTTTGACACCAAATAACCTTTTGTTCCTTCCATAGTTGACCATCAATCTCACCCAGTTTAACAACCGCGTCAATTAACTCTAAAAGTGTTTCTTCTTTTATTCTGCATTTAGCAGATAAAAACATGAGGTTAGATTCATCTTTTAAGTCAATCCAATGGTTATCGGTTTTGGCTAATGTTTCAAGAATCTTAAACCATGAAGCATATCCATCATTACCGAACTTACTTTCAATGATGAACATCTTTTTGCCATCTGAAATGTAGTGAGGAAAGTAATCTACATTATGTCGTTGAGGTCGTGCCATCTTCAAGTTTTTTTTTAAACTCATTTAAAACATAAACCAAGTCATCAATATCCTCAAAGTCAAGTTCTATTGATTCACCTAAAGGCAATCCGTGAATGTTTAAATAATCAATAGTAACTGATAACCTCTCGTAATTTGGCATAGCCTCAATTGAAGAACTGCCATCTACTGAATAAAATTTTACTGTCATTTTTTAATCAATATCACAAGGGCTGTCGGCTGACAACCAACAGAACAGAAAGCCTAAACTCGAAACGAGCGACCGAAGCGGCTTAATCTGTTACTTCCCTTGCGTAATTAAAATAATGTTCATATTTCGGTTCTTTATACCCGTGTCAATGGGTATTACAAATATAGTGCTTTTAATTGAAAACGCCTGTTATTACTCACCCAATAGACTGTAGTTTACCAGTTATTCAACAACCAAATCTCATCGTCAATAGCCTTTATCTCGCGTTTAACAGAACTTAACTCCTCGTATTTCATCCTTTCGCGTATCTAACTATTGAAACTTTCTCCTTAAACCTATTAATAACAGTCTCACGAGTTTTAAGAACCTTGTACCCTTCTTTTTCTAGTTCAACTATCCTAGCACTCAACTCGAACAAACCTAATAGCTTAAAAGCTGTTAATCTAGTTATTGACTTACCCGAATCGAGCCAATCTTTAACCCGTTGTTTTTGTGTCTTTTTCATGTCGTTTATTTCAATGATTTCAAATAAGATATAGCACCTAAATACTCTTTTAAATATTGCTCGTTGTTTTTGTGGGTTTTATTTACTTGAACTTCAAACTCTCCTAAAGTCCCCTTAAAGCACCCACACATAACAATATCATCATCAAAGCAGTATGTAGTCATTCTTTTTGATGAGCCTATGCATGATATTTGAATGTACCTTTTATCCAAATCCGCATACGTCAAATTCGCAGACGTCAAATTCGCAGACGTCAAATTCGCAGACGTCAAATCCGCATACGTCAAATTCGCATACCTCAAATCCGCATACGTCAAATTCGCAGACGTCAAATTCGCATACCTCAAATCCGCATACGTCAAATCCGCATACGTCAAATTCGCATACCTCAAATCCGCATACCTCAAATCCGCATACGTCAAATCCGCATACGTCAAATTCGCATACCTCAAATTCGCATACCTCAAATCCGCATACGTCAAATTCGCAGACGTCA
>CAKZMU010000037.1 GCA_937129145.1 uncultured Lacinutrix sp. | reverse complement strand
ATATCATTAGATTGTATATAGTATGCATCGGAATTGAAAGCTGAAATATCGGTCATATCGATAGTTCGTTTTGTCGTCCCGTCAATATGCTTTCTTATAACGGTTACATTTTTTCTATTACCCGTTAAGGTAATGTCGCCAGCACTAGCGATGGCTTCTACAATATTAACCTGGTTTTGAAACAACACTAAAGTACCTGGATTCGTAACTTCCCCTATAATCGTAAAGCGTATTCCTGTTCGTTTCCATCTTTGTAAATATTACAGCCAACGCATTGTGAAAAAATATTGAACTCATTGAACTTTAAAGTCGAGAATAACTGGGCTTTTTTGAAATGCCCCGCTTGATGGTCTGGACTCCAAGGTTGACCACATGAAATACAGCTAAGACCTCTGTCGCGATGTTTTATGTAAGTATGACAAGCGTTAATAGTATTTTGTAATAGCCACCCGATTAACTTCCTTTCCTTCCTTTCCTTTTCAGCTTTCTCCAAGTCCCGTCTAGGTTTGGTAGCCTTTAACCTAGCTTTTTCCATTTTCAACTTTCCTTGCTCAGTGTTAAGAAGCCAATCTGGATAACATTTTGATTTGCAAAGCCCATAAACCCTGTGAAAAGTTTTAGTCCCACAACCAAATCCTTTTGTTTCAGGCGTAGTGCCACGACAGGGTTTTTCTTTGGGTTTAATCATTTACAATAGATTATCTAAATCGTCAACCGCTTGTGTTGCTTGTTGTGTTTGTTGTTGCGCTTGTTGGCTTTGACCGGTCCAAATTATTCTACCGTCCCCTAAGTAGTTTCTATGCTGTCCAGATTCTCGCTCTGACTTCTCTTGTGCTTGCCATGTAGATACATCATTGTCGTATTGGTCTTTCTCATCCTTAACCTCTATGGTTAAATTTAAATAACTCCCTTTTTGACCCTTGATAATTTTAGCTTTATCAACTTTTGATAGATTGATACTTACATTTAATAATTGTGCCATTTTTTAACTTTCTATTTGTTCAACAATACCCATCTGTCTTTTGTAGTAATATGGAAAATAGACGGTTTTAATTCCCATATCTATATTAGGCTCGTACGAAAGAAAAACACCTTCGTCTTGTGCCCTTTTAATCTCTTCTAGTTTAAATTTTAATGTATCAGTAAATGAAATAATATCCTCTGTGTCAAATTCGTAAACCTCCGTATTGTACGGGATCGATTTACTTGCTACAATCCAAAAGAACCTTGCGCCCTCTTCAATAAGTTTTGCGTGTTTCAATCCCATTAACTGAAGTGAGCCCTGTACTGGATAGTTTAAATCTCGTATTTGCTTTAGGTGTTTTTGACTTTCACTTGACTTATCGGTTTTTAAATCCGCTACTATTGCGCTTCGTTTTGCTGTTGATGGTTTCCAAAAGTCAGGTCTTGTCTTTAACTTTAACCCTGTATCTGGACACGTCCAAAATATTGTAGTTTGATATTCTGCATTTTGAAGTAAAGCAACAGCGGCGGGATGTTTAAATAATCTAGTCTTGCATAATATTAGCGTGTTTAAGCTGTCATCTCCTGAATTAGGTATAATCAACTTATCTTTATTCGCTTCGTAAAAACTAGCCTTCCACGCTTTGTTTTCTTTACTTCCAAAATTCATATTTGGTTTCGGACGCTTTTCATCGTCAAAAATTGCTATGTTTTTAGTAAATTCCGCTTCATTAGTAATATTTAGCTCAAAAGCATTACCAAAATCAAAATGAACTTTTCGTTGCTCTGGCTTATCCAAGTACGCTTTGAAATGAGCCATTGATTTATAAGACTCCTTAATGCTTGATGCGCTAAAGTGTGTTTTGTTTCCATGATAAACCTCTATTGGCATATCTGTATAAACTCCATCTTCTATATTTCGTACATTCCAATTCATTACGCTATGTCGTTTACGGTCGTTTCTTCTTTGTACATTTTAGTATAATCCAATGAAGTATTTCGGCCTGTATCTTTTCCAAATAGCTTTCCGAACTTATCGGCTGCGTCTTTTATAGCGTATGTTTCTGCTGATGGAATCGCTTTCATAACCCCATCACTTTTGACTTTGTTAAAATCCGTTGCTCCCGCCCCTTTATCGGTTTGAATAGGAGAGCAACCGATGCCGTCATTATGCCATTCTGAACCATCTAAAGGGTTGATAACAAAAAGTCTTACTGTTACAACCGCACTATTAGCTACAATTTTACTGTCAAGTATTTCAACCCACCATTTTTTAAAGACCCTAGTCATTAACCACTCGACACGCTCAATAGGAAGGTATTTGTACCCTCTAATCATTGGATGCTCTTGTAGCCATTCTTTAGGTGGGTCTTGATTAAGTAAGACTTGTAAATTATTAAGCCTTATACTTGTTTCCGTTTCTTGAACCAATTCCGTTATTGATGGTAGTTTCACCACTCCATTTGTTTCCATAATTTTTAGTTTTAAAATGTTAAAATCCTACTTAGCTCTTGTTGGTATGCTTTTGCGGCTTCTTCTTCAGATTTAAAACTTCCTATTCTTTTTCTTTTATTATTAACCGTTATGTCCGAAATCCACCTTTTCCTGACGGACAACCAATAACCTCTTTTATTGAAGTAAGGTTTTAAGATTTTCTCTTTAGACATAAAAGTTGAATTTCCCTTTCTTTTTGTCTTTTTAGAGAGTGATTTTATTCGACCTAAGCTAGATGCTTGATACAATCCCATGTAAGGGGGGACATCCCTCCATATCTCATTTTTCATAAATCATTTTGATTTCTAGATTCCCACCAAACTTTTGCAATGGTAACAAGTAGCATTAATCCTATTAATACATAGACCCTATTCATCCAAAGGGAATTCAATTGATTTGTTGCCATACTTCCTTGCTAGATAGTTATTGAACTTCTCAATATCCTTTGGGAATATTTCTTCCCTATCGTCAATCCATATTAGAATGAAGCCCACAAGGGTTACAAGGGATAGTCCAGATAACCATGCTAGTATTAGATATAGGTTTTCCATTACGATACGTATTTGAATTCGTGGCCTAGCTTTTCAACTATTTCTGAATGGGTGAGTTCTTTAGGTTCGTGAATTATTTCAGCCCATTGGTCTTTTTCATTAAATAATAGAAGATTTCCACACGAACTCCATAACCCCCATTTTAATTTGTCTGCATCAAAATTAAATTTGCCTGTAAAAATTCCACTATCACCATCAACATCTTTTACGTTCACCCCCTCCTTAAACCCTCTCTTCTTAGCTTCTGCAATCAAATGGGTTTTTATTTCTTCTTCGGTTGCTTTTCTGTTTATATTTTTTCTACCTAAATTTTGTTTTCTAAATTTATCATCACTCATGTTGTCGGATAAAAAATATGTTTTTCTATGCTCAATAATCTTAACAGTATCCTCCATAGCCCAAGCAATAACCCAATCCCCTACCTTAAATTCCTCTTCCTTGAATAGTTTGGGATATTCTTCTTCTATTCGTTCTTTCCAAGTTTCGCAAGCTTCCGCGTGAGCCTCTAGTATGAATTTCTTTCTTGATTTTTTCATTATTTCCTATTGTATTTTCTATTGTATTTTCTAAGTTCACGAAGCTCTTTTTTAGCTTCTATAATATTTTTAACGGTTCTGTGTGACACCCATATTCCAAGGAGTATCAATAATAAGTAGGTGAGTAATAGTTCTAAATGGGTCATGGTTTATTTGGTTTTAGTTCTTTGTTTTAGCATTTCGTCAGCTATCAAAAAGGATTCCGACACTACATATTCTATAGGATTCATTTTACCCCTGTCTTTCATCATCATCAGCCATTGTTCTCTACTAGCGCAAAATCCATTTATTACTTTTGCGGCGAAATAGTCTCTTAATGTCATACCAGGCTCTGTGTCAACCTGCTTATTACAGGGAAATGCTATTGGATTTTCTGTGTTCATGGTCTTAGATTGTTTCAAGTGGTTTTTGCTTTTTCTTTATTTCCTTTCTTAGGTGTTTTTCCGTTATGGAGATTATCCGCTCCAAATCCTCTTCTGGAATGCGCCATCCTTTTTGATGGTATTTCTACATTACGTAGGCAGTGCCTTTCCCAGTTTGACAGCCACCTTTTCAGCGAGTTCTTTTTTCTTCGAAACCTCTGCGTGTATCGTTTTCAAATATTCTAATCGTTGCATTCCAGTAGTGTTTCTTTTATTAATCCATCCATATAATTGTTCCAACGCATATAGGACAGCCATTGTGTATATTTTAATGTGTAGTCCAAATCCCCTATTTGAAAAGTGACCACATCTATATTCTTGAAATGATAATAGCTTTTGATTATTTCTGTTGTCATAAGTTATTCGCCTTTAGTTCTAGTGCTTTTTATGGTGTAGTAATCGTAATTTTTTATGGTTGACTGTCTTTGTTCGATTACCTCATTTATCGGATAGTGGAAAGGAGACTCACTTGAACCTACTTGAATCTTATCCCCTTCGCCAATCAAAACCCTAGAGCAAACTTTTATTATTTACTCTTTTTTATTCCTGTAATCCGACCACATTATAATTGTGTCAGCATTTCCGTTTCTATGATTTCCCATTACGATAATTGGTTTAAAAATTCCTGTCCGTAATCCTCTACATGAGGTTTTTGAATGTCCTTATACTGCTCCTGCGGACTGTACGCTTCATTAAAACCCTCGAAAAGTTCTTTTAGGTTTTCCATTACGCCACTATATTTTTGTCGATGTATTCGTTTTTGAAATCCTCGACCATATCAAAAATCAATTCCCGTTGTTTCTTCGTAAGCTTTTCGACACCACCGATATTCTCGATAACCCAAGTATCGCCTATCAATACATCCATACCTATTTCGAAATCGATGCCGTAAGTCACTTGGTACTTATTAGCTATGCTATAGCCCACTTCCGCATTTTCAATAAACTCGGAAAATGGAAGTAGTTTACTTTCGATTATATTCTCTATCTTGCTTTGCATTGTTGCTGTGGTATATTGTTTGTACCCTACAAATATACGCAATAATATTCATATTACGCAAATAATTTCGTACTATTACGCACATTTTAACATATTTTAAATGAAACCAGACAGGATTTTTGAATTGAGAAAGCTCACGGAAACCAATCAAACGGACTTCGGAAGCCTTATAGGAGTGGGGTTAAGGACTGTTCAAAAATTAGAGAAGGGCGAAAGCATCCCAAACGGAAAAGCTTTATTAAAATTAATGGAATTGGATGCGCAATATCCTACGCAAATAGGTGAAGAAAATAAAAAACCCTCTTATAAAGGGTTGTCATTTGAAGAAATAATATTGTTTATTTTAAAGAACGAAGATGAGTTCATGTCCCATAAAGGGTTTAAAAACATGGTTGAAATACGTGTAGCTAAAGCAATTGCTAAAATATCCGCCAGCCCTGAAAATTTTAAAAAATGGCTTAAATTATAGTTAGGCCACTTAGGTTTTGGTCGATGTTGTTTTTAATCGATTCTATTTCACAGTCTTGCTCTTCGATTATCACTTCTAAATCCCTTATGTACTGATCGGTAACTTCGGTAGGAATTAGATTCGATTCTCTTATTTTTTGGATTTGGTCTTCCTTACTCATGGTTTACGGCTTCATTTACGAGTTCTACCCGTCGTTTAACATACTCTTCTTTTTTATCTGGGGAGATATATTTTTCCTTGTCGGTTTCAGTGTATATGAAACTGAATAGATTTCTAATCGTATTTACTAAATGCTGTCTTGACTGCCATCTTATTTTTGTCATCCAATACGAAGTTATTGCGCTCAATATACCAATAGCGAACAGGCAAGTAAAATAAGCTTTAATAGGTAAATCATCTTCAGGAAAGAAAATCCAGGCCATGTAGAAACCTGATGCCGTCATAAATAGCATTGCGGAAACGTTAGCGGCTTTCTTTTTGATTCCGTTATATGAATTGATAGTTGCAAGTAGGTAAATCGATAGCGTTAATATAATAAGCCCTATTCCGAAATTCCATAGAAATTTATGCATCGACGGGAAGCCGGATATATACTCCGATTTCTTTTTTTCTTTGTAGACCGAATTGGTTTCTTCGTAGTCTTGAATAAGGGATATTAAGTTAGCATCCTTAGCTAACACACTATCCTTATAATTCTCTATTAATTTAGACTTGGCTTTACGTTCCGATTTTATTTCGGTAAGGTTGGAAGGTGTAGCGGGAAAGAATACACTTAATAAAAAGGTGGCGGGAACTAACACCGCCACCAATACAATGCAAATAGTTCTAATCGTCGTCGCAACCGTCTTTGTCGCCCCCGCTTGAACTGCAGTCTTTTCCTGTTGCGTATGTTTGGTTTTCATCTTGAATTGAGTCTTCTGTGCAATTGTACATAGTTAAACTGAATAATACCACTGCGATTACTGCTACTAACTTTTTCATTTTAATTAATTTAAAGATTAATAATAGTCTCTAAATTAATTGTTATACCCCGTTTTTGTTATGGTTATTGAGTTATTTTATACAAAACTTATTATTACCTCCGCAATATATATACTAATACTTTGATGGCAATGAGGAAAACGTTAGTCAAAATGGAGGTTTGAATATTTTTGGGCTTATTTGACTTGGTTTTCGATGTGATGTTGCTATTTATCGATGAAATACTATTGATTTACTAGATTGATATTGAATCTTCTTTTCATGTTTTCTATAATATCCGATTTAGCTTCCTCTGATAATTTCAATTGGGTATGTTTTTGAAATATGCCTATCAAATGATTGTACGCTTCTGGATTATTTGAATATCCGGCAACGGCCTTAGGGTTTTTATTTCCTAGTTCCTTCAAAAGATTTTTTAAACCTCTACCATCGTTTACGGACTTTCCTGAAAACCATTTTGATTTTTTCCAAAATACCACATGGTTCCCATTGAACTCAAAATTTATTGCGATTTTGTTTTCTGTTACCTTAAAACCTTGTTCTTTTAATATTTTAGCTTCTGATGTCATTTTTTCCTGAATTCCCTTCTTATTGTTTTTGCTTCTTCGGTAATTTCAAAATGAGTAAATGAACCCATTGAAATATGTTCTTGTAATTCTTTTGGCTCTGCGTTTAGATATGCCATCATTTGAGTTAATCTTCCCATATTTTTAACTTGACTTTTTTTTAAACCTACTTAAGCAACTAATAATTATAGTGGGGCTATCCTCAAAATAAATACCCCTTCTACCTATAAAAAAACCTCCATAATCAAAAGAATCTCTTAATTCAATTAGATATGAATAAGAAAAAACCCCCTCAAGAAATAAATGAACATTTCTAGTCTGTTGAATCAATCCTTTTTTCAAGAGTTTTGACTTGTGGTAGTGTCCGCTGATTTTAAAACCATTATTGATACCCTTTTTTAGATTAAAGAAAGTGCTGTTTGAAATAGTGCTGTTTAAACGATGTGAATTTGTCAGCGAGGTAAGGGTATTCCCTTTTTTAATCAATAGCTTGGCCCGCTTTAAATCTTTTAGGCTGGCCGTTTGACCTCTGTGATGTTGCTCAAGTATTTTAATCCGTTCAGCTTTTTTAGAACTTTCTTTATTCTGTGATTTTATATTACTGTGGACACGGACGTAAAAACTGCTTGTCTTGGTGTCCGTGAATTTTTTACATATTTCAATGGGTATTAATTTCTTGTTCCTAAGTTTCGGTAAGTTGTTGTTGCTCCATTTTCTACCACGGATCAATAAAGCTCCTTTTTGCCGTTTTACTAGGTCTAAACGCTCTAATTCGGGCAGATATTTATTTATAGTATTTCTTGAAAGTCCCGTTATGCGGTGCAATGCGCCCGTTAGTCGTTCCCTACACTTAGGGTAGATCAACATAACGCCCCTTTTAGCCCTTAGCGTAGAAAAAAACGCCACAAGGTTATCGCCTCCGCTTTCGTAGAGTAGTTTGTATTCGCTATTTAATAGAAGTGTTGTCAATCAAAAAACCCTTTAGCCAGTCACGTACTAAAGGGTTCTTATTCTGGTGGCTCTCGCACAACCAATATTTTCACGATTTAGATATAGTGACTGTAAATCTTCAATGCAAACTTACGAATATTTTTTCATATCTATACGCATTATATGAATTTTATTTCGTACCTTCGACCTGTCAGCATATAGTTGACGGCATTGAAATAGAATAGTGTAGGGCTATTGAAACGTATTTGATTTTCTCGTTCCGACCCCTACTCGAAGCGGGATTTTTCATTTAAGAGCCTTTCCCGTTAAATCGTGGAGAGGCTTTTTTTGTTTAACTAAAACCAAGAACCAATGAAGAAGAAACTAAAATTAATATACGTAAGCCTAATGAAGAAGCTGGCAAGATGGTTATTCGAGGATGACCCTGTACAGTTACGGGAAGAGCTGGATCATTGGAACGAACTGAAAAGGAAAATAGAAAATAAAAAATGAGATGTCAAAAATGCAAAATAC
>CAKZMU010000036.1 GCA_937129145.1 uncultured Lacinutrix sp. | reverse complement strand
AGTCAAACAGATGGTACTAGGAGTTGGATTAATCCAACAGGAGGTAGCTCTTCTAATTTTGGAATAGTAGCATCAGGTACAGATTCAGGCACAGGAACTGGGGTGCAAACTATAATACACGGTTTAGGGTATGTTCCTGATGCCTCTAGGATAACAGTTCAATCTCAAGACGCCATTTCAACTATTGCTTTTGGTATAGAAAATGTTACAACCACATCGTTTGACGTCAGGTCTAACGGTTCAGCAGATTTTTTTCATTGGAAAATCTTTGGAACAAACTCAACAACCCCTTTAGTGGGTTCAGAAGTGGTTAGCTTAATAGATACAGAGTTAGGGCAAACAACTTGGAAAACAGGAGGAAGCTCAACTGACGACCAAACTTTAGCAGAAGTATTAGCGCAAGGCGCAGACGCTAATAATGTTGCTATTACAAATTTAGGTGGCATAGACAGTAATGGCAACATTACAATAAATGGCAATAATGCGTTTATGATTTTAGATCGAAATGCTAATACAAATTTTGGCGCATTTCAATTTAAAACAAATAACACACTTAATGCTACAGTTGGCTACAGAAATGATGCAACAGGTAAATTTGAATTTTTCTTAGATGATGCTACTGCTAATAGAGGAAGCGCTTTAGTTTTTGACACCGACAACGAAACTATTTTTAATGAAGATGGTGGAGATTTAGATTTTAGAGTAGAGGGGAGCAACAATCAAAATTTAATTTTTGTAGATGCTAGTACCGATAGAGTGGGAATAGGAAAAAATAATCCAACCACAGCTTTAGATGTAAATGGTACAGTAACGGCAACAGCATTCATAGGAGATGGTTCAGGGTTAACAGGAATTTCGGGCGGTGGAAGCGCAGACGGTCTAGGAACGGATGGCGACAAAGGAGATATTACAGTAGGTGGCACAGGCACAACCTTAACTATAGATAATTTAGCAGTAACCAGCACAAAAATAGCAGACAACGCAGTAGTAACAGCAAAGATTAATAATGGTGCTGTAACAGATCCTAAAATAGGAACAGGAATTAACGCTAATAAAATTGGCGGCGGAAATGTTTCTACAACCGAATATGATAGGCTTAATGGAGTTACTTCTAACATTCAAAATCAAATAGACGCTTTAGAAGAAATTACGCCAGCCACAATAACTACAAGTAGAAATGTAGTTGCTTCTGATGCTGATGGTGTGAATTTTGTAACGGGAACAACAACCTTAAGCGTGGCAACTAATGCCGTAGAATCTATTCCAATAAATACTGGAATTGTTTTTATAAATGACGGTACGGATGTTGTTACGATAGATTTTTTAAGCGGTGTTGCTGGTACGGATGTAGTGTTATCAAAAAACGGACATTCGGTTACAATACTAAAAACTGGCACAGACACTTGGAAAGTAATAAACGCCCCAAGAACAATATTAGAGCCGTTTACGTCAACAGGAACAGCGATTTCTTTAAATGGGCAAGGATATTACAATACAGTTAATTCAGCAACAACTTACACAACTACCGATTCAGTTACAGGCGGTTTTGCTAGGGTTCTTATAAACACAACGTCAGAACCAGCGGTAACAGGCGCAACAAAAATCACAGGTGCTGATTGGGTTACTGGCACAGATATGTTTATGGTTGTTAGTTACAATGGGACATCAACGGAATACTATTTTTTAGAAAAATAAGATGAAAAAATTACTGTACATATTTCTTTTAGTAGGTTTCTTAGGCAATGCTCAGGGAATTGTCCATTTAGATAAACTACGCCAACAGCAAATAAATGATTCGTCGGGCGGGGGCGCATCCAACGAATACACGGGTACAGACGCCGTAGGTGATGATTCAAACGGTGTTGGAAATTGGGCGCACCAATCAGGTGTAACGGTAAATTCAGTCGCTAGTACAGATTTAGTGCTTGGTGATTCTTATGCTTTAGAATTTAAAACTACAGTAGGGAATGCATACAAACAAGCATATATAGATTTGGTTGGATTACCAGCCGTTCCTTTAACTGCAACCTTTAGAACTAGGCGACTGGTTGGTGATGGATTTATAGTCAACTGGTCTAACGTAACAAGTGCCACTTATAACGTTGACTACGGAAGCAATGGAACTGATTGGTTTGAAGGTACAGTAACTTTTACACCTACAGGCAATGTGCGGATAAAAGTGTACGCTAGTGGAGATACTGGGCTTTCGGGTTCTACAATAGAAATATCTAGCTTAATTATAACAGTAAATTAATGAGAATATTTGCAATCATATTAATTTTAGTATTTCATTCTATCAGTCTGAATGCGCAAATACCAGCTTTTGAAGGTGCTGTTGGTTCAGGCGCACATACATCGGGGTTTAGAGCATCTAACACCCAAGTAATTCACGTTACATCGTTAGCAGATGATTATCAAGGAACACCAGCCGTAGGTACTTTTCGTTGGGCAATGACTAGGACATACCCAAGAATTATTATTTTTGATGTCGGGGGAATGATAGAAATGAACGGTATGATAAATTTGGATGCATCACATTCAGATTACTACCTAGCTGGACAAACAGCCCCAGGAGGAATTACTCTGCACGGTTACGGACAAATACAGCAAGACGGTACTAGACAGGGAATAGTTAGGTATATCACTTTTGCAAATGAAGTAGATAAAGCGAGACCACCTAATCCCCCTGGCAGCGTAGAAGATAAAAGACACCTTACTTTTAATAATAATGATGAGGGTATTATCGACCATTGTACAAGTTATTTCAGCCACAATGAAGCATTTAACTTTTGGCATTATGGGTCGTCTGGTGTTCCCGCAAGTGTTGGGCATACGATTAGCAACTCAATTATTGGTGAGGGAGATACGGGGTCTTTAATGGGTGGTGATGAAACTGCAAAAGCAGCGGGTGAAGTTTCTGCAATTCGTAATCTGTATGTGCATATACGACACAGACACCCTAATATAACGGGTGGAGCAGAGGGAGAAATTATAAATACTATATCATATAATTTCAGAACAAGGGTTACAAGAGTGTCCGCTTCATCAGTTGTAAATTATATAGGCAACTATGTAAAAATGGGTAGTGCTTCTACTAACACAATAAGCAACCGTAGAAATATAGTAATGGATGGTGTAATTGATGGTACTAAAGTGTTTATTGACGATAATAACTTCTTTGATGGTAGATATGACGGTGTAACAACCGCTAATAAATATGAAATGTTCGATGTTACAGACGCAGGGTCGCACACCACATCTTCACCTAGACCAGCAACTTCTGTTTGGACAAGTTCAACAGCTTTTCCTATGGTAAAAGGAGTGAGAGTGTCAACACCTTTAAACTATTCTGTACTACAAGATAGCTTACTTCAAAATAACATTAATGGCATAGGCGCAAATATGTACCTTGATGATGATGGTTCAAAAATCTATATTTCAGATGCTAAAGTATTACAGTATTTTAATGATGTAAAAAATGGATTAAACGCCAATGGGTCAGGCTCAACTTATGGTAATGAAATGTCGCCACCTGTATATGACATACCAATCAAAACAACACAAACTAGACCTGCTGGTTTTGATACCGATGGTGATGGTATGCCTAATACGTGGGAGCTTTCAAACGGGTTAAGTACAACCGTTGATGATGCGTTGCTAAAAACTTTAGATCCAAACGGTGTTCGGTTTAATATTGAGTTCTATTTAGATGGTAATATGGCTGTTGGTGGAAGTGTAGCTGCAACATCGGTTAACATCGTAGAATCTTCTTTAGATGTGCCTTTGAACGGTAGCGGGCAATTAACGCTTGCTTTTACACCTAGTAATACTAGCGATAAAACTGGTACTTGGACAAGTAGTAATGCGCTTATAGCAACGATTGGGGCTAATGGGGAAATTACACCCGTAGCAATAGGTGCAACAACTATCACATTTACGAGCAATGACGGTAGTTTTACTGATACAGCTACAGTAAACATCACTGCGGCTGCAATCAAGAAAAAAAATAATAAACGTTGGATAAAAATAGGAGGATTATGAAAAACGATTTGATTTGTAAAAAATACGCACTTATAATATTACTAGCAATTTGCGCTAGTGCGTTTGGGCAAGAAACAGGTGTTCAAGGAAAGAAAGGGTTTCCATGTGATATAAATGGATTAACACCACAACACTACCCACAAGAAAAGATTTTTATCTATGTCTCAGGAGGTTCCGTCCAGCCCACAAGGGCGGAATATTCTGGACAATTTAGTTGGAATGTGGGTTTTGAATATCAGACCGAATCTAAAACAGGTTTAAAACTAAGCTGGATCGAGAATAACGGCGTGGAAATACCTCCTAATTTTTTGGAGTTCACAATGGCGCAGTATGTAGAACAAGGACGGTTGTTGCTTTACCCTAAAGTGGGGATGAAGTACAATTTTACGTATGCTTTCCCTTT
>CAKZMU010000035.1 GCA_937129145.1 uncultured Lacinutrix sp. | reverse complement strand
TCAAAGGCTTATCAAAACTACACTTCACTATCAGGTGATGGGTTATGTTCCTGCATTTATGCAAACACTAACCTTACCTGGTGAATGGGAGTCTCTTGGAATTGATGGTGACTTATTTAAAAAACATTTAGATACATATCTTAAGGCATTGGATAGGTGGTTTAAAAAAGAGGGTTATCCAGATGTCATGGGGTTATGGTTCTTGGAGTTTCAGAAGAGGAAAGCACCACATTACCATATTCTATTTTGGGGTCTAGGTATGACACCTGTTCAAATGGCTAAGTTTACTATTATGTGTCGTCAAGTTTGGGCTAGAGTGGTTGGTCATCCTGACCCAGTTGAGTATGAAAAGCACTTAAAAAATGGTGTACACATGGACGCAATGAAATACGCAGATTTTAGATACGCACGTTCTTATGCTTCTAAAAAGTATCAAAAAGTAGTACCAGAAGGATTTGAAAATGTGGGTCGTTTCTGGGGGCGCTATCGTGCGCCAAAAATGCAAGGAATAACATTAAACATAAAAGTGTCAGACCAAATACTAGCAGCGTTTAAGGATATGGTGTTACTAAAGTATAGGGATGTGTCTCACAAGGTAGCTAGGCGTGTCTATAGGGGTATATCTGATAGATTTGCTCCAGATTCGCTTATACAATCATTTAGTCATGAATTGTTCGGTGTAGACCTAGTTCAGTGCTTTTTGGATATAGTTCCTCTATTTGAAATTAGTGGTTGTGAAAAGGTTCCCGATGATGCGCTTTCGCGAGCTGATTCAATTATTAATGATTACTTTTGGGGGGGTGATTGGGGAAGTTGGTTGCAGTCACATAGGGGTGTTCTGGCGGGTCAACTATTGCAAGTTTAGTAAATTGATAGTATCAATAATACTGATTAAATCAACAAAATTGATAACATCAATAAAATGCATTGATAGAATAAATAATATTGATGGCATCAACATTATTAAAACAAACTATAGGATTAATTAAAAATGATTACATTATGCAAGCATAGTCCTGTTGTTAATATCAATTAGCCTTGGGAGGTTTTAATAAATCTGCAAGCAAAATGCTTTTGCAAAAGTCCTATGGATGGTTGAGTGTCAAGGTCTGTGAGTGAGCCACCAAGCGAACGAGCAAGAAAGCATAGCGTACCTTTACACGTGCAAGCATCCGACAAGCTTATGGACTAGAAAGAGAACATCAACTTAGGTATGGACAGTACCAAAGGAATAAATACCGAAATACCTAATGTTCTCTTTCTTGCCTAGCGGACAGCGATTGGTTTTAAGCTTCTAGTTGTGTGCGCATTGAGTCTCAGTTTAAAGATTAATGAAGACTACTTACACTAGCCTGTTGTTGTCCATGATAGGCTACCCATAGCAAAAAAAGATGCCTAGAGGTGCTGAAACACCAACTAGGCTGATAAATTCCTTCGACCAAGAAAGAAAATATATATGAGTCAGTATAACAAAATCTCATTACAAAATACATGTGACCTTTCACAAAGTAGTAATAACCGTTCACTTAATGTGGTTACGATAGAACCAGATATTGTTGAAATATCTGCAGCTGCAAGTCGAACTGAAATAATCAGTCACCCACTTAATAAAAAAAAGGAAATCGAGCTATCCGATTCTGGTGCATTACCCACGCCAAAAACAAGGCACATCAGCGATAGTACCGATTCTAAAAACACGCTAACTTTCGGTGAAAAAACTTGTGTTAAAAAGTCTCAGATAACCGATGAGACACCGTGTTACTCCCACTTTCAACCAAACGAAAAAACAGTCCTATTACCTCTAGTAGTTCGCTCTCTAACAACTGCTAAGGAATGGGAATTTACTTATATGCCTATCGAACAGCAGAATAGGTATTTAGAGTTTTATGGTCATGTCTGTAAACAGCATGATTTGATTGATTTAGAACGTAAACAGATATCTCAATTTAATAGAACGTCAGGTCGAACTGCTAGGAAGCTTTCTTATAGTAATGCCTTCTTCGATAAAGAGAAAAAGAAGGTAAAAATTACCCCTCCTACTTCCCTATCTCTCCCCCTCCCCCCTCCCTTCACGGGTCAGGGGGGAGGGGCGGTAGGTGATATATCGACTAATCAAGGTCAAGGCGCTACCTTGACTAATGTTACATATTCCTCCGCAAAGCAAAAATTCCAGCTTTTGAAAAGTCTCTTTCGAAGTAAAAAACCTCTAAAACTAGACTATCAATCGGTAAAATCAAGGTTGGTTGCACTGTCTGTTCACGCTTTACGAGCTTACGAACTGCCATTACCTAAAAATCTTGATGTCGATGAGATGGTATTCCAGAAAGGTTGGGGTGTGAGATTCGCGAACATGCTCACTCAATCCGTCGTCGACTACAGACGCATGATTGATTACTTAAGCGCTCGAAGTGACATCAACTCTTCGATTTTTTTATCAATTTGGCAAGGTTTACCTTTGGATAGACGAACAGCTTTAGCGAGTTTGTATATACAAAGGTACACCTTGCTATGAACGGCAAAGCCGTCATCTCACACGCCTCGAATGCCATTTAGCCCGCTAGGGCTAAGACGCTCGTTAGTAATGAT
>CAKZMU010000034.1 GCA_937129145.1 uncultured Lacinutrix sp. | reverse complement strand
CGGAGGCTGAAGAATTTCTTTATTCCATTTCGAAAGTAAAAACACTTCCTAAAGGAGAAGTCTTAATCCGTCAAGGACAAATTGTAAAGAAGACATTCTTTGTCACATCAGGTTGTTTAAGATCATATTGTATTGACAAAAACGGGAAAGAACATACGTTGCAATTTGCAATTAAAGATTGGTGGATAAGCGATTATATAGCTATTCATACTGATGAGCTCGCAACACTAACAGTAGAATGTCTTACCGAATCAACAGTTATAGAATTCAACGCCAAAGAACTAGATGGAATTCATGAACGTTTTCCTGAATTCGAATCTTATCAAAGACATAACTTAGAGCGCCATGTAGTTAGTTTGCACAAACGTATCTTGAATCAACTACAATTAAGTGCTGCCGAGAGGTATGATTTATTCTTAAAGCAATTTCCCGACATAGAACAGCATACTCGAAATTTTCATATCGCATCCTATCTAGGTATCACCCAACAAAGCTTGAGTCGTATTCGGGTAGAAAAAGTAAAAAAATAGCTTTCTTACCATAGGGTAAATTTTTCACGGAATGTCCACGCTACATTTGTATCGAATTAATAATCAAATAAATCGATACAGATATGAAAGCATTACAAATAATAAAATATGGTGAAATTAAAGACAGTTTAGCCTTTAATGAAGTTAGCAAACCGACAGTACAAACAAATGATGTACTTATTGAGGTTAAGGCTGCTGCCATCAACCCAATAGACAAAAGTATTATCCTCGGAAACTTGCAAGGTATGCTCCCAATACCGTTACCAAGTTCTTCTGCTTATGACGTAAGCGGAATTGTTGTAGAAAAAGGGAATGAAGTAAGCAATTTTGAAATTGGAGACTTGGTTTATTCAAGAGTTCCGCAAGAACAAATGGGCACTTTGGCTGAATTTGTTGCTGTAACTAGTGACGCTGTTTCAAAAAAACCTGGTAACATTTCTTTCGAAGAAGCGGCAAGTTTGCCATTAGCAGGACTTACGGCTTTACAATCTTTGAAGTACGCAGGTATAAAAGAGAACGATAAAGTTCTTATTCATGCTGGTTCTGGAGGTGTTGGAAGTTTTGCTATTCAGTATGCCAAAGCTAAAGGAGCTTATGTTTATACCACAACAAGCACAAGTAATGTACAATGGGTTAAAGAGTTGGGTGCAGATCGCGTAATTGATTACAAAACTGAAGATTACAAAAGCATAGCCAAAGATGTAGATATCGTATTTGATACACTTGGCCAAAACTATTCTCTTGAATCTTTTGAAGTTGTCAAAACAGGTGGAATAGTGGTTAGTGTTGTTGGTCCTTTGGATGAAGCGAGTGCGAAAATGTTCGGCATGGCCGATTATATATTACCAGAAGAATTGGCTAACGCAAGCAGTGAAAAAAACGCTGAGTACAAATTCATCTTCATGCATCCAAATGGTGCACATTTAAATGAAATTAAATCATTGGTTGAAGATGAAAAAATCAAACCAATTATTGATAAAGTGTATCCATTTTCAGAGGGTGTTGATGCATTCACGCACCTTGCATCAGGAAGAGCAAAAGGAAAAATAGTAATCAAGATAAATTAAAAAACACAGTTATGTTAAAGAAATTATTCGGTATCGCCCCAAAATTAGAATCAGACGGTTCATATAGTCCTTCAAAAATGGCGTTAAAAATGAGTGTGTCTGCTAAAACTGATTTTGAAAATATTTCCTACGAAAAATACAAAGGGAAAAAGTCAAAAATCTTGGTGATATTTACTGAGCAGAAAAACTTGGAAATGAAAAATGGTAAAATGTTTTCTACAGGAAACCATCCAGTAGAAGCCTTGTTACCAATGTTACATCTAAGAAATGCTGGTTTTGAGTTTGAAATAGCTACCCCAACAGGAAAACCAGTCGTATTCGAAATGTGGGCGTATCCCTCAGAAGATGAAGAAGTAAAAGCCATTTACGAGGAACACAAATCTAGTTTTGAAAAGCCAAATAAACTTAGCGATTTTATTGATACTTCATTTACTAAAACGGAATCATATGCGGCTGTATTTGTTCCAGGAGGTCATGGAGCTATGATTGGAATTCCTGAAGATGTAAATGTGAGCAAAATATTAAATTGGGCACATGAAAATGACCTGTTTACAATAAGTCTATGTCATGGACCTGGTTCATTCTTATCAACTACTCTTAATAATCAGAAATTCATATACGAAGGATACAACATGGCAGTATTCCCAGATTCAGTGGATAAAAAGACTCCTATGGTAGGTTATTTACCAGGACAAATGCCTTATGGGTTAAGTGAAAAGTTAAAAAGTCTTGGAGCTAATCTTATGAATACCAAAATGGATAAAACTGTTTGTGTAGATAGGAAGCTAATTACAGGTTCCAGTCCATTAGCCTCTAACGAATTGGGTAAACTTGCAGCCAATACCTTGCTGAAAGAATTGAAGTAAAAACTACTTACAACAATGTATAAAAGCAATAGCGGTTTGGGTGTATACTCAAACCGTTTTTGCATTTAATTAATTACCTTGCTATCCGAAAAGTAAGTGCATTTAAATCCGCTACTGCTTTTATACTAACCGTTGGCATTAATTACGAAAAATGAAATGAAAATTAGAGAAGCTCATAGAAATGAATATACCATTTCAACCGACAAAGATAAATTAGATATTTTGAGCATTCACAAATTCCTTGCAAACGAAACGGATTGGGCTAATGGAATTCCAATCAATACTTTGAAAACATCAATTGAAAACTCTTTGAATTTTGGGCTTTATTACGAAAACAAGCAAATTGGCTTTGCTAGAATAATTTCAGACTATTCAACTATTGCATATTTAGGAGATGTTTATGTTTTAAAGGAATATAGAGGAAAGGGATTAAGCAAATGGCTGATAAATGAAATAATGGGACATCCAAATCTTCAAGGATTAAGGCGCTGGATCTTATTAACTGATACAGCTGAATGGCTTTATAAAAAGTTTGGTTTTACAGAAATACTTAATCCCGAATTTTATATGGAGAAACATAACCCGAATGTATATAACGGAATAAAAAACTAATGCCAACACAACCTATAAACAATACGGGCTTCGGGCTTAAACGAAAGGTCTGTGTATATTTATGAGGTCGCAAAATCTTTGGGATTTTGCTTTAGACAACAAAAATTAAATCAAAATAAAAAGATTTGGCTATGTGCGTGGCGGAAAGTAAACGCTAGTTTGCTCTCATAGAGTTCATAGCTAAGGGGCTAACTATAGTATTTAAAAAAGAATTTCATATCAAATTTTAAAATACAACTATTGCAGCAATCTTTAAGGTTTTTACTACTAGTTTTAATTGCGTTGACCTCATCTACTGGGTTTAGTCAAGAAAATGAGCGCTTATTAAATGGCAGGGTTAAAAGCGCTAAAAATGATGTTTCCAATATTTTAATTGTCAACCTAAATTCTAAAAAATCAACCATTACTGATTCTTTAGGGGTGTTTTCTATTGAGGTTAAATTGAGGGATTCACTTCGATTTACAGCAGTTCAATATCTAACAAAGGAAATTGTTATTACAGATGAAATTTTTAATAATAATTTTGTTGTCATAAACCTTGTAGAGAACGTTATCAATTTAAATGAAGTTGTAGTTACACCATATAATCTAACGGGTAAAATAGACCTAGATATTGAAAGGCTTGGAATTAAACCCGTGGTTACTGCATCATCTTTGGGTTTGCCAAATGCCAATGTTGAAAAAATGACCCAAAGTGAACGCTTACTCTTAGAGGCAGATAGGGGTAAATACATTCGGCTCGCAACAATTGAAGACCAAGGAAAACTGCTTGAGATTCTTGGTTATGCTACAGTAACTGTAATTATAAATACCCATAAGGTCATGAACAAGTTTTCGGGTAGAACTAAAGCATTAGAAGAAATGGTTGCTCGCGATGAAGACATGGAAATGGAGAAAGAAATCATTACTAAGTTTTCAAAGAAAACAATGGCTGAAAGTTTTGATATTCCTATCATACACATAGACGGATTTCTTACGTATTGCTTATCTCAAAAG
>CAKZMU010000033.1 GCA_937129145.1 uncultured Lacinutrix sp. | reverse complement strand
AAGGTGAGACAAGGTACGTTTTCATTGAAGCAGAATTTGCCGACATTAATCCATTTAAACTATCTTCTATAACCAGACATCCACCTGGCTTAACTCCTAACCTTTTTGCAGCAGTTAAGTAAACATCTGGGCTAGGCTTCCCAAAGTTTTCATCTTCAGCACTACAGATTACATCAAAATATTCCCAAAGTTGCAGCTTACTAAATACTGCGTCGATTACTGAGTGGTTTGACGATGTTGCTAACCCAATTTGATAACCTGTATCTCGCAAAAAATTTAATAGCTCATAAAGCCCCACATTTGCTGTTCCCTTGCTTATTATTTGGCGACAAACATTTCTTAATATACCTTCAGCTAAAACTGTTGGATTGACTTCTAACTGAAATAAATTACACCAGATACTTGCGATTTCATCGATGCGTTTACCCATAGTTTCGCGTTCACAATCTTCTGGAGTTATTTCTACTCCAAAAGCAAATAATGATTGGTGCTGAGCAGCTTGCCAAAGGGGTTCAGAGTCAATAATGACACCATCCATATCAAAAATAATTACTTTCTTATTCACACTATATTCTCTTAACCAGAATGGGCATAGTTAGATTAACCATGCCCTTATTACGTTTTAATTAGATAGCAACGGCATCTTCTTCGGTCGGTTCATTAGCACCAAAACCTGGTTGTTCAACCTTAATGTAATAGGTCAGAACAAAGGCTACAAGATATAGAGCGGTATACGCAACAACCACACCTATTGTGCTAAAGTACGGCAATAGAATTACCGCAATTGCTGGTGCAAAAAAGTTAGACAGCCCCGCTGACAAGTTATATACCGAAATCGCAGCTCCTTTATGATTTGGTTCAAGCGCTGGAAATACTGCCGCCATAGGGACAAATGCAGCAACAAACGTTCCTAAAGCAATAGCTGGTATTAGTGCCATATAAAAATTATGACCGTAATATTGTGGAATGTAGTAGAACGCAAGACTAGACAATGCCATACCAATACACCCAAACCAGCGAACAACTTTCATCCATCCAAGTTTCTCGCCCATTACACCCCAGAAAACATTAGAAAATATAGTCGTGAAGAAGAACACAGCCCATACTTGTAGCCATTCGGATGTTGTAAAACCTAGTTCGTCAACGAACATCATCGGCATGATTACGGCGAAGCCAAACAAAGATAATGTATTGATAATACGAACGAAGCTTGAGAGTAATACATTTCTGTTAGAATAAAGTAGCGTTACTGCTCTACTCAATTCGGTAAGCTTTTCTTTGTTGGATAAAGACTGCATTCGCGTAGGTGTTCTTACTTTGCGCAAAGCAACCATTGCAATAAGACCACCAACTCCGCTAAATGCCAAAGCTAGCCACAAGGTTCCCATCTCCCCAATTAAAGGGATGGTAAAGCTAGGAATGTAACTACCTGCAACACCAATACCAATTGAATAAACCGTCCAGAACCAACCAAGGGCTGAACTCACACCGTCACTTCGAACATTATGGACAATTACAACAATAAATGAGTATAAAAAGAGAGGATATGCGAAACCACGGATACCGTAAAAAAGAATAATTAGTGCGTAATTTGACTCACCTAAACCAAACAGCAAAAATAGAACGTGGAACAGACACCACATGATAAAGCCAACTCGCATCGTCTTTTGTGGTGTATATATTTCGGCTACAACCCCTGATACCCATGCAGCAAGTGCAGCGGAAAACCCATATACGGTAAATGCTATAGAAGACTGAGCAGGAGTGAATCCAAGTTCAGTTATATAGCGTGACAGAAATGCTAATTCAAAACCATCACCTGTCATAAATACGGCTATTGCTACGTAACCCCATACGAGATTAAGTGGCAATCCCAACCATTGTTTACTTACGTTTCCCATAACTGCCTCGCTGTTCGTGGGATATAAAGATGCATTAGCGCCTAAGCGTTGCTCAGGCGCTAAAGTTGCTGTTTGACTATTTGTTTCGAAATGTTAAATCGTTAAAATAGAGTTCTTGGAATTGTTTGTACCTTGTCATTAGATACGTTTGATAATTATTATTTGGTTTGAATATTTTATGTATTTCAGGCTTCTTACAAACTTCGGTTTCATCTCCTCCAATAGCTAAGCAACCCAAACGAGCAGCACCTAACGCACCGCCTGTTTCTCCACCTTTATGCGTTAGAATTGGTAACCCTAAAATGTCTGACAGTAGTTGCGCCCAAAACTGGCTACGTGCTCCCCCTCCGACTAAAGAACACTCTCGAATATCAGTCCCAGTTTTAGTTAAAGATCCCAAACCGTCAGCAATACCAAAACTAACTCCTTCTATGATGGAGTAACCAAGGACAGCCCGATTCGAGCTATGATTCATACCGTGGAAAATACCTGTCGCATTCGGGTCATTATGAGGAGTTCTCTCACCCGATAAATAAGGAAGAAATAGAGGAGCATTGTTTTTCTGTTCAAGACTTAATTGCTCAATTTCCATTAATAAGTCAGCTTCAGTAACACCAATGATGCGGCAATACCATTGCAAACAACTGGCTGCACTTAACATTACACTCATCTGATGCCATCGATTTGGTAACGCATGACAGAATGCATGTACTGCTGACTCGGGAGCTGGGCTGTACTTTTCATTTACAACAAAAAGTACTCCTGATGTTCCGAGTGAAATAAAAGCATCACCTGGATTCACTGCGCCAACGCCGATAGCACTAACCGCGTTGTCGCCGCCACCTCCAGCAACAATAACCGAAGGGCTTAACCCCCAAGCTTCCGCAACTTCTTTCGATAATGTTGCCGAAATCTCACTACCTTCCACTAACTCTGGCATATAGCTACGGTCTAACTGACATTTGTCGAGAAGTAAGTCTGACCAATCTCGCTTCTCAACATCTAGCCACAAAGTACCCGCAGCATCAGACATATCCGAAACCTTGCGATCTGTCATCTTGAAACGCAGATAGTCTTTGGGTAACAAAACAGTTTTAAGCTTAGAAAATATTTCTGGCTCATGCTTTTGAACCCACAAAAGCTTTGGAGCAGTAAATCCTGGCATTGCTAAATTACCAGCTATACTATGAAGTTGTGGAGCAACTTCTTCGAACTCTACACACTCTTGAGCACAGCGCGTATCATTCCATAGAATAGCTGGACGTAAGGTCTTTCCTGATTCTCCGAGCAACACCGCCCCATGCATCTGACCTGATAAGCCAATCGATTTTATTGCATGCCAATTGTCACCACACTTTTCTTGTAACGCAGCAATTAGATAATTGGTTACATCCCACCATTCTTCAGGAGATTGTTCTGACCAACTAATTTGTGGTCTCTGGATTGTTAAAGGAGCACTATGAGTTGCTACAGTTTCACCATTCTCATCAATTATCAGAGCTTTAACTTCTGAAGTACCTAAGTCGATTCCTAAATACATACTAATTTCCTATCCAATTAGTGGGTAAACAGATTTAATTTTTCTACGCAATAATTGTTCAAACTCAGCCATATCAGCTAATTCACCAAATAGAGCTGGATCGGTCGCGTAAATATGAATCGGGTCTTCACAACTAAACATGTCATGAACTGCTTTTTCGTTCAGGATGCCGTCTTGATATTCGTATGGGAGATTGTCGTTGTGCCATTGCTCCATAAACACAAAGAAAAGGGCTGGTAACATAGCCGTTGCCTCTGGAGAAACGCCTCGCTGATAGCATTCAATCATTGTAGGTGTAATCATTGCGGGTATTTTTGAAAACCCATCTGCGGCAACACGCTGATTGGTGTCTTCAATATATGGATTAGTGAAACGTTCGAGCACAACATCACGGTAAGTATCTAAGTCTATTCCATTATCTCTCAAGCATGGAATAACATCCTGAGTTACATAGTTGTGAGCGATTTGATAGATGTAATCCGTTAAAGTACTCTCATGAATGAATTGTTGACCGACTAATGTTCCTGCCCAAGCTATACAACTATGAGAAGAATTGAGAATTCGAATTTTCGCTTCTTCGTATGGTACTACCGATGCTACCAACTCGACCCCAACCGCTTCCAAGTCGGGACGAACATCGATAAACCCATCCTCCACAACCCATTGAATAAAAGTTTCCCCCATTACTGGAGCCTTATCATCAATCCCCGTTTTCTCTTTAATGCGAGCAGATAAGTCAGTTGATGGACGAGGGGTTATTCGATCAACCATGGTATTTGGGCAGGCTATATTTGACTTCATCCATGTCAGAAGTTCTGACTTGCCTAGTAAGGTAATAAATTCCACTAATCCATCATGGAAGCGCTCACCGTTATGACGGACGTTGTCACAATTAAGTAAAGTTACTGAACCCCTATTTTGGTTCATACGCTGGTCGAGAATTTTGGTAATCGTGCCATAAATCGTCTGATTTTCACCGCTAAGATCAGCAGAAACCGCAGGATTTTTCACATCCAGCTTGTGGCTCGTATCTAGATAATAACCACCCTCAGTAACTGTGAATGCTATAACTTTTGTTTTAGCTAACGCTCCTTCTTCAATCAGCGGTACTAGATTTTCCTGCCAAGGCAAAATCTTACGAATAGAAGTAATTTGCTCATATTTACACTCGCCTTTAGGACTAATAGTTTCCAATACATACTTGCCACCTTGTTCAGCAATAGCATTCGCTACATCTTCAGCATCATCACGAATATTTCCCGCAGCAATACTCCAAGCCTGGTTACCAGACTCAATCAATTTATGTAGATACCAAGCTTGATGTGCTCGATGAAAAGACCCTAACCCAATGTGTAGCCATGTGTATTTATTTTCCATTTCACTTTCCTCTTTGGATTTGATTTACGGCTATGCTATAGATCTAATCGATCAATAAAAGAGCTATTGATCACAAATACATAAATGACCAACACGAGAGCAATTATTCAATTTTAAATTATTGTAGCTAAGAGTTGTCAAAACACAGGTAAAAAGAGAGAATACAAACGAACAATAGAAAGCTATAAAATCGCGCTACCTGGCTGTAACAAGGAAATAATCGTGAAAGAAATTAATTTGAAATCTGATCAGATGGTTCGAGCAGCCTGGATGTACTATGTTTTAGGCAATAATCAAAATGAAATCGCTTCAAAACTAAATGTATCTAGACCCGTTGTTCAGCGCCTAATTGCGTCTGCGAAAGATGAAGGCATAGTATCTATCGGAATTAATCACCCTATAGCAAGTTGTCTAGACTATGCGGAGTTAATTAAAGAAAAGTATCAGTTAATAGAATGTAGTGTGGTGCCTGACGACTCCGAAGAGTCGCTTCTTGATAGTCTCGCGTTTGGTGGGTTTCAAGTCGTATCTAAATATATCAAGGGTTATACAGGCCAAATTATAGGTATTGGCTCTGGTAAGACTCTTAAAAAAACTGTGAATCACATTAATTTTAGAAGCCCTGATAGTAAATGTGTCGCACTAATAAGTGCCATGTCATCTTCAGGTCAATGCAATTACTACGACGATGTACCTTTGATTCTTGCTCGAAACATCACTGCAAATTACTACCAATTGCCTACTCCAAGATATGCTTCTACACCAGATGAATTCAGTGTGTGCAATGGAAATAGAGTATTCGAAAGTGTCATATCAATAGCAGATAAAGCAGATGTTATTTTCACGGGTATAGGCTCTCTAGGCAAAACAAGTCCAATCGTTAAAGATGGTTTTATTACTAATGAGCAAGGTAACGAACTCGAAAAACTTGGATCTGTTGGAGAAATACTAGGAAGGTTTATAGATTCCGATGGCAACGTTGTTAAATGTAAAATCAACTCATTAGTAACTAGCTACGATATTCGTAGAAACCCTTGCCCTAGAATTGCAATTTCAGGGGGGGAAGACAAACGAAAAGCTATATTAGCTGCTCTTAAAGGTAAATGGATTAATGGGCTTGTTACTGATGAGCATACCGCTAGGTGGCTTCTGACTAAATAAAATGTCTATTGGAGTCTGGGCAGTCCAATCTCATGCTAGTACTGTATAAGGAAAATTGGTCGATTCAATGCTCGTTTATGTACATAACTGCGCAAAATGACCACTTCTAGTAAACCGTGATCACCGTATTTTAAGATACGAAAAATTATCTGAAGGGTGGATTTCATAACAATCAGCTAAGAAGCTCTTGTCCAAAATCCTTCCAACTACAACCGTGATGACCAATCGAAAAGGAGGTCATCATGGTGGTTTTCAACAAAACGAAGCGTAGTGGCGTCAAAAAACCTTTTCGGCTTGAGGAAATT
>CAKZMU010000032.1 GCA_937129145.1 uncultured Lacinutrix sp. | reverse complement strand
GATTTAAAAGTCTTGGGTAAAAAGGGGTATATATTCCCCATAGAATACGGCGATTATGTCGGGGTCTATTGGAATGATGACCCCACCCTTGCTAAAGAGGTTTTAGATGTTAAGGGCAATATGAATGCAGCTAGTATTCAAAAAGGGAGAACCCTAAACAAAGCCCTGCGAATCGTTCGCAAACATCTGATTGGAAAACTCAAAGGGAACTATAAGCTGAATCCCTCAAAGGGAACGCTACCTAGTTCTACGATTGCCATATTGGAAAAGGAATGCGAACAAGCCATCGATATAATGGGCAATGAGATTAGCGGACGCAAAGTGAAAATCAATCCCGAAAGCAATCTGCAAACGGGAGATAAAATACTGGAAATAGAATATATCAAAATCGTGTCGGAAGGCGTGATTGGAATCATTAAAGGAAATATCAACCTTGTCAATATTATATAGTTGTCAGTTGACAGTGAACAGTTATCAGTGCTTAGTACTGAATGAACCGACCACTTTATACTGACTACTGATTACTAACTACTAAATACTATGAAATGGGAACACTCACGAAAAATAAAATTGCTTATGATATAGCAGATGTCAAAGTCTCTATGCTAGGTATTGACGATATCTATGCAGAGTCTATTGAATATGAAATCAAAAGAGAACATCAAGCCAATTACGGAACGGGAACGAGAGAACCCCGCTCCTACTCAATGGGTAAAGATGAATACAGTTCTACGATAGAAATCAATATGATTGATGTCGTTGCTATTCAAAATGCGCATAAGGGAAAGCGAATGATAGATATCGAACCCTTTCCCATTGTCTGTCAGTACAACCCAAGCGTTGAGGGCAGCTTATCTCCAATGGTTACGGATATCATTATTGCAAAATTTACGAACAGCGGACGGTCAGTTTCGGATATGAATAGCAAAAAGAGTTTTGAACTCTTTGTACTGCATATCTCAGAGAATGAATAACTAAACAGTGAACAATGAATAATTAAGAACTAACAATGAAAAACGAATAATCGTCATTGTTAATTGTTATCTGTTCATTAGTAATTAGAATATTATGAAAACACTACTAATGGATTATATAGGAGAACTTATCACAGCTTTTTTAGGACTGTTTGGAATGTACATAACCAATCTTATGAATAGGAAAAAACACCGAGCAGAAATCAAATCCTATGAGCTTGATAATATGGAAAAATCCGTCACTTTTTATCAAAGACTACTCGATGATGTCGAGCAACGATTTGATAAAAAATTAACGGAGAACTCTAAAGAAATTGAAAACCTAAGAAACAAGTTGGAAGAAACCAAAAAGTATTGGCAAGAGCGTTACAATACGCTAAAAAAGGAATTCGACAACTATAAGAAGGAACACCCTTAGACAATGAATAACGAACAGTTAACAGGGGACAATGAATAACTAACAATGAACAATGTAGGAGGTACTGATTACTGACTACTGTAAACTTAAATACTAAAGTTATGGAAACACCAAAAATTGAAAATCAAACACCCAATGTACTGAAAGACTTTGAAGCCAAGCATGGAGAAGGGAAGGTAAAACTTATTGTACTCTCTAATGCCGATGGCGAAAACTTAGCCGTACATATCCAAAAGCCTGACCGAAAGGCATTATCAGATTACATGGTTTGGATAGATAAAGATGCATTGAAGGCATACAAATTAATTATCTCTAAATGTCTTTTAGATAAGCATGATGAGGTCAATGCCGATGATGAATTCTTTATCGCTACTGGTCTAGCAATAGCCTCGTTGATGCCGATTGGTTCGTTTGAAATAAAAAACGACTAAACCAATATCCGCAAATCGACTTTAAAGACCAAACGGATATTGGTAATGAAATCAGAAAGCGAAATGCACTCATCATGTTCTACTGTCAAATCCCATTCCCCGAAAATTTGGAAGAGGATGTTTGGCTAGAGAAATGGGCGCAAATCGAATACCTCATTCACATTAAAGCAATCACAGGCTATGGCTCTACAACTTCTCATTAATCAGAGAAACTCGCTGACCGCCTCCAATGACGGCAGCGAAGTTTCCACCATGAAAACCTTTGTCCCTAGAGGGCAGAATTTCGCAGACTTCTATTGTCGTATGGACAAAGAGATATTCTATTTCGGAGGGAAAAATGTACCCGAAAACAAGTATATCTCTGATGACATCATATCGCTAACGCCCATAGTCAAATTTGCGAGAAGGAAATCCATTGTAACGACGTCAGTCAATGGATTAGGAGAAGTTATTGAAGGGTGGAATACGATGGGTTATGAAATCCATATACAGGGCTTGCTAGTCGATACTAAAAGTCAGCAATACCCTAAAAAACAAATCAAGCGATTAAGAGCGTTCTTTGAAATACAGAAAACAGCCAAAGTTACAGGAGAATTATTTCAAGATTTAGGAATCACTGAAATCTATATCCTATCTGTGAATATAGCACCTTTCATTGGCTTTCCCGACACGGTTCGTTTTGAACTGAGGGCAAAGAGTGTTGAACCCTTGTCATTTACTTTGAAACCTTAATCTATGGCTGATGTATATGTCTTAGAAGCAAAGGTTGAGATTGGGCGGGTTTTGCTTAATGCTGTTCATTCGGTTGTTATTAACCGTTCGGTACAGAGCTTGTCTGATACAGCGACCTTGCAAATTCCACGCCATATCGCAGCATTGGAAACAAAGGAATCTCTTTTAGATATTCTCAGCATAGGTGATGAAATTCGGATAGACCTAGGGTATAATGAACAGGTCTTTACGGAATTTACAGGCTATGTCAAAAACATCAGCAATCAAGACCTTGTTTCCATTGAATGCGAGGACGAAATGTACAAGCTCCGCAAAATGAGCTTAGAGCCTAAACACTATAAAAAAGTGCAGCTCTCGCAGTTGGTTCGGGATATCATGTCGGGTAAAGAAGTCGATATCGACTATGATTTTGAAGTTCAGAATTATCGCATTCCATCGGGGACATCGGTCTATGAGGTGCTGAGTCATCTGAAAGAAAACTTCCCTGTGGATTTCTATTTCAGAGAGGGCATTCTAAGAAGTCGATGGAACTACTCACTTTTAAGTTCAGATACCAAAGTTTATCACTTGGAAAGGAACGTCGCTAAGAACGATTTGAAATACATCGTTTCGGAGAAAAAAGAACAACGACTTCGAGCGGTTTCTACTTTGAAAAATGGTAAGCGATTGCAAGTAGAATGGGGAGCGAAGGACGCTCCGCTCCGCACCTTGCATTTTGCCTATATCGAATCGGAATCAGAACTACTGACCATTGCCAAAGCCGAGTATCAAAAACGAAAATTTGCAGGCTATAAGGGAACGATTACAGGCTTTGGATTTCCACTAACAGAATGCGGTCAAGCATTGGAAATTCAATCAGAAGAGTATCCCGATAAACAAGGGAAATACTTCATTGACAAATTGACCATTCGATTTTCTAAAAACGGATATCGAAGGGAAAATGAAATATCAAAGAAGATATTAGATAATAGCAGCTAGAATTTAGAAACTAACTACTAAGAAAACATGAAAGAACAGTTAAGAGAACATTTACAAGGTCTTATCCGAAAGCAATCCACCGAGATTGGTTATATGAATATCTCTAAAGGAATAGCAAAGGATATTGACGAATCGAAGGGGACATTTAGTTTCTTTCGAGATGGAGAGGATGACTTTCCCGATGTCAGCTTGAATGCTTTTTTTGAATCGGAGGGTCATTTTTTAGTTGTCCCAAAAGAAGAATCCGCCGTTGTAGTGGGTTTTGCAGATGGGAATAAGGACGCTTTTTTGTTGTCCGCTTCACAGATTGAAAAGCTCCTTATCATAATAGGGGATTTCAATATCTCCATCGATAAGAGCCATTTTCTATCTGAAATTGAGGATAGTAGTATCAAACAAACCAAAGACCTTATCGAGTTAAAAAACGGAGGCTCTAAAATAGAAATTGATTCTAATACTATCAAACTCAACGGAGGCAGTTTAGGGGGGTTGGTTCTCTTACAGGGAGTCTTAGCGAGACTCAATAATTTGGAGTCATTGTTTAACAGCCATACCCATACGCTGACGAGTTTAACAAGCCCTACGAGTCCTCCTTTAATTCCTGCACTTCCATTGACCATGCAGAGCGATTTGGAAAACACGGATGTAAAACAGTAATTAGAAACTAGAGCTTAGATACTAGATACAAATTTCTAAGCTCTAATATCTAAGAGCTATAAACTATAAATACTATGAAAGACATTATTCAAATAAAAAAAGGAGCGCAGTTCTTTATTGAGATTGAAGAAAGTGATAGTGAGCATATTGAAGACTTGGTTGTCTTCAATAAGGGTTGGCAAAAATTCAGTCCTGCACGGGGTGCAGAGGCGGGAAAATTCACGAGAGGAAATCCCAAAGATTTGGAGCGATTGACGACGGAGGTATATAGAAACTTAACCGCAGATAAACTCTTGGGAATTGAGGTTGCTATTATCAATAATCAAATACAAATCCACGCTCATTATGAATAAGATAGTCGCTAAACATAAGCAGTCCTTATTTGATATTGCCATAGAGCAATATGGAAGTATGGAAGCTGTAGAATGGCTCGTTGAGGACAATGAGTCTCTGAACAGCATTATAGATACAGTCTATGCAGGCGATGTCTTTCTCATCCGAGACGCTGTTATGAATAAACCCGTTCAAAAGGAACTCGAATACCATGAAGTCGTCAGCGGTGGAATAGAAACCCATCCCGAAGGCGTAGGTTTTTGGGGAATTGAAAGGGACTTTATCATTCAATGAATAACTAATAGTGAACAACTAACAATGAACAATGGTAGAAAGTACTTTTTACCTTCTACTTTCTACTTGTTCTCCATTGATTAAAAGAGGACAATATTAAATCGAGACCCCGCCATGATTTTGTTTCTCATTAGGGAATGAA